>DATENH010000075.1:0-23846 GCA_035275145.1 Steroidobacteraceae bacterium | reverse complement strand
AGGGGTGACACCTTCAGTGATGCCACGCCTCGTTCTGTCGCCAGGCGAGCGAGACTGATCGACTCTGAATCTCGTATCAATGCTTGGGGGAAGAAGCGCTGCAGATCGCCTGCCAGTCGTCGATGCGTGCCTGGAGCGGGGACCCGGCGTCCTCTGCGAATACAGCTGGGCTCTAGCGCTTCTCTCCCTCTTCGACAAAACGGACACTTCCCGTCTGCAAATCGACCCCGCCCGCTTCGAGCGCCGCGACCAGCGGCCCCAGAAACTTCTCATATCGCTGCGCGCGGCCATTGCCGAGCGCCACTCCCGAGCGCGCCTGTACGGTGCTGAACGTCGCGATCGGATGCGAGGTCTTCTGAAACTCCAGGCACTGCGGCTCCCACTCCAGGCCGCAAGCCTGCACCAGCTTCGGCGCCGCGTTGGCGAAGTCCGCGACGAAGTCCTCGTACTGAATCGTCACGAACTTCTCGGGCGGCAGCACGCGCTCCCAATGCGCGACGAGCTGCGCGTAACGGATGTAGTACTCGGCGATGTCGGCGAGCCGGTGCGTGAACGTCCAGTGCTTGTTGAATTCCTGCCGGTAGATCGACAGGCACGTCTCCACCGGATTGCGCCGCACGTGCACGATGACCGCATTCGGCAGCAGGCGCGCGATCAACCCCGCGGCCTCGAAGTTGCGCGGATGCTTGTCCGTGATGTGGTCCACGCCGTGCAGATCCGGCACGTCCTGATAGTAGAACCTGGCCCAGTCCCGTAACGTTTGCTCGCGTGCCTCCGGCGGCGTCTGTGCGAGATCGATCGGCCAGCGCAGAATCTGGCGCAGCGCGGGGCGCTCGCCGCACGCGAACACTCGCGAGTGCGCACCGAGCACGGACTCCAGCAGGGTCGTGCCCGAGCGTGGCATGCCGACGATGAAGATCGGTCGCGGCGTATCCGGCGGCGGCGCGATTTCCGGCCACTGCTCCGAGGCGTTCACTATGCGCTGGATACGCGCCGCATCCTGCGCGGCATCGTACGAACGCCTCTCGATCGCATCCCGCTCGCGCGACAGCAGGTGCGCCGCCTCGTAAGCAGCGAACGCGGTATCGATCTCGCCGCGGGCGTCGTGAGTGTTCGCGATCGCGAAGATCGCCGCAATCCGATAGTCGAGATACACCTCGGCGTTGCGTGCGAGCTGGTTCAACTGCTGCAGGTCCGCGTCGTCGAGTGCACCGCGCCGCAGCCGGCTCAAAGTCGAGTACGCAGGCACGAAGTCCGGCTTCGCCTGCAAACAGCGGCGACAGTACGCTTCGGCCTCTGCGAACCGCCCGACATACATTAGTACCATCGCGCGCTGCGCGAGCATTTGCGGATAGTTGGGATCGAGCGCTTCGGCCCGATCGAGCGCCTGCATGGCCGTATCGATGTCGAGCGCTTGCAAGCACAGGCTCGCATAAGCGGTGAAGTCGGCAGCGGTTGGCTTCGTCAGCGTCAGGTAGCGCCCGAACGCAGTCGTCGCATCTGAGAGCAGGCCCTCCTCGAATGCACCGCGGGCCAGTGCACGCCAGGCACTCGGCGCGTTCGGATCTGCCGTGGTCCACGCAACGCCGTTCGTGTAGAGCTTGTGCCACTCGCGCCGTGCGACCAGCGCGTCGCACTCGAGTGAATAGAAGCGACCCAGCGCCACCAGGTTGGTGGGCTCCGTGGCGATGATCAGGCCGAGCTCCACCATGGCCCGATCCGCCATACCCGTCTGCGCGAAACCCTCAGCGAGATTCAGCCTGAAGCCGTTCTGCCCCGGCTCGCGCTCCACTGCTTGCTGCAGCAACGGCAGCGCCTCGTCCGCCTTGCCGCTGTGGAGCAATGCGAGACCGCACAGGCTCGAAGCTTCGGGATCGTTCGGCCGGATTTGCAGCGCGGCGCGATAGGATTTCAGGGCGTCGTCCAGCCGCCCCGCCTGGTGTGCGGTCACGCCGCGCTCCAGGGTTTCGAAGAAAACCGATTTGCTCATTGCTCCAGTCGCTTGCCGGTCTGTGCGTCGAAGAAGTGAATCCGGCCCGGCGCGGGCTGTAGTGTAATGCGTGCGCCGACGGCGGGCAGATTATACGGCGAGGAGCGCGCGATCAGCCGCCAGCCGCCGCTGGTCGCGTGAATGAAGGCCTCGCTGCCGACGGATTCGAGCAATTCCACCGTCCCGGTGAGGCCGCCGCCGGGCGCAGCGGTTCCCGCCGCGATGTGCAGGTCCTCGGGCCGAACGCCGGCGACGATCTCCTGGCCCGGTTGCGCCTTGACTGCAGGCAGACGCAGCTGCACGCCATCGCCTTCGAGCACCCCGTCGCGCAGCCGGCCACGGAAGAAGTTCATGGCTGGATTGCCGAGGAAGCCCGCGACGAACAGGTTGACCGGCCGTTCGTAGATCTGCATAGGCGCATCGATCTGCTGGATCACACCCTTATCCAGCACCACGATGCGCTGACCGAGCGTCATCGCCTCGACCTGGTCGTGCGTGACATAGATCATCGTGGTGCCGAGCGTGCGATGCAGCCGGGCAATCTCCGCGCGTGTCGAAGCGCGCAGCTTCGCATCGAGATTCGACAACGGCTCGTCGAGCAAGAAGACTTGTGGATGGCGCACGAGCGCTCGTCCGAGTGCGACGCGTTGGCGCTGCCCGCCCGACAACTGTCGCGGCAATCGGTCGAGGAGCTGCGTCAATTCCAACGTCTCCGCCGCCTGCTTCACTCGCTTCTCGATCTCCGCAGCATCGTGTCCGCGCAGCTCCAGCCCGAAGCCGAGATTGCGCGCGACCGTCATGTGCGGATACAGCGCGTAGCTCTGGAACACCATCGCGATGTCGCGATCGCGCGGCTCCAGTCGCGTAACGTCGCGCTCGCCGATCAGGATCGAGCCGGAGCTCGCCTCTTCCAGTCCCGCGATCAGCCGCAGCAGCGTGCTTTTGCCGCAGCCCGACGGACCGACGAGCACCAGCAATTCACCGTCGCGAATCCCGAACGAGGCCTCGTCGATCGCGACATGGCCGTTCGGGTACACCTTACGTACTGAGCGCAGCGTTACTTCAGCCACGATGCGTCACTCATATAGACTCTCGCCCATGGGAATGAATGTGAGTACGAATGCCTCTGCCACGCGCTTCCCCGAGCGCTTCTTGTGGGGCTGCGCCACGTCCGCGTACCAGATCGAAGGCTCGCCGCTCGCGGACGGCGCCGGGCCGAGCATCTGGCATCGCTTCGTGCACACGCCCGGCCGCATCGTCGACGGCGATACCGGCGACGTCGCCGGCGATCATTATCGGCGCTTCCAAAGCGATGTCGACCTGATGCACTCGTTGGGTCTGCGCGCTTATCGCTTCAGCATCTCGTGGAGCCGCGTGTTGCCGCAGGGCACGGGGCGCATCAATCCGGCCGGGCTGGGATTCTACGAGCGACTCGTCGACAGCCTGCTCGCGCGCGGCATCCAGCCGATGGCGACGCTGTATCACTGGGACCTGCCGGCGGCGCTGGACGATCGCGGCGGCTGGCTCAACCCCGACATCGCGAACTGGTTTGCCGAATACGCGGACGTCGTGTTCCGCAAGCTCGACGATCGCATCCCTTTCTGGGCGACGCTGAACGAGCCGTGGGTCGCGATGAACGACGGCTACCTGCTCGGCATCCACGCGCCCGGGCATCGCAGCGCCTACGAAGCGACGCGCGTTGCGCATCATCTGTTGATGGCGCACGGCAAGGGAGTCCAGGCGTATCGCGCGAGCGGCCGCAATCAGATCGGCCTGGTCGTGAACATCGAGCCGAAGTATCCCGCGTCCGATGACGAAGCCGATCACGCGGCGACGCGCCGCGCGGACGCGTACATGAACCGACAGTTCCTCGAGCCCGCTCTGCGCGGCACGTATCCGGAGGAATTGCCCGTGATCTTCGGCCAGGCGTGGCCGGCGATTTCCGCGAGCGACCTCGCGACGATTCATCAGCCGCTCGACTACGTCGGCGTCAACTACTACACACGCAGTGTCGTGCGCGCCGATCCCAACGCGTGGCCGTTGCGCACGGCACCGGTGCGACAGAAGCATCGCACTCATACGGAGACGGGTTGGGAAGTGTTTCCGCAGGGGCTCACGGACACGCTGCTGTGGATCAAGAATCGTTACGGCAATCCGCCGGTGTACATCACCGAGAACGGCGCGGCGTTCTTCGATCCGCCGAGCGTCGAAGGTGCGCTGCTCGAAGATCCGTTGCGGGTCGACTATCTGCGCAGGCATTTGCGTGCAGTTCACGATGCGATTCGTCAGGGCGCCGACATCCGCGGCTACCTCGCGTGGTCGCTGCTCGACAATTTCGAATGGGCGTACGGCTTCACCAAGCGCTTCGGCCTGGTGCACGTCGACTACGAAACTCAGAAGCGGACACCTAAGACGAGCGCGCAGTTCTATTCGCGAGTCATCGCGTCGAACGGCGCCGCCTTGGACGAATCTGCGCCTCATTGAGAGCGCGCTCCGCCGCGCGGGAAAACGATCGTCAGCGGCAGCTTGGTAACGCGCAGCTCGGTGCCGATCCAGCGGCCCTCGCCGCGCTGAATGGACTGATGTGCCGGCTGCTCGCCTTCCGGCCACGCTACGGCCAACCCGCCGGTCGGCATCTTGATCGCCTCGACGTCGAGCACGACTTGCTCATCCTCGATACGCAGCGAATAGGTCAACGGACCGAACGGCGTGCGCAGGTTCTTCACGGCGAAGCCTTCCCGTTCGGTCCACTCCTTCGGCACCCCGGCCATCAATACCAGCGTCTCGTCGGCGGGCCGTTCGAACGCGAACATGTCGAGCAGCGAACGACCGTAATCGGAGGCCACCCAACCATGCGGCATGTCGCCGACGAAGCGTGACTTGCGCGGCTCGCGGCCGACGACCTCGGCCCACTGATTCCATTCGATCGGGCGCCGGTCGTTCATCAGGAAGTCGATCAGCGCCACCCCCCGATCGCGCCAGCGCAGGCGGATGAACGTGCCCAGGTTGCGCCACTCGTACGGCGTGTAGGCATCCCAGCCTTTGTCGGTGCGGCGCGCGCTGAAATCCTTCCAGTAGCGCTCGAAGGTCGCGAGCAGCGCCTCGGGCGGCAGCATCTGCTGCTCACCGACCGGGGACAGCGCGATCGAAGTCGAGGTCGCGTCGAAATCGCCCAGCTCCGCGGCGCCTGGGATGTAGTCGATGTTGTGCGCGCGCATTGCCACGCCGAGCGAGACATACAGATCGCGCCGGAACTCGTCGCGCGATTCGATGAAGCTGCGCATCTCGGTCTTCTCATCGAGCGCGCGTGCGATGCGGACCGCCGCTTCGTAGCCGGCCAGCGCCCAGAAATCGTCCCAGTACGAATGCATCGGCTTCGCCGAGTAGCCTTCGTGGCTGATCGACGCCGGCATCAGGCCGTAGAAGGCTTTGCGATCGCCCTGCTGGTTCGCTTCGGTGCGTTCCGAGAGGCGCAGCTTGTCCATGTACGCGACTGCTTTCGCGGTCGCCGGCCAGAGCTGTTTCAGCAGTTCTGTATCGCCGGTGTAGCGATACACGCTGTCGATCAGGAACAGGAGCTCGCCGGTGCTGTCGTTCTCGGGCACCGGATCCGCGCCGCGCCGATCGACACAACACGGCACCTTGCCGTTCGCGAACTGAAACCCCGCATACCACTGCAGGAATTCCTTCGCATCCTTCTCGTGCCCGAGTCGCAGCAACATTTCCGACGTCATCGCGCCGTCCCGAATCCACGAGCGCTCATAGGCGCGCGATCCCGGCTGGATCGCCGGACCGTCACGATTGATCAGCACATGCGCGAGCGCCGTGCGTAGCGTGTCGGAGAGCGACTTGTACTTCGCAGGGACGGTCAGCTCGACCCGGTTCAGCTTTTCGCGCCACAGATCGGCAACGCTCTGCAATGTCGATTGCGTATCCGGCGCCGTCGCGTGTTGCGGCAAGTCGAGCATGATCTCGCGTGTCTGCCCAGCCGGCAGATCGACGTCGTACAGCAGAGCACCCGAAGCAAACCCGCTGTCGTCGTGGATGCGAGCGCTTCCAACATTGGTCGGCAGCCAGTCGCATGGCGTGTCCGCCGCGAGAGTGACTGCTCTGAAGCTGCGCGGCGGAGTGCGTGGGTATACCGCGGGATGTCCATCGACATTGACGCGATTGTTCTCGAAGGCGAGATCGTGGATCGGGCTCACGCCGCCCTCCGTGTTGAGGAACTGCGCGGGCGAGTTGACCTGAAACGGTCGCACAGCCAGCGCGAGCGTGACCTGCTGTCGGCTCTGCGTCGGATTGTGCAAGCGGTAGATCGCATGCAGGCTGGCGCTGCCCGGCGCGCCGCTCGCGTAGGCAGTGCTCGTGAGCTCGATAGAGCGATGCTTCCACTCGACGCTCGGGATCGGCAGATAGCCATCAGCCAGCGAATGGGAGATGGCGACGTCGGCCCAGGTCAGCCAACTGCCGCGTATGCGGATGAACGGCTCGATCGAGTAGCTGCCCTTGCGGACTTCGAGCGCGCCGTCCTCGGAGAGCATGCCCTCCTCCGTGTCGCCGTCGACGCCCACGATCGTCCAGTAGATCTGCTCGTCGAGATACGGACGCGGATAGCAGCCGCGCTTGCCTTGCTTGGCCAGCGAGCGGATGAACGCGTTCGGTGAAGCACCGAACTCGAGGTCGCGGACGTAGAGCTCGGCGATGCCGACGTCGCGGCCCGGATCGGGCATCGTCACGCGGATGTAGCGCGCTTCCGAGTCGGGCATGAGATGCGAATCGCGACGGCCATTGCTCGCCTCGACAGTGCGGACCTTCTGCCAGCGATTGCCGTCGAGCGAGGTTTCGATCGAGTAGCGCGGCGCGTACAGGTCGTGCGCCCATTCGATCTCGATGCCGCCGAACTCGCGCACGGTCTTCAGATCGACTTCGAACGTTTGTGCCGTGCCTTCGGTCCGCGTGCTGCGCCACATCGTGCTCGTCTTGCCGTCGATCGCCAGCGCAGCCTCATTGCCGCTCGTCTGCGATGACGCTCGTGCAGTTGGCAGTGGCACTGCCCTCGCCGGCCGCAGTGGCTTCAGCGACAATCGGTCGAACCACAAGCTGCCGTGTCCACCCTCATCGCCCGCGCTCAGTACGAATTCGATCGACTGGAACTGACGCAACGTACGGTCGGTCGTCGTGCCCCAGGCGAAGTCGATCTGGCGGCGCTTGATCCGCACCTGCTGCCAGTCGCCCGAGAACTGGTAGTTCGCCCGCCGGTACCACCAGACGTTGTCGCCGGAAGCATCGACGAACTTCACCTCGAAGTTGTTGCGTCCGGCTTCGGCCCGCATCCAGAACGAAATCTCGTAGTCGTCGGGCAGCGTCGTCGGCAACTGGCGCGTTGCTGCTGCGTAGCCAGCGGTGTTGGCGAGGTTGAACTCGAGCACGAGTGCATTGCCTTCGACACCTTTGGCCGAATGCACGGACGCGCTGACGCCGTCCGAAGCGAGCGACTTCCACGGCGAGAGGTCCTCCATCTCGTCGAGATAGCGAATTTCGAGCTGCGGCGGCTGTTCTGCAGCCGTCGCCGCCACGCTGACCAACAGCAGGAGCAGCCAACGCACGCTCATCCCTTCACGCTGCCGGCGAGGATCCCCGCGATGTAATACCGCTGCAGACCCAGGAACAGCAGCAGCACCGGCACCACGGTGATTACTGCACCCGACATCATCAACTCGTTGTCCTGCACGTGCTCGCGCGACAGTCCGGCCAACGCGACCGGCAGCGTGTGCAGCTTTGCGTCAGTCAGCACGATCAACGGCCACATGAAATCGTTCCACGTCGCGAGGAACGTCAGGATTGCCAGCGTGACCAGAATCGGTCGGATCAGCGGCACGACCAGCGACCAGAAGATGCGCGCTTCGCTCGCGCCATCGATGCGCGCCGCCTCCAGCAGCTCGTCAGGCAGCGACAGCGCGTACTGACGGATGAGAAAGATGCCGAACACGCTCGCCATGGCCGGCACGATCACACCGCCATACGTGCTCACCAGCCCGAGCTCCTTCACCAGCGCGAACAGCGGGATCATCGCGACCTGGCTCGGAATCACCAGCGCGCCGAGCAGGCCGCGGAAGATCCGATCGCGCCAGCGAAATCGCAGCTTCGCGAAGGCATAGCCCGCCATCGTATTGAAGACCAGCGAGATCAGCGTCGCGAGCGTCGCCACCAGTGCGCTGTTGAACATGTAGCGGCCGGCTGCATGTTTCGCGAACAGCTCGCGATAGTTGTCGAGCGTCGGATCGGCCGGCAGCAGCGGCGGTGGATATGAGCTCGCCGCACCCGTCGGCATGAACGATACCGAGATCATCCACAGCAACGGGAATGCAACGAGCACCGCGCCGACGACCAGCAGCGTATTCACCAGGACCGTGCGAGTCGTTCGCGTCATGCGCTGCTCCGCTCGCGGCCGAGCCAGAGCTGCGCCAGCGTCACCAGGAACATCAATATGAATAGCAGGAAGGCGACGGCCGAGGCGCGCCCGAGGCTCCACCACTTGAAGCCTTCCTCGAACATGAAATAGAGCACGCTGTAGGTCGCCTGCAGTGGACCGCCTTCCGTCATCACGTACGGCTCGGCGAACAACTGGAAGTAGCCGGTCATCGTCAGGATGCTGACGAGCAGGAGCACGGGACCGATCCCGGGCAGTGTGACGTGACGGAATTGCTGCCAACCCGAGGCGCCGTCGATTCGCGCGGCCTCGTACAAGTCATCGGGAATGTTCTGCAGCGCCGCAAGCAGGATGATCATGTTGTAGCCGAAGTTCTTCCACACGGCGAGGATCACGATCGCCGGCATCGCCCAGTGCGGATTGCCCATCCAGTCGATCGGATCGACCCCTACCGATGCGAGCGCGTAGTTCAGAAAGCCGTAACGCGTGTGAAAGATGTAGCGCCACACGACGGCGACTGCGACCAGCGTTGTCACCACGGGCGCGAAGTACACCGTGCGGAACAAGCCACGGAACCTCGCGACCTTCGAATTCACGAGCAACGCCGCGCCGAGCGACACGCCGATGGACAACGGCACGCCGAGCGCGACGAAGTACAAGGTGTTGCCGAGCGATTTCCAGAACAGCGGCTCGTGCAACAGGCGCCAGTAGTTCTCGAAGCCGATCCAGCGCAGGTTGGCGAAGTCGTCGAGCGCGTACAGATCGAAGTCGCTGAGGCTCATCGCGAGCGCCGCGAGCACCGGCAGGAAGAAGAACACACCAAGCACGATCAGTGCCGGCGCGACGAACCACCAGGCGGCGCGCTGCGGTCTCATGTGTGGCGATCCTGATCCATCATCCAGCGCCGCTTCTCGAGGATCTCATCGGTCTTGCGATCGAGCGCCACGCAGGCTTCGTCGACGGTGGCGACCCCCTGTACCACTCTTTCTGCGGTCAGGCGCATCTCCTGGGCGATCCGCTCCCACTCCGGCACCTTCGGCGGCGAGCGCACGCGGTCGAGCTGCGCTAGAAACGCTTTCGCATACGGCGAGGACGAGAGTGTCGAGGACTGCCAGGTCGAGCGGCGCGGCGGCATGTTACCGCTGAGCTCGTAGAAGCGCTGCTGCACGGGCGAGCGCGACAGGTACTCCATCACGGCCCACGTCGCGGGTTTCGATTGCGAGCCCCCGAAGATCACGAGGCTCGCGCCGCCCGCGCTCGACGCGCCCGGCCCGCTCGGGCCTGGCATCGGCGCCGTCATCCACGCGTCGCGCAGCTCGGCCGGCATGCGCTTCTTGAACTCCGCGATGTTCCACGGCCCGGAGATGTAGAACGAGAACATGCCGCGCCCGAACTCGTCCCAGACGTTCGACACCTGCGTGTTGGTCATCTTCGGTGCCCAGTCGCGCCGGAACATGCTGGCGTAGAACTCGAGCGTGCGATGGAAATCGGCACTGCGAAAATTGCCGTAGCGGCCGTTGTCGCGCAGCAGCTCCGACGGCTGCTGCAACGACAGCACGAGCAGCGGCTCGAACTCGTTAAGCGGCAGCAGCACCGAGTAGCGATCGCGGCCGACCATCGCCTTGATCGCGCCGAGCATCTGTTCCCACTCGGCCCAGGTCGTCGGCGGCGCGTTGAAGCCCGCCTTTTGCAACAGGTCACGTCGGTAATACAGCAGCCGCGTATCGACGTACCACGGAATGCCGAAGAGCCGCCCTGCGACGCGATTCGAATCGAGGATGCCGGGGAAGTAGTCGTCGAGCGCGATGTCGCGCGAGCGGCTGGCGAACTCGTCCAGCGGCGCGAGCGCGTTCAGTGCATGAAATTCCGGGATCCAGGTGTTTCCGAGCGAGCAAAGATCCGGCAACGTGTCGCCCGCGTAAGCCGTCAGCAGCTTCTCGTGCGCGGCCGTCCACGGCAGCTTCTGCACCTCGACCTGGATGTCCGGCCGCTCGCGCAGGAAATCCTGGAGCAGATCGACGGCGTACTCGCCTTCGCGTCCGACCGCCCAGAAACGCACGGTGTTCGCCGGGTGCGAGCGACGCGTGCAACCGAGCGGCGCCGCCGCGAGCGCGGCCAGCGCGAGCATCGTCTGCCGCCGGCTTACCATCGAATCACGAGCTCGGTTGTTGCGGCGGCGGCTGCGCCAGCCAGCCGCCGGTGAAGCCTGCGCGCTCCAGGCCGCGACGGATGTGCGGATTACGCTGCATCAGCTTCCAGATGAGCCCGCTGCGATAGTTCTCGATCATCGCCACGATCGGGCCCTGGTCGATGCTGAGATAGTCGGTGTCGAACCAGCCGACGTTCTCGACGATCCGGCCATGCCGCAGCGGCACGTCCGGGAACGTGAAGCTCGGGTTCACCGCGTCGAGGAAGCCGTACTTCTGGTACAGGTTCTCGCCGAAGCGCACGCGGAAGGCGCGAATCGTCGGGATCACGATCTCCGGCGCAAACGCGATGGAGCCGACGGCGGCGGTTGGCGCGATCGTGCCGTCGTCGAGCAGATGCGTCGCGGCCGTGCCGCGCGCCGCGTACGTGAAGAAGCCGCGCTCCTCGTTGTTGAAGATCTGCACGGTGTCGGCCGGGCCGTCGCAGGCGCTCAGCCCCCAGATCTCGCTGTCGTAGCCGCGCCAGCGCATCGGGTTCTGGATCGAGTACTCGCGATGCGCATAGGCCGCGCGCCGGCTGTTCTCGAAGTAGTCGATCCCCTTCTCGCGCATGAACTCGTCCTGGATGCCGCGGAAGTCGATCCAGACGTGCGAGTACTGGTGGCCGAACATCGGACCGAACGACAGGAACTCCTGGCCGCTGAACGTGCCCCACGAGTTCTTGTACGTGGCCAGCCACTCCTTCCACGCCTCCGGCTCGATAGGATGCGTCGGCGAGCCGAGCGCGAGAATGTAGAGGAGCATCGCTTCGTTGTAGCCGCGCCAGTCGAAGCGCAGGAAACCGGTCTCGGGACGCCAGCCGTGCGAGAGGATCGGCGGGCGGTTCTGCGCCCAGGTCCATTCGACCCGGCCGTAGATCGACTCCGCGAGATCGCGGATCTCCTTCTCCGCGCGCGTATCGCGATCGAAGTACATTTGCGCGAGCAGCACGCCGCCGAGCAGCAGCGCCGTGTCGACCGTCGAAAGCTCGGACGTGCCGAAACGCTGGCCGTTCTCCATGTGCAGGAAGTGGTAATAGAAACCGCGATAGCCGCTCATGCCGGTCTCATCGGGACCCTGCGGCGCATTCGCGAGGAATCGCAAGGTCCGTAACGTGCGCAACCGTGCCTGGCTGCGCGATACGAAGCCACGCTCCGAGCCGATCACATAGGCAGTCAGCGCAAAGCCCACACCTGCAGTGCTGGCGAACGACGGCGAGGGAAACCGGTCCGGCGCCAGGCCGTTCTGCTTGTTGGTGGTGTCCCAGAAGAAGCGGAAAGTGCGCCGCTCGAGGTTGTTGACGACGGGATCGCCGTCCTTCTCGGGGTCGTACACGCGGGAACCCTCGACGACGACGCCGGGAAGCCGCTCCTTGCTCGCACCGAACGATGGTGCGCAAGTGAGCAGCACTGTGAGTCCGGCCAGGACGTGCAGGCCCGCCCGCAGCCCGCGTGAATCAGCTCTCATCGGCCAGCCGATGCATCATGACACCTCGCTGCGCGAGCGCGACCGCGTGCAAGAATTGCGCGCGGCCCGCCCGTTTACGCGACGTCGATTATCGCCAGCTGACGTTGAATGACAACTTGAATGTGCGCGTCGGCTGACGGTATGCCGTGACCTGGCCGAAGTCCGGGCTCGGCACGCCGGCGGCGCCGCGGAAGTTCTGGTAGCCGTCCGGGTTGTTCCAGTTGAACACGTTGAGCACATCGGCGCGCAGGCCGACCGTGAAATCGCCGAGGTCGAAGCCCTTCGACGCCGCGAGGTCGAACTGCTTGCGGCCGATGGTCGTGTCCGGCTTGAAGTTGTCGAAGAAGCAATTGGGTTCGCCGCTGGCGTCAGGAGGCAAAGTGAGGCAGTTGAGCGCCTGGAATTCGATCGGGCTCTGCAGCAGCAGCTTCGCGGAAAGCGACAGCTCCCACGGTCCGTCCCAGATCCCGGTCGTCACCAGACGGTGCTTCGGCACGCCGGTCGCAGTGTGCCAGCCAAATCCATCGACGGTCGGATAGTCGAAGACGGAATGTTCGTCGAAGAGACCTGCGTCGGTGCGGTTCTCCTTTGCATCGCTATACGTGTACGCGATCGTCATCCCCCACTTCGACTCGTTGGTGTACGGCTTCTCGGCTGACAGCAGCAGCTGCGTCGCGCGCGACTCGATGCCGTTGTTGATGATGACGAGCGTGCCGAGCCCCGGGATCCCGTTGCCGAACGGACTGTCGCCCCACACGTCGCCCGGAGTCAGACGGAAGCTGCCGTCGCCGCGGCGGTTGCCGAGCGTGAACACGATGCCGTCCTTCGATTCGACGTACGAGACCGCCGCCGAGGTGTTCCAGCCCTGGTTCCACAGCTCGAAGCGGTTGCGGATGCCGAGGCTGAACTGATCGGAGTACGGCGTTTTCAGATCGTTGTTGATGAGGTTGATCTCGCGTCCCAGGTTCGGGTTCGCCGCGACCAGCGCCAGGAGATTGTCGCGATTCAGGAACGCCGGGTCCCAGTTCAGGCAGTTGTCCTGCGTGGCCGGGTCGCAGGGATGCCCGGCCGTGTTGAACAGGAACTCATAGCGCGGGAACGTGCCCTTCGAGCGCTCGAGCGACAGATAGTCGAACACATTGCGGTCGTAGGCGCGCCCCGCGCCGCCGAACAGCACGAAGCTCTCGTCCTCCGAGAAATCGTACGAGAAGCCGAGACGCGGCTGGATACCGCTGTCGAACGCGCTGCGGTTGTTGCCGGTACTGATGTACTTGTTGACGTCGACGCCGCCGAGCGCCAGCGATTGTGCGTAAGTCTGACCGGGCAGCGCACCGGGCGAGGTATCGACCGAATTGAAACCGGCGAGCACGTCCGCCGGCGTCACGTAGTCGAGATAGGCCGGCGTCTCCTCGTAGTCGTAGCGAATGCCGAGATTGAGCAACAGCTTGTCCGTCGCCTCCCAGTCGTCCTGAATGTAGATGCCGTACTGCTTGTTGTCCGACTGCACGTTGCGCTCGGGCAAACCCGGGAGCGGTGCGCCGAACTGGACGACGAAAGGTATCGACAGGTCCTGCGTGACGTCGTAGAAGAATTGCGGGTTATACGGCTGCTGCTCGAAAGCGTTGATCTCGATCTGCTTGTACTTGAAGCCGGTCTTCACCGTGTGCGCGCCGTGCCACTCGAACGACGTGAACGTCAGGTCGTCCTGGAAGCCCCAGCCCTTCTGACCTTTGTCCTGAAATTCCTCGCCGCCGCCGAGATTGATGATCGACGCACGATCCGGCGTGACCGCACGGAAGCCATTCCCGAGCGTCACGGGACGCGGGTTGAACTCCGCGTCCTCATAGGTGATGTGCGCGTCGTTGAGGAAGCGCGCGCCGGTGTACTGGTAGCGCAGGTCGACCCGAGTCTCGTCGTTCTTCTTGTCGCTGGCGAACGGCTTGGTGTTCTGATCGCCGATGTTGGAGATCTCGCTTTCGGTGCGGTACTTGGCGGTGAGCTCGAACAGGTGATCGTCGCCGGCCAGAAAGTCGATCTTGCCGAAGGCCAGGTCCTCGTTGAACGGGGCACTCACCGGGCCGAGCAGCGCGCGGACGTCGGGCGGCACCGCGCTCGGCGGCACGCCTTGACCGAGCGTAACGGTGTCCGGCGTCTCGAAGTCCTTCGCCTCGTAGGTCAGGAAGAAATGCATCCGGTCGCGGATGATCGGGCCGCCGAACGCGACGCCGTACTGCTCCTGATCGGATTGCGACTTGTGGCCTGCGGCCGCCTCGAGCGGATCGGCCGCGCGCCAGGCCTCGGAGGTCTTGTCGTAGAACGCCTCGGACTGGAACTCGTTGGTGCCCGAGCGCGTCACGGCGACGACCGCGGCGCTGCTCAACTGGTCGAACTCCGCCTTGTAGTTCGACGTGATGACCTTGTACTCGCCGATCGCAAGCTGCGGGAACGGATTGCCGCGCGTCAGCGTCTGGCCGCTCACTCCGCCGCGCAACACGTAGTTCTTCTGGCCGACGCCGTCGATGAATACGTTCACGCCATTCGCCGACTGTGCGCCGCTGCGAATCTCGCTGGTCGCACCGTCAGCGCTGGTCGCAAACTGCACGCCGGGCACGATGTCGACGAACGCGAGGAAGTTGCGCGAGTTCTGTGGTAGCGCCTCGATCTGCTTCGGCGTCACGTACGTTGCGACTTCGGAGGTGCGCGCCTCCCGCAGCGTCGTCGCGGTGACGGTCACCGACTCGATGTTTTCCTGCGCGGCCGCGAGCCCGAGATCGAGGCTTGCGTTCTGCCCGACCTGCAACGTGACCAGTCGCGCGATCGCGCCGGTCGGCCCGGTGACCTCGACCTTGTAGGTGCCGGGCGGCAGGCCGTTGACCAGGTAGTTGCCTCCCTGGTCCGATTGAACCTGGCGGGAGAGACCCGTCTCGGTGTTGGTCGCTGTCACTGTCGCAGCCGGCACCGGCGCTTCGCCGGCGAGGACATGGCCGCGCAACGACGCGCTCACTGCTTGCGAGTACGCGGATGGTGCGGAGGCCAGGAGGGAAGCGGCAATAGCCGAGGTCAGCAGCCGGCGCTTCGCCTGCCGCGCAAACGAGGTCTCGTATTTCATGGTCCGTCCCCACGATCGAAGGGTGATTCGCCGCGGAATATTCCGCATCTCCAATGGCTGCACTGCCAGGAGAGTTCCGACATTAGGGCGGAAACGGTTGGGAGTTCGTTACTTCGCGTACACGTACGGCCCGCCCTTCGTCAGCGCCGCCTGATACGTCGGCCTCGAATGTAAACGACCGAGCAGCGCTTGCAGGCGTGGATACGCATCGTTGAGCAATCCCTGCGCAACGCTGATCTCCAATGGGAAGCTCATTTGCACGTCGGCAATGGTCAGCGCCGAGCCGGTAAAGAATTGCGAAGCGCCGATCGACTCTTCGATATGCGCTAGATGCATGCGCACGGCGCCATTGACACGATCGCGCAGCGCCTGTGCCGGCTCGCCGACGCGATCGAGATAGACCTTCACCAGCAACTGCATCATCAGCGAGCCTTCCGCGTAGTGCATCCAGTAGCGGCAGGTCTCGTATTCGCGTGTGCCCGGCGGCGGGCGGAAGCGGCCGCTGCCATATTTATCCGCCAGGTACTCGATGATCGCGCCCGACTCCGCGAGCACGAAGTCGCCATCGCGAATGACGGGCGACTTGCCCAGCGGATGCACCTTCTTGAGCTCGGGCGGCGCGAGCGAGGTCTTCGCGTCGCGCTCGTAGCGCACGATCGTGTAGGGAACGCCGACCTCTTCCAGCATCCACAGCACGCGCTGCGAGCGGGAGTTGTTGAGATGATGGACTTCGATCATGGCTGGCTCCCGAGTTGTCAATCGAGCGCGGCGCCGGCGCGCTCGCGGGCTATGATCAGCACGATGCCCGTCACGAGCAATGCGCCGGCAAGATAGGCGCTGAGAGCGTGCGTGTTGGCGAACGTCCTCTGCAACGTGGCAAACACGACTGGCGCGATGCCGCCGCCAACGATGCCGGCCATCGTGTACGCGAGCGACGAGCCTGCATAGCGGACACGCGTGGGAAACTGCTCTGCGATGAATGCGGCTTGTGGCCCGTACATCATCGCGTGAATGACCAACGCAGCCGCAATTGCGAACGTGATCGCCACTGGCGCACCGGTGTCGAGCAATGGGAAGAACACGAGCGAGAGCACCAAGGCGCACAACACTCCCGCTCCATATACCGCGCGCCGACCGAACCGATCGGACAGCGAGCCGAAGATCGGGATCGTCACCGCATTGCATGCGCCGGCGATCGACAGCGCTACCAGAGCCAGCGTGCGCGATACGCCGACTGTCGTGGTGAGATAAGAGAGCGCGAAGACAGCGCACAGCGAATATAGAACGTCAGGCCCGATGCGCGCGCCCCCGCCGATCAACAGCTTCGGCCAATGCAGCCGCAGGACTTCGCCGACAGGCGCGCGGGCCTGCGACTTCTCGCGTTCGAGTTGCTGGAACAGCGGCGTTTCCTGCACACCGACGCGAATCCACAGACCGAACGCAACCAGCACGACGCTCGCGAAGAACGGCAGGCGCCAGCCCCAGGCGAGAAAGCTTTCCTCCGGCAGCAGCGAGGTCACGATCGCAATCGACCCGGTCGCCATCAGCGTGCCGAGCGACGGGCCCATCTGCGCCCACGAGGCATTGCGGCCACGCCGATGTTGATCGCCATGCTCGACCGAGAGCAGCACCGCTCCCGCCCACTCGCCTCCGAGCGCGGCACCCTGCACGAAGCGCAGCGCTACCAGCAATGTCGGGCTGAGAACCCCGGCAGTCGCGTAGGTCGGCAGCAAGCCGATCAACGCGGTCGTCGCGCCCATCACCATGAGCGTCGTCACGAGCACGAAGCGTCGACCGTAGCGATCGCCGAGATGCCCGAAGATCACGCCGCCGATCGGGCGCGAGATATAGCCGACCGCGAAAGTCGAGAAGGCCAGGATCGTGCCGGTCAGCGGCTCGAACGACGGAAAGAACAGCCGGTTGAAGGCGAGCGCCGCGAGCGTGTTGTAGATCGCGAAGTCGTAGTACTCGAGCATCGTGCCGACGATGCTCGCCGTCGCCAGCCGGCCGGTGCGGGCTGGCTCAGCCAAAGCCGCCACCGCTCGGCGTCTGGATCACGAAGACGTCGCCGGTGTTCATCTCTGCGGCATGCGTTGCACCGAAGCGCTCGATGCTGCCGTCGATGCGCTCGATCCAGTTCTTGCCGGTCGCGCCCGGTTGGCCGCCCGCGAGCCCGAACGGTGCGACGACACGATGATTCGCGAGCAGCACGGCAGTCATCGGCTTGAGAAAGCGCAGGCGGCGCTCCGAGCCGTCGCCGCCCCGATGCCGCCCTGCCCCGCCCGAGCCGCGACGGATACGAAACTCTTCCAGGCGCACCGGAAAGCGCCGCTCCAGCACTTCCGGATCCGTGAGGCGCGAGTTCGTCATGTGCGTCTGGACCACTGAAGTGCCGTCGAAGTCCGGTCCAGCGCCGGAGCCGCCTGCGATGGTTTCGTAGTACTGATGCGCGCCGTCGCCGAACGTGAAGTTGTTCATCGTGCCCTGGCTGGCCGCGAGCACGCCGAGCGCACCGTACAGGCAGTCGGTGACCACCTGCGAGGTCTCGACGTTGCCCGCGACGACTGCGGCGGGATACTGCGGCTTGAGCATCGATCCGACCGGCACGACGATCTCGATCGGCTTGAGACACCCCGCGTTCATCGGGATCTCGTCGTTCACGAGCGTGCGGAACACGTAGAGCACAGCGGCGCGTGTGACCGGAGCCGGAGCGTTGAAATTGTTGGGCTGTTGCGCGCTCGTGCCGGTGAAGTCGATGCGAGCAGCCCGCGCCTGCTTGTCGATACGAATCGAGACGTGCACGCGCGCGCCGTTGTCCAGCGCGTACTCGAAGTCGCCGTCGGTGAGCGCATCGATCACGCGCCGGACTGCTTCCTCGGCGTTGTCCTGCACGTGCTGCATGTACGCTTGCACGACCTGCAAACCGAAATGCTCGACCATCGCAGCCAACTCGGCCGCACCCTTCTGACACGCAGCGACTTGCGCGCGCAGGTCCGCGAGATTCTGCTCGACATTACGCGCCGGGTATTTGCCGCTTGCGAGCAAGGCGCGTAGCTCTGCTTCGAGGAAAACGCCTTTCGCTACGAGCTGGACGTTGTCGAGCAGCACGCCCTCTTCGTCGATGTGAGCGGAATCCGAAGGCATCGAGCCCGGCGTGATGCCGCCGATGTCGGCGTGGTGACCGCGGGCTGCGACGAAGAAGGACGGACTGGCGCCCGACAGAAAGACCGGCATCACGACTGTCACGTCCGGCAGGTGCGTACCGCCGGCGTACGGCGCGTTCAGCACGAATACGTCGCCCAGCCGCATCGTCTCGCCGCGCCGTCGCATGATCTCCTGCACCGATTCGCCCATCGAGCCCAGGTGCACCGGCATGTGCGGCGCGTTTGCGATCAGGTTGCCTTGCGCATCGAACAGAGCGCAGGAGAAGTCGAGCCGCTCTTTGATGTTGACCGACGTCGCGGTGTTCGCGAGCGTCACGCCCATCTGCTCGGCGATGGACATGAAGAGATTGTTGAATACTTCCAGCAGCACCGGATCGACGCGCGTGCCGATGGCGCTTGAGCGTTCCAGAGGCTGCACGCGGCGGAGGATCAGGTGATCGAGGTCGGTGACCTCGGCGCGCCAGCCTGGGTCGATGACAAGGGTGGTGTTGCGCTCGCGGATGACAGCGGGACCGGAGATGGTGTCGGAGGGGCGGAGTGACTCGCGGTCGATGAACGGCGTGTCGTGCCACTGATTCTCGAAGAACACGGGTCGTGTCACTGGGGCTGGGACTGGACCTGTAGGTCGGGCTTCAGCCCGACTCTGCGGGGATGTCGGGCTAAAGCCCGACCTACAGGGTTCTACCCCGCGTTGACTTGCGCCCACGGCCTCGGCCGAGATCGACTCGATCACGAGCTTGCGCTCCGGCATCAGGAAGCCGTAACGCACTTTGTATTGCTCGAGAAACGCCGACGTCAACGTCGCGGCATCGCTCGCAACCGCGGCATCGCTCGCAACCGGCAACTGCAAGGTGCTGTCCGTGCCTTCGTACTTCAAAGACACTCTGCGCTCGACCGAAATATCCGCCCCAGTCACGCCTTGCGACAACAGCGCATCGCGCGCTTCGCTCACGAGCGCAGCGAAGTGTGATGTGAGGTCCGCCAGCGCGCGATCGTCCAGTACTGCCTCGACCGCGCGCTGCTTGATCACAGTGACATCCGCAAGGCCAATGCCGTATGCCGACAGCACACCCGCGAGCGGATGGATGAACGCGGTCTGCATCCCGAGTGCATCCGCAACCAGGCATGCATGCTGCCCCGCTGCTCCACCGAAGCACGACAACGTGTACTCGGTGACATCGTGCCCGCGCTGCACGGAAATCTTCTTGATCGCGTTCGCCATGTTCTCGACTGCGATTCGGATGCAACCCGCCGCGACTCCATGCGGGGTCTGCGTCACGCCGGTCGCACGCTCGATGTCCGCTGCAAGCGTGCGGAACTGCTCCGCGACGACACGCGCGTCCAACGGCGCATCGCCCGCTTCGCCGAACACGGCCGGGAAGAACTCCGGCTGAACCCGACCGAGCAGTACGTTGCAGTCGGTGACGGTCAGCGGGCCGCCGCGTCGATACGACGCCGGCCCGGGATCGGCGCCGGCGGACTCGGGTCCAACGCGCAGCCGTACGCCGTCGAACTGGCAGATCGAGCCGCCGCCCGCTGCGACGGTGTGAATCTGCATCAGCGGCGCTCGCAGCCGGACGCCCGCGACTTCGGCGTCGAACGCCCGTTCGTATTCGCCGGCGAAGTGCGCGACGTCGGTCGACGTGCCGCCCATATCGAAGCTGATGATCTTGCGGATGCCCGCCTGCTGCGCCGTGCGCGCGGCGCCGACGATGCCGCCGGCGGGACCGGAAAGAATCGCGTCCTTGCCCTGGAACTGCTGTGCATCGGCGAGTCCGCCGGACGACTGCATGAACTGCAACTTCACTCCAGGCAGTTGCGCGGCGACCCGGTTCACATAGCGGCGCAGGACCGGCGAGAGGTACGCGTCGACGACCGTCGTATCGCCCCGCGCGACCAGTTTCATCAGCGGACTGACTCGATGCGAGACTGAAACCTGCACGAAGCCGATGCGTCGCGCCAGCTCTTCGAGCTGCAGCTCGTGCTGGTGATAGCGATAACCGTGCAGCAGCGCAATCGCGCAGGACCTGATGCCACGAGCGAACGCCGCGCGCAGCTCGTGCTCCGCCTGCTGCAGATCGAGCGGACGCACGATGTCGCCGTGCGCGCCGATGCGCTCGTCGATTTCGACGACCTGCTCGTACAGCATCGAAGGCAGCTCGATGTGTCGCACGAACAGTTTCGGCCGGTGCTGATAGCCGATGCGCAATGCATCCGCGAAGCCGCGCGTGATCGCCAGAACGGTGCGGTCACCCTTGCGCTCGAGCAGTGCATTGGTCGCGACTGTCGTGCCCATGCGCACGACGTCGATGTCGGCGACCGGGATCGGCCGGTCGCCGACCCCGAGCAGCTCGCGGATTCCCTGGACGGCGGCGTCGCTATAGCGCTCGGGATTCTCCGACAGCAGCTTCAGCGTGACGAGCGCGCCGTCCGGCTTGCGGCCGATGATGTCGGTGAACGTGCCGCCGCGATCGATCCAGAATTGCCAGCCACGGGACATGAACCCACTACTTCGACAGCCGACGCGACACCGCCTCGGCCTGCTCCATGGCGCGCAGCAGATTCTCGCCGGCGAGGAGCTTCAGGTCCTGGTCGCTCCAGCCGCGGCGGATCAGCTCCGCGAACAGGTTCGGATACATCGAAACGTCGGACAGACCCTCGGGCCACTGAGAATTACCGTCGAAGTCGCCGCCGAGACCGATGTGCTCGACTCCCGCGACGTCGCGGATGTGTTCGATGTGATCGGCGACCTTGGCGATCGAGGTCGGCGGCATCTTGACCTTGCCGAGCACTTCCTCTTCGATCTTCTCGCGCTCTTCGGGCGTCTTGCCGGTGGCGCGCCGGGTGATCTCCGCCATCGCAGGCAGTTGGATCGCGGCGACGGCCGGGTCGATGAATCCAGCGACGAACGTGACCATCACGACGCCGCCGTTGGTCTTGACGCGCTTCAGGATGTCGTCGGGTACGTTGCGCGGCACATTGCAGATCGCGCGCGACGACGAATGCGAAAAGATCACCGGCGCCTGCGACACACGCAGCGCATCGTCCATCGTGCCGTCCGAGGTGTGCGACAGGTCGACGAGCATGCCGAGCTTGTTCATCTCGAGGACGACCTGCTCGCCGAACGGCGTCAGACCGCCGTGTTCGGGCGGCACCGCCTGCGAATCCGCCCAGCTCGTGTTCACGTTGTGCGTCAACGTCATGTAGCGCACGCCGAGATCGTAGTAAGCGCGCAGCGCGCCCAACGAGTCCTCGATCGCATGTCCGCCTTCCATGCCGAGCAGCGAGGCAATCTTGCCGGCCTTGTGCGCAGCGCGGATGTCCGCAACCGAAGTCGCGAACTGCAACTTATCCGGATACATCGCGATGATCCGCCGCGCGATGTCGATCTGCTCGAGCTGCGTGCGCGCGAAACCGCCGGCCGCCTCGCCGGGAATGTACACGGACCAGAACTGCGCACCGACGCCGCCGAGCTTGAGACGAGCGAAGTCGGTCTGCCCGCTCGTCGGCTTGCGCAGGTCGTAAGCCTTGACGTCCCCCGGCGCCTCCTTGTTGGTGCGCACCGTCCACGGCAGATCGTTGTGACCGTCGACGAGAATCGTCGACTGCAACAACTTGCGCGCGTGCGTGAGCGCAGCATCCTCGGCCGCGCGCGACGCGGTCGAGATGCCGAGGACCAGTAAACCGGATAACAGTGCACCACCCAGGCGTTCGAGTCTCACAGTTGTTCCTCTTTTCATTTTCATTGCAGCCGGTCGGTGCCCGGCACGAGCAGCGAATCGCCGACGTTGACGGTCTTGCGACCGTTCACGTAGTCGTCGAGCCACTTCGTCAGCGCCACATCGTCGACCTTCGCGGTGTAGAAATCGGGCCGTGTAAGCATCGTGTGCACAAAGCCCGGCATCGTGTACGTACGCAGCTTCGGATTCGACTTGCGCAGGTCGGCAATGTCGGCGCTGAGGAGCGGTGCCAGCGACTTCACCTCGTGGCCGAGCTGCGCCAGGAAGAAGAGCTGGATCCGATCCTCGATGCTGTTGATCTGCCCGAGCTGCAGATTCGGCACGGAGGCGGCGCGCGAATAGAAGTCCTCGAAGTTCGCCGTCTCGACATCGAGATCGCGATACAACGGATCGTTCTTGAGTGCCCTCGTTGCACCCCACAGCTCCAGTTGCGGAGCGAGGCGTACCGTGCGGTAGCCGCCTGCGCCGTCACCGAGCTGCACGACATGCGCCTTGGTGTAGTGGCGCGCGAGCTGGGACGCAAAGACCGGCGAGGGAATCGCGCCCGCGCTGCCGCCGCTGACGAACACCGTCTTCGGATCCGTGTACGTCTTGGTGACCCAGTCCATGACTCGCTGCGAGTTGGCGAGGCCGCGATACGCGATAGTGAGGTTCTTGCCGTCGCTGGTTTCGAACCGCACGGTGTTGACGCCCATGTGCACGTCCGCCGTGCAATACGGCGCGAACACGATCGTAAATTCGCGCAGCGGGTTCGCCGGGTTGCTGGCGTCGAGAATGCCGGTCACGACGGTCGACTTGATCCACGGGCGGTCGCTGTCGTCGACGCTCGCATCGAAGACCCGTTGGCCGTCCAGCCCGCAATTGCGGCTGTTCCAGCAGCCGCCGCCGCCCTGGAAGTAGATCGCGACCCGCTGCGGGTCGCCTTCGTGGACGTAGAACTCGTACGGCGTGGCGTCGGTGGCGCAGCCGGTGCCGTGTCCGCCCGCGATCGTCTTCCATCCGGCAGTATCGACCGGCGCCGGCGCAGTAGCGGCGGGTACCGTCTCATCGCCCAACGCACCGCTGCTCGACACGCCCAGGCACAGCAATGCCGCGAGCCCTGCAATCTTCCTCATGACGTTCTTCTCCCGCTGCGGCAGTCGGCTGTTCGGGGTTTATCTGCCGGGCGGCCATTGTAAATGTATTGCCGGGTGCATTGCCCGCGAGCCACAACACCGGATGACGTTGCTGGTGGCGCTGGGCATAATCGGTCCGCCCCTCCCATGGGAGGGGCGCACAGCTCTTAGGGGATCGACCGCGCACAGGTGGGACCGGTGCGTGTGTTGTAAGGCTTGCAACCAGCGCGCGAACAACCGTGCACAACCCGCTCGCCAGCGAAGGCGCCGCCCACGGTGCCATAGAACCGCCGCAGCTCCTGGCCAGCGCTGCAGCGGGCGCGAGCGCGATTGGCCCGCAACACCTCATCAACTCCAAGCTGAAGCCGCCGCTGTGTGCCGCTGCTTGCATCGAGCGACGGGCGCTGCTCACGCGCCTCGATGGCGTCTTTCGACGCAAGCTCGTACTCCTGACCGCGCCGATCGGCTCGGGCAAGACGACATTGCTCGCGCAGTGGTATCGACGCGCCGCGCCGGCGCACGCTGTTGCGTGGCTGTCGCTGGATGAGCGTGACAACGATCCGGTTCGTTTCTATTCGTACCTGGTCGGCGCCGTGCACGGCGCGGTGCCGGGATTCGATGCGTACATCGCGCCGGTCGATCCAG
>DATENH010000074.1:0-21420 GCA_035275145.1 Steroidobacteraceae bacterium | reverse complement strand
CTGCCGGCGATGTCGAAGATCTTGAACGATGACATGGTGGTTACTGCCCTGTGATCGCCGTCATCAACGCCCGGAACTTCGAGCTGATGAACGACAGAGTGGCCTGGTATCGCACTGTGTTCTCGGCAAACGCCGCCTGTTCGAGCTGCCCGTCGACGGTGTTGCCGTCGAGCGAGGGCGCGAGCGGCACGCGGTACTTCAGTTCAGGAGCAGGCGTGCCGTCCGGAGCTGCAGTGCCGATGTGCCCGGCGCGGGTGGTCGCGAGATGGCCGCCGCCAGCCGCGATGGCTTGTCCACTCGCAGCGGCAAGCGCGCCCTTGAAGTCGATGTCGCGAGCGCGATAGCCCGGCGTATCCGCATTCGCGAGATTCGCCGCCAGCACCTCGGTGCGCTGCGAGCGCAGCTTCAGCGCTGCGGCGTGCACTCCGAGATAGTTGTCGATGCTCGATGGCATGTGCCTGTCCGTCAGAAAACCGTCTGCGGAAGGACATTGCACGGGCCGTGCCAGGGAGGATCAGCGGCCATCTACCGGGCCGCTGAGGCAAATTGTTGTGAGAGCAGTCACGCAGGCAGCGGCAAGAGTTTGCCGCGGTGGCAATGGGTAGTGCGCCGCCCCATGCAGCCACATATATATGTGAGCGCCGCGTGTGCTCCGCTTCACAGTCTGCGAACCCGTTCGCGGCGCTGGCATTCGCCTTGCTTGATGCTCAGGGCCGTCAAAGCGATGGCGTCATCGTCCCGCAGTCGTGAAGAGAATCGGTTCGCAACTCCTCATCCTCTTCTGCGCGTTGTTCGCGACGGGCGCGTTTGCCACCACGCAAGCGCTCGACGCCGTGCAGTCCGCCGCGGAAACATTCGTTCGCGAGCATTTGCCGCCGAGCACGGCGCGGCAATTCGTCACCGCGGCCAAGCTCGACCCGCGGCTTCGCGTCGAGGCGTGCGAGCAGCCGCTGCAGACTTTCGAGCAGAGCGCGACAACGCTCGGCGAGCGCATGACGGTTGGCGTGCGCTGCGCGTCCGCGAATACCTGGACCTTGTACGTGCCGGTCGCGGTCGAAGTGGAGCTTCCCGTGCTGGTGCTGCGACGGGCGCTGGCGCGTCGTGCGCGCGTCGCGATCATGGACGTCGAGCCGCAGACACGCCGCCTGCCGGGCACCGCCACTGCCTTCTTGCAGGACATCGGCAGCCTGCAAGGCCATCGATTGAAGCGCTCGCTGCCGGCGGGCACGGCGCTGACCGTGGACATGCTCGTTCCCGACCTGCTGGTCCGCCGTGGACAGCAAGTCACGCTGATCGCCGCGACCGGCCCGATCGAGATCCGTGCCCAGGGGCACGCACTGACCGAAGGCGGCGTCGACGATCGCATCCGGGTGCAGAACATGAGCTCGCTCAAGGTCGTGGAAGGCGTGGTCGAAAGCGATAGCGTGGTCCGGGTCGGGCTCTGAAGCATTTAACCTATTGTCATAGCGCACATTTTCGCTTCGGCCGATCCCCTAACCGCCCCTACGGCCGCTGCCGACGGAAATCCTAAAGTTCTGAGAACTACTGCCGTTATAGGCCTCGTACGGAGTCGGGCTGGAGCCTGACCCACACAGGAGATTGGGCCGTGACGAACAAAATCGGTGGCTATGGCAATCGCCCGGTGCAGACCGGCACCGGCAAGTCGGTATCGCGCGAGCGCGATGCGGGCACGTCGGCGTCGCAATCCGCCGAGGGCAGCAAGGCCGCGACTCCGGTCCAGATCACGGATCAGGCTCGCCAGCTGGCGGCCCTCGAGCGTGCCGTGCAGGACGCGCCGGTCGTCAACGAAGCGCGCGTGAATGCGGTTCGGCTCGCGGTCGAGGAAGGCCGTTACGAAGTCGCGCCGGAGCGCATCGCCGACAAGCTGCTGCGTATGGAACAAGAGCTGCGCACGACGGAGAAGTAAGGAAGTGGATCCGGGAGTCTGCCGCGAGCATCTGCAGAAGCTGCTCACCGAAGAATTCAACGCGCTGACACAGCTCGAGACGGTGCTCGATCGCGAGCACGAGCTGCTCGTCGCCAATGACGTCGATGGTTTGGATAGCGCGAGCGACTCGCGCCAGGCGTGCGTCGGCGAGTTGCTGCGCATCGAGGATGAGCGCCGCTCGCTGTGCCGGATGATGAACGTGCCCACTGATGCGCAAGGGCTGGAGAGACTGCTGCGCTGGTGCGATCCCTCGAACTCGATGCAGCGTCGCCGCAGCGACTGCCATCAGCGTGCCACACGGTGCCGCGAGCTCAACGAGCGCAACGGCGCGCTGGTGACGGCGCGACTGAAGAAGGTCGAAGGGATGCTCGACGTCCTGACCGGCCGTGCCAATCAGCCGAAGGTGTATGGAAGACAGGGAATGTTCCAGCAGCCCAAGGCGAACGCGCGGGTTCTGGCGAGCGTCTGAGGAGCCAGGCTGACGCTTGGCTGTACGCCAACCCACGCTTCAGCGCTCTTCGGAGCGTAAGACCGGCTAAGCACCGGCGTTCTACCCTTACGTCGAAAAATATTCTTTGAGCGTGCCGTAAGTTCGTGTTCTGTGTGCAGACACGGGACAGCCGAACGACATCCGCGCCGAATCCGATGCGCGGGGATAATTCCCGTGCACCAACCAGTCATTCATCTAGACAGCAGCGTTCGAGATCGGCCGCCCGCTGGCTCCAACATCCGACTGGTTCAACCCATCGCTGGTGAACTCTATGAGCGATAACAAACGACCTGCACACACACCCCCGCCCGCGCAAGATAGCGGGAGACCGGTTGATCGCGGGACGCAACGTCCGCCCCTTCAGAAGGAGGATTTCACCCGCAGACCTCCTCCAACCGTTGTGAACAACACTGTCCCGCCACCACCGAAGAAGGGCCAGTAACCGAACCCATGGGCGTGCGCTCGCTCCGGGGAAAACAAACAAAGAAGCGACACCACACCGACGGCGATGGAGGTGAGCTGTCGCATGCCATTCCTTTACGGCACAGCCAAGGGCGATGAGCACGAGGGCCGCAAAGAATATGTAGGCTCAATCCGCTGAAGAGGTGAGTTCCGTGGCGGCACATCAATCAGAGCCGGAGGAAAATCGCGTTGGTAACACTGAGATCGACAGTCAGCTCTTCGCCATTCGACGCTCAGCGCGCTACCACGACAGAAGGACGACTCACTACGACCGACTCCATCGCGCAACGAACCTAGTTACGGTCATGCTGGCCGGAGTAGTGCTGATGGATCTACTGGGCGCCGAAATACCGACGCCGGTCAAAATCGTCGCCGCCATTGGTGCGCTGTTGGGGGCATGCGATCTAGTGGTGAGCTTCAGTAGGACCGCGAATCTTCATCGCAATCTTAAACGCAAGTTCGTCGTGCTCGAACGGCAGATCATTGAGAACGAGATGGACGTTCGACAGCTCCAAGCTCGACGACTGGAGATTGAGTCTGAGGAACCAGCTATTTTCAGAGCGTTGGACGTCCTGTGCCACATAGAAACATGCGCGGCCTTGGGCAAAGAAGTCAGTGTTCACCTGCCGTGGTACATGCGAGTTACGTCGCAGTGGCTGCACTGGTCAGACGCCGGATTGGCTGCGCAGGAAAGCTTCGAACGAAGGTTGGCGAAGCAACTCCGGAAGCGCCGTGACAGCTGAAGTCTCCTCAGCAGCCAGAACCTGTTTCATTTCGGCCTCGCTCGGGGCTGACTTGCGCACTCTCCGAGGTGCACTCGAATCGCGTGGAATTCACGTTCTCATTCCCAGCGAGCTATCTGTTGGCAACGATTGGGCGTCCGAGATGTACAAGCAACTCGCTCGGGCAGACCTCGTAATAGGTGTCGTCACAGCTCAGGGTCACACCCCGGGCGTGCTGTTTGAACTCGGCGCGGCATCCGCTTTCGGTCGCCGAATTCTGCTCATTGCGTCCCCAAAGAGCGATCCGATGCCGTTCATGCCAAGCAATCTCCTGGTCTTGCGCGTGGAGCTTGACAATGAGGAAGCCATTGCGTTCGCCCTTGATCAATTCATATCGGCGCCGAAAGGTTCGCAACCAGCGCGACCAGCCCACTCGAGACAATTGTTGAGCTTGGGGCTGAGAGCGGAGTTCTTCAGAAGCGCCGTAAATCGATGCATCGCTGTTCGCGATTGGAAATCGCTTGAAGATGTCGTGGCGGAAGTCATCAGGTCCTCCGGTGCAGATGTTGTCTCGATATCGCGCGATCGAGACGCCGGCGCCGATCTAGCCGTCTGGTCAGACGTGCTCGAGCCGTTCGTTGGCAATCCGTTGCTGGTTGAAGTGAAGGGCATCATTCGTAGCACTGAGGATGTGCGTGACGCCGCCGTGAAGCTCGCTGGATCGGTTAGCGCTACAGGATCTAAATGGGGTCTTCTGCTCTATGGCCAAGCTCCGCCTTCTTTAGCTTCCAAACCAATTTGGACACCTCCCACGATCCTCACGCTGTCACTCGATGCACTGTTAGATGCCTTACGAACGCTTGCATTTCCCGAGCTGATCCGCGACCTGCGAAACATTAGAGTCCACGGCCGCTCCTGAATGGGCGCCATCGACCGAAATGTCGTCGAGACCTTCTTAGCCACGGGCGCGAACGGCACCTCGACGGCGGACCAAGGACGCGCGCTCGAGGAACTGATCTGTTACGTCTTCACGCGCGTACCTGGCATCTCGATTACGCGGCGTAACCAACTCAACGTCTTTCAAACAGAGGAGATCGACATTGCACTGTGGAACGATGCCACTGCAGACGGACTCTTCTTTCTGCCGAATATCGTTTTAGTGGAATGCAAGAACTGGTCGCACCCGGTGGGCAGTAGCGAGGTAAGTTGGTTCGACAACAAACTGCGCAGTCGCGGACTGAACTACGGAATTCTGATCGCGACCAACGGAATCACAGGGAATGCGCGCGAGCTGACGGCCGCTCACAGTTTAGTAGCGGGCGCTCTTAGAGAGGGTCGCCGGTTATTGGTCTTCCAGCGCCACGAGATCCTGTCACTGAAAGACGCAGGGGACCTTATCCGCATGGTCAAAGAGAAACTCTGCGACCTCGCCGTCCTAGGATCAGTGACCTAAGTAACCGGGGACCTACAGCGCGCCCATTCCCTTCAGCGCGGACTCGATTACTTCTGCATTTTTCTTGGTCGCGGGCTTCCCCCGCGCGGCGATCGCATCAGCCTGCTCGAACAGCGGCTTGAACAGCCCGAGCTTGTCCACGGGCCCGATCAAGGTGACGCTGCCGCGCTCCGCAAACACCTTGCTCCAGCGATCGCGCACCTGATCCCAGAACTCCTTGGTGCGCTCGTAATACTGATCCGCCCCAGCGAAGTCCGCGTCGCGAATGCGCTCGTAGCGTGCGACACCGTATTCGCGTCCCACGTACGGCCGTGAACCATCCAGCTCACCCCGAGCCAGGACTGTCTTGAGATTGTTCTCTTCCTGCACCCAACCCGTGGCGAGAATCGTGTGGCGATTCGTGCCGGCGAGCACCTGGTAATCGTCGCGCACGCTCCATTCGCGTCGCGGCAGCGGCCGCCACGTCTCCTCGCTCAGCCAGCTCGAGAAACTCCCGCTGTGCTCCCACTTGCCGAGGCTGGCGTAGCGCGGCGACTCGTCCACCTGATACACGGCCTGCATCCAGCGTTGCGCTGACTGCGACTGCGCCAGCAGACGACGCTCCCAGCGGTCGTTGCCCTGGTATCTGACGACGTGCGACGGCTGATACGTCCAATCCTGGCGCCAATGCTTCGTGACCATCGGCTCGCTGACCTTGCCGTCGGGCTGCACGATACGCATCTCGAGGATGTGCACGAGGCTGATGAATTCGCCCTTATCGCTGTCGACGTAAACCTTCTCCGTGCCCCACGACTGGTACGGCGCCTTCGGCTGGTCGTCGTCGCCGAACGGCGTGACTTCCAGAAAGTCGAATGTCACGCGATACGTGCCGGCCATCGCGAGAATCGCGCGTCGATCGCGCTCGAGGTCGGTGATGCCCTTCTCCCGCAGCCGCTGCCACGCGGGCGATGCGCTCTTGTCGAGCGTGACGGCGGGGCCCTTCGTCGTGCCACCGCGCGGCGTGAGACCGCTGCCGTCGAGCGGCCACGAGAATGTGTAGCGTGGCGGACTGGCCGGTGGCGTGTCGTTCGCGAACAGCGGCGCGCTGCAAAGCACGGCCACGATCGCCAATACGGAGCGGATGAGGTTCAGCATTCGGGAACGTTGACTGCGAGACCGCCGAGCGATGTTTCTTTATACGAGTCGCGCATGTCGGCGCCGGTGCGACGCATCGTCTCGATGACTCGATCGAGCGTCACGTGATGCGTGCCGTCGCCCATGAGCGCGAGCCGCACCGCACCCACTGCCTTCACTGCACCGGCAGTATTGCGCTCGATGCAAGGGATCTGCACGAGACCCCGAATCGGGTCGCACGTCAGGCCGAGATTGTGCTCCATGCCGATCTCGGCAGCGTTCTCTATCTGCTGATTCGTGCCGCCTTGTGCAGCCGCCAGCCCTGCCGCGGCAATCGAGCATGCGACGCCGATCTCGCCCTGACAGCCGACTTCTGCCGCGGAAATGCTCGCGTTGCGTTTGTACAGCGAGCCGATCGCCGCTGCAGTCAAGAGAAACGTGTGCCGACCTTCAACTGTGCCGTTGCAGTAGTGGTCGTAGAACCGCAGCACTGCGGGCACGACGCCCGCGGCACCATTGGTCGGCGCAGTGACGACCTTACCGCCTGCCGCATTCTCCTCGTTGACTGCCAGCGCCCACGCGCTGATCCAATCCATGGCGATGAGCGGATCGGCAACTTTATTGCGCTCTCGCTCTTCGAGCGACTCGCGGATGCTGGCGGCGCGTCGCTTGACGTTGAGGCCGCCGGGCAGGATGCCTTCCTGGCGCATGCCGCGATCGATGCAGGCGCTCATCGCGGCCCAGATGCGATCGAGTCCGCTGCGCACTTCCTGCTCGCTGCGCACTGCGCACTCGTTGCGCATCATGATGTCGGCGATGCGCACTTTCTCGCGCTCGGCGATCGCGAGCAGCTCTGCGGCGTTCTCGAACGGGAATGGAATGGCCGGGCCCGCGGCGATCTGAGCTGGCGACTGCGCTTCCGCTTCGGTCACCACGAAGCCGCCGCCGACGGAATAGAACGTACCCTGATGCAGCGTGCCGCCCTTCGCGTCGTATGCGCGCAGGGTCAACGCGTTCGGGTGATACGACAGGCTCTCTTTGTAGTGCCAGTGAATGTCGCGATCGATCTGGAACCCGATCGATTGCGAACCGGCGAGCTTCAGCTTGCCGTGCTGCCGAACGTCCTCGATCAGCTTCGCGGCCGCGTCGGGATCCACTTGCGCAGGCAGCCAGCCAGCGAGGCCCAGCGTCACAGCCGTGTCGGTGGCGTGACCCTTACCGGTCAGTGCCAGCGAGCCGTACAAATCGACCGTCGTGCGCGCGACTTGCGCGAGCTGACCGCGCTCCTGGACCTCGCGAATGAACCGGTACGCAGCCGTCATCGGCCCCATCGTGTGGGAGCTCGACGGCCCGATACCGATCTTGAAGAGATCGAAAACGCTGACGTTCAACTGCAGGCACTCCGTTGGGCCGGACGCGCATCATAGTCCATTCCGACCTGCAGCAAAGATTGGGCCCCCGAAGGGGCCCACAAGTGTCCGACAGAAGGTCTGTCAGAGGGGGTTCAGAAGGCCCAGCTTTGGTAATCCGGGTAGGCCTGGCGCTGATCGAGCGACTTCAGGCCCTTGATGCAGCGGACGATCCACCACACCGCGATCACGAAGAACAGCAGAATCCCGATGAAGACGAGCGTCAGGATGCCGGCGATGACGCCGTAGAGCAGGCAGATCCAGAACAGGCGGATCTGCGCTTCGTAGTGCGTGCGCAGCCACTCCGGCGCATCGTCCTTATAGATGTAAGCCATCACCAGGCCGATGACGGCAGTGAGCCCGTTGACGAGGCCGATCAGGTACAGGACATAGATGATCTTCGCCATGTCCGGACTGCCGGTGCGCTCTGCCGAAACTTCGTTCATCGAGGTCCCCGAGGTGGCCGCAGCCCAGCGCTGCACAGGCGAGCATTGTCTGCGCTCGACCCGGGCCTAACAACTCATTTCACCGGCGATTGGCCGCGGTTTACCGTTGACGAGTCATACGGGCGCGACTTCGAAGCCGCTGTCCACATCGCGCGCCCACGCCAGCAATCCACCTTCGAGGTGCGCGATATCTTCCACGCCGGCACGGCTGGCGAGCGCAGCGGCCGTGAGACTTCGCGCACCGCTGCGACACACGAACACGACGAGACCTTTCGGCAGCGAGCCCATGCGCGAGTGCAGCTCGCCCACCGGAATGTTCGTTGCGCCCGTCAAATGGGAGACGGCGAACTCGCGCGGCTCGCGCACGTCCACGATCGATGCTGCTGCTCCCCTCTCCTTCAAGAGTGTGCGCAGCTCATCCGCCGCGAGCGTGCGCACATTCGCGAGCGCCTCTGCGGTACAGATCTGCGGAGCATCCTGCGGTGCTGTGATCGTCGGATGATCGCCGCACACTGCGCAGTCGGCACGTCGTTTGAAACTGAATTCGTCGAAGCGCATCGCGAGCGCGTCGTACGTGAGCAGCCGGCCGATCAGCGGCTCGCCTGCACCGACGATCAGCTTGATAGCCTCGGTCGCCTGGATCGTGCCCATCACGCCGGGCAGCACGCCGAGCACGCCCGCCTCCGCGCAATTCGGTACGAGGCCTTCGCCCGGCGGCGCCGGGAACAGGCAGCGATAACAGGGACCGCGATCCGGCACGTAAGTCATCGCCTGCCCTTCGAAGCGATGGATCGCGGCCGACACGAGCGGCTTGCGCAGAATCACGCACGCGTCGTTCGCGAGATAGCGCGTGCCGAAGCGATCCGTGCCGTCGAGCACGAGGTCATAACCGCCGAACAGCCGCAGGACGTTGTCGGCACGCAGCTCGACCTGGTGCGCGATGAGCTCGATCTGCGGATTGAGCGAGAGCAGTCGATCCCTGGCAGCGGTCGCTTTCGGAGAGCCGACGCTCGCGGTGTCGTAGATCACCTGGCGCTGGAGGTTCGACATGTCGACGTTGTCGCAGTCGATCACGCCGATCGTGCCGACCCCGGATGCGGCCAGATAGAGCGCCGAGGGCGAGCCGAGGCCGCCTGCGCCTATCACCAGGACACGCGCGGCCTTGAGCTTTTCCTGGCCCGCGACGCCGATCTCCCGCAGCACCAGGTGGCGGCTGTAGCGTTCGCGGTCGGCGGGCGTGAGCATGGCCCGCGAATTGTAGGCCAAAAAAAGGCGCCGCTACGTTCGCAGGCGTAGCGGCGCTGTAGGTCGGGCTTCAGCCCGACATCATTAACTTCTTAGAAGTCGATGGTCACCAGGCCGAAGATCTGCCGGCCGAGCGTGTCGTACACCTGCGGGAAGGTGTTGCCGTTGCACGGGCCCGTCGGGCAGGTCAGGTTGCCGGTCAGCGGCGGATCCTTGTCGAACAAGTTGTTCACGCCCACGCGGAACGTGTACTTGTCGGCGACCGTCAACGAACCGGTCAGGTCGATGTAGCTGCGGCTGCCGAGCACGGAGTCCGTCGGCCGCACGCCGGTGAACTGCCCGAGGAACGACAGGTACGGATTGTCGCTGGGCGAGCTCTCCGCATCGCGCTTCACCTCATCGAAGTAGCGCCAGGCCAGGGTCACGTCGATGCCCGCCCACGGCGTGCGCCAGGTCGTGTCCAGCTTGTGCCGCCACTCGGGTGCCGGTACGCCGCACACGCTGCCGTACAGTCCGACGCAGTCGTACTTCACACCAGCCTGCGGCGTGGTCTCGAGCGACTCCACCCACGTGCCGACGAAGTCGAAGCCGAGTCGGCCTGCTGCGCCGACATCGAGCGTGTACGAAGCGTCGAAGTCGATGCCCGAGGTGTGGATCGAGCCGATGTTCTCGAACGTGTCGACGACGAAGCCGTCGTTGGACTGGAACAGCGAGCCGTCCTGGTCGCGCTGGATGCGCGAGCACAGGGTGGGATCGCCGTTCAGTGCGCACAGCATCAGCGTGAAGTCGGCGTTCGGGTTCTGGATCGCGTCCTTGATCTTGATGTCGAAGTAGTCGAGCTGCAGGCGCAGGCCGGGCGCGAAGCGCGGCTGGAACGCCAGGCCGAACGAGAACGTATCCGCGGTCTCGGGCTGCAGATCCGGATTGCCGCCGACGAAGCCGTTGTACTGCGACGCCGAGTTCACATCGATGTTGCCGTACTGAGCCGCGGTCACACCGGTGCGAGCGCACTGCTCGAACGTCAGCACCGGCGCGCCGGCGCAGACGTCGACCGTGCCATCCAGACCGACCGAGCGCACGCCGTACAACTCGGCGACGTTCGGCACGCGCACCGAGCGCTGATAGCTCGTACGAGCGCGGATGTCTTCGATCGGCGTCCACTCCAGGCCGAGCTTGTACGTGTCGGTCGTGAAGTCGAGGCTGTAGTCGGAGTAGCGGTAGCCCGCTTCCACCGACAGGCTCTGCACCGCCGGCTTGTCCTCGACCAGCGCCATGCGCGCTTCGGCGAAGACATCCTTGGCGATGTAGCCACCGTCGATGGGCGTCGTCGGGCCGCCCTGACCGGCGCCGTCGCCGGACAACAGCGCGAGATCCGGCACGAGCTCCGATCTCTCCTGACGCCACTCGAGACCGGCGTTCACCATCAGGCCGGTGTTCGCGGCCGGCGACTTGATGCCGTAGTTCGTCAGATCGCCAGTCACCGACGCGTTGACCACGCGTTCCGTGGTCTCACCCTGCTGCACGAGCGGGATCTGCAGATAGTTGAGCTGAGCCTGCGTCACGCCGCCGAGCTGCCACACGTTGTACGGCACGCAAGCCGGGTCGGTGCCATCCATGACCGAGCGGCACACCGCGTTGCCGCTCGCGTCGCGCACGACGTCCATCGCGCGACCGAGCCGCGTGATCGAGAAGTCCGCCGTCTGCAGCGAGGTGAAGTTGGTCGTGCCGTATTGGCCGTACACGTCGTACGACCACGTGTCGTTCAGATCGCCGCGCAAGCCGAGCACGGTGCGATACGACTCATGGCCGATGTCGTTCTGGCGACCGCCGCCTTCGACGTTACGCCGGTTGACCACGACGTTGACCGTATCGGTCGAGTTCGCCGCGGTCGACAAACCGTACTGCCCGCAGAAGAGCTGCTGCTCTTGAGCGGTGAACAGCGGGTTGCTGCACGGGACGGTGAATTCCTGGCCGAACGAGCCGCTCGGCGCGATCTGGCTGATCGAACGGTCCTTCATGAACATGAATTCGCCGTACGCCGTCATGCCCTCGCTCACTTCGAGGTCGGCGAACACGCCGGCGGTGTACCGCTCGTCCGGACGCTGATAGAAATTTGCCGGGCCGAAGTTGTAGGTATCGGTCGCCGAGTTGTACGGGCGCAGCGCTCCGGTGCCGCTGTCGATGATGAAGTTGCCGAGACCGCCGCCGGCCGAGTCCGGCGCGCGCGGGCGCAGCCGCGACGGGAACGTCGTGCCCGAGCCGCCGCAGGTGAAGGCGTCGCCCGAGTTCAGCGTGCACGCGCTGAAGTCATACTGACCTTGCAGGATCGCTTCCACGTCGCGATAAGTCGCGTAGAAGGTGGCGTTGCCCTTGTCGTCGGCGAAGTTCGAGCCCATCACGAACGAGAAGTCGCGTGCGTAGCCCGTGTTGACGCTGCTGTCGGGCAGCGCATAGCCCGCGTTGCGCACTACGTCCGCGGCCGGATTGTCGTTCTTGTGCTGGTTGAACGTGTAGTTCGCTTCGACCTTCACGCCTTCGAAGCGCGTGTTCATGATGAAGTTGACGACGCCCGCGACGGCATCGGCGCCATATACGGACGACGCGCCACCCGTCAGCACTTCGACGCGCTCGATCAGCGCGCGCGGAATCTGATTCAGGTCGGGCGCCGCGGCGTTCGGGCCGGGACCGCTGTCCGGATTGCCCGGCATCAACCGCCGGCCGTTGATCAGCACCAGCGTGCGCTTCGCATTGAGACCGCGCAGATCGACGGTCGCAGTGCCGCTCGATCCGTTCGAGATCATCGAGCCCTGCGCCGCCATCGCCTGCGGCAGCTGGTTGAGGATGTCTTCGACGCGAACCTTGCCGGTTGCAGCAATGTCTTCCGCGGCGATCGCGGTGACCGGACTGATGCTCGTCATGTTGGGCGTGCTGATGCGCGAGCCCGTGACGATCACTTCCGAGATGGTTTCATCGGCTGCCTGCGCGGGCAGAGCAGCCACTGCAGCGCCGGCGGCGCTGGCCAGTAGCACGTACCGGACGGCACGTTGCAAGGAACGATTCTGAGTTGCCATTGTCAGCCTCCTGGAGAAAGCGCCGCACTCGCGCACGACGCCTGGGTGCAATCCACCCGAAGAATGGCGCCCGATGTCGTTGCACCGGCAACGTTGTTGGAATTCAGCATCAGAGCGCTCCCCGATCGAGTGTTGCGAAATAGTTAATCGTCGCCGCCGTTTCGTTGCGCACCCGGAAAGACGACATCAGCCGAATCGGACGAGGAGAATCCGTAGCTGAATGGCTCCTGAACCGCGCCGAATATGGCCTCCCGCGTCACATTCAGATCGGTCGGAGCATGTTTGGACGGACGGAGCTGAGTCACCGCTGGCACAGGATGGGGTGATTCGTTGTATTCTCGGCACAGCGATAGGGGAATGCGTGGAGGCAACAACATGAGTTCCGTAAGCGAACCTGTCCTCAAGAACGCCACTGCATCCGACGGTCACTCCACCATCACCGTCGCGATCAACTCGTTTCAGCCCGGGCTCACGCAGATCCCTGCGTTGCCTTATGCAATCGTCTGCATGCATCTCGGGCCTTCGGTCGAAGTGACCTGCTCGCGCGGCGGACGGCTGCGTCACGGCCGCGAGGTCGCGGGCGACCTCGACATCATTCCGGCGCGCACGCCGTCGGCGTGGGAAACCAAACAGGGCGGCACGACCTTGATCATGCGAGTGCCCGACACGCTGCTGAAGGCAGTCGCCGGCGAGCTCGAGGTCAATCCCGGCAGCATCGAAATTGCCGATCGCTTTCAACTGCGCGATCCGGTGATCGAGCACATCGCGTGGGCGCTGAAGGCGGACATCGATGCCGGCAGCATCAGCGGACGGCTGTTCCGCGAGAGTCTCGGCAAAGCGCTCGCCGCGCGGTTACTGCAGCGACACAACCAGCGCTCGCTGCCGATGCGCGAAGTCCCCGGTGGGTTCGGCTCTTGGAAGTTGAAACAGGTGATCTCGTACATCGAGGACAACCTCGAGAGCGAGCTGTCGCTCGCGGAGATCGCCTCGGTCGCCGGGGTCAGCGTGTCGCACCTGAAGACGCTGTTCCGGCAGTCGACCGGCATGCCGGTGCACCAGTACGTGCTGCGCCGGCGCGTCGAGCGCGCGAAGCTACTGCTGCAGGATCGCAGCCTGTCGATTGCGCAAGTGGCGTTTGCGGCGGGATTTGCGCATCAGAGCCATCTGGCGCGGCACATGCGGAAGATTCTCGGCATGACGCCCGCCGTCGTGCGCCAGGAATTGATGAGCCACGTCCAATGACGTTGGTGGTTGGACTGTAGGTCGGGCTTTAGCCCGACTCCTGGGCTACGCGGTCTTCTCCTCGCTGACCGCCAGCTCCTGGCTCATCTCCTGCCGCATCAAATACTTCTGGATCTTCCCCGTCACCGTCATCGGGAACTGCTCCACGAAGCGCACGTGCGTCGGCACCTTGTAGTGCGCGATCTGCTCCTTGCAGAACGTCCGGATCGCCTCCGCATCGCTGCGTTCGCCAGCCTTCAACTTGATCCACGCACACACGACTTCGCCATAGCGGCGATCCGGCACGCCGAACACCTGCACGTCCTGGATCTTGGGATGGCGATACAGGAACTCCTCGATCTCGCGCGGCGAGATGTTCTCGCCGCCGCGGATGATCAAATCCTTCACGCGGCCGACGATGTTGCAGTATCCCGCTTCGTCCAGCGTCGCCAGGTCGCCGGTGTGCATCCAGCCCTGCGCGTCGATGGCCTGCCTGGTCTTGTCTTCATCGTCCCAGTAGCCGTGCATCACGCTGTAACCGCGCGTCAGCAGCTCGCCTCGCTCACCGCGCGGCGTGACGCGACCCTCGGCATCGACGATCTTCACTTCGAGATGCGGATGAATCGTGCCCACCGTGGACACCCGACGTTCGAGTGAGTCGTCACGTGAGCTCTGGAAGCTGACGGGGCTCGTCTCCGTCATGCCATACGCGATCGTGACTTCCTTCATATGCATGTCGGAGATGGCGCGCTTCATGATCTCCACCGGGCACGGCGCGCCGGCCATCACGCCCGTGCGCAGCGTGCGCAAGTCGTAGCGCTTGAACTCGGGATGCTCCAGCTCGGCGATGAACATCGTCGGCACGCCGAACAACGCCGTGCAACGCTCTGCTTCGAGCGCCTCCAGCACGCTCTTCGGCTCGAAAGCCTCGCCCGGAAACACCATCGTCGCGCCGTACGTCGCGCAGCCGAGCACGGCCATCACCATGCCGAAGCAGTGATACAGCGGTACCGGGATGCACAGACGATCGTTCTCGGTGAACGTCATGCGTTGTGCGGTGAGATGGCCGTTGTTGACGATGTTGTGATGAGACAGCGTCGCGCCCTTCGGCAGGCCGGTCGTGCCGCTGGTGAACTGAATGTTGATCGCATCCTCCGGCTGCAGCTGCGTGCGCAGCTCGCGCACGCGGGCGAGATCCTCGGCGGTGCCGGACGATGCCACATCGGCATAGCGGAGGAAGCCGGGGCGAGGCGCATCGTCCGTCAGGATCGCTGCGCGCAGCAACGGAACCTTCGAGCGGATCTGCTCGAGCATCGCGGCGTAGTCGCTGGTCTTGAAGCTCGACGCGAGCACGAGTGCCTTGCAGCCGACTTTGTTGAGCGCGTACTCGAGCTCGGCGGTCCGATACGCCGGATTGATCGTGACCAGGATCAGGCCGGCTTTCGCGCTGGCGAACTGCGTGACGACCCACTCGTAGCGATTCGGCGCCCAGATGCCGATGCGGTCGCCGGGCGCGAGCCCGAGCTGGATGAAGCCGGCTGCCAACCGGTCCGCAGCCGCGTCGAGCTCGCGGTACGTCCAGCGAATGTTCTGATGGCGGACGATGAGCGCCTCGCGCTCGCCCCAGCGAGTTGCCGCGTCCTCGAGCACCGCTCCGACCGTCTTGTACAGCAGCGGCTGGTCGCCGACGCCGCACACATAGCTCAGGTTCGTCATTGCCTTACTCAGCTCCTCGGTCGATGATTGCCGCCGCCCGTATGAGTATCGAAACCCGGCCAACGAGAACGACAGTATGCCGAACTATTCGCACTTCTCCCGCCGCACGGTGCTCGCGGGCATCGCCGCTGCGGCCGGAGCTTCGACCGTGAAGTCCCTGGCCGCCGAGCGCGACCAGCAGGGCGGCGGGTCCGCAGTGCAAGCCGGCCGGCGCGATGTGATCGTGATCGGCGCCGGCGTGCTCGGCGCCTGGACCGCGTGGCACCTGCTCAAACTCGGCCGCAAAGTGCTGCTGCTCGATGCCTGGGGCCCGGCCCACGCCCGCGCTTCCTCCGGCGGCGAATCGCGCATGACCCGCACCGTCTACGGCCGCGACGAAATCTACACGCGCTGCGCGTGGGAATCATTGGACGAATGGCGGTGGCTGTCGGGCCGGTCCGGCCTGCCGATCTTCCACCCTGCGGGGGTTGCATTTCTCTTCGGTCGCCGCGAGGCGTACGCGACGCAAGCCATCGAAGTGCATCAGCGCCTCGGCATCCCGCTCGAAGTGCTCGACCGCGCCGCGCTGGCCAAGCGCTTTCCGCAGGTCGCGCTGGATGGCATCGAGTTCGGCCTGTACGAGCGCGATCGCGGCATCCTGATGGCGCGGCGCGCGGTGCAAACGCTGGTGCAGGAGTTCGGAGCTGCCGGCGGCGAGTACCGCCAGGCTGCGATTCTGCCGCCCAATCCCGACGCGTCTTTCGACTCCATCCGCACGACCGACGGCGAAGTGCTGAGCGCGAGCCGGTTCGTGTTCGCGTGCGGTCCGTGGCTGCCGAAGGTTTTTCCCGAAATACTCGGCCAACGTATTTTCCCGACGCGGCAGGAAGTGTTCTTCTTCGCACCGCCCGCCGGCGACGCCAGCTACTCGGCTGCCCACCTGCCCGGCTGGGCCGACTTCAACGACGGCGACATCTTTTATGGAATGCCGGACCTGGAGTCGCGCGGCTTCAAGGTCGCACACGATCGTCACGGCCCGCCGATCGACCCCGACGTCGGCGATCGCACGCCGACTCCCAAGGTCATCGCCGAGGTGCGCGAGTACATGCACCGGCGCTTTCCGGCAATGGCGGACCGGCCGCTGGTCGAAGCGCGCGTGTGCCAGTACGAGAACAGCTCGAACGGCGATCTGCTGATCGACCGTCATCCGCAGTTCGAGAACGTGGTGCTGGTGGGCGCCGGCTCAGGCCATGGGTTCAAGCACGGGCCTGCGGTGGGACGCTACGCAGCGCAGCTCGTGACGGGCACGAACAAGAACATCGAGCCGAGATTCAGTCTGCAGAGTAAAGCGGCTCAGCAGCGGCGGGACGTGCACTGAGCTGCAACGCTTCGGCAGTCGACGACGCCGGCGACTGCAAACTCATCGTCAAAGTAGGTCCGTCGCGAAAATTGAGCACGATGCGATCCGCTGCACGCGCGACGTCGTTGACCATGCGGCCGACCACCGACGCGAGCAGGATTCGTCCCGACGCCGAATTCGTCAGCCGTTGACCGTCGAGCTCGACCACGTTGTGCAAGGTCAGTACGACGTCGTTGTGGAAGCGCAACTGCACGTAGTCGCGGATCACATCGGCCTCGCGCACCACCTTCGTGATCAGCTCATCGAGCTGCTGCAGGTGTCGGACGGCCGGCGTGGTGGTCATGATCTCATTCGTTCGTGGCGACGAACCTGCGCTGCTCTCGGTCCTTCTTCACTTCGTCGCCGCGGAACACGCGGCCGTTCATCGCGACGTACGCACCCGGCGGCAGCGACTGCACTGCCGCGAACGCCATCCCTATATTGAAGGTGGCATCGCTGTCGCTGAAGCGGGCCGGCGACAGCGCACCGGTCAGGACGATGGTCTTGCCGGGAATTGCGGCCAGCACGGCGGCCGAGTCGGTCATCGTGTCGGTGCCGTGCGTGATCACGACACGCCGCTCAGCGAGCGCCGCGACGGTTTCCTTCAGCCGTTGGCGGTCCTCGTCGGTCAGCTCGAGGCTGTCTTTGCGCAGCAACTCGACGATCCGGTAGGGATGCGTGACGTTGGCGGCGTCCAGCACCTTCTTCACGACCGGCTCGCCGATCTGATACTGGCTCAAGGCGTCGAAGTAGGCTTTGTCGATCGTGCCGCCGGTGGTCACGATCACGATGGGCTCGGGTCCTTGCATGGCGGAACGATACACGAGGTCGGCATGGCTTACGAAAGTGAGCGCTGCGGACCCAACGCTTGGACAATACCTTCGCCGCCGCAGCAGGCGTACAGTGCGCACCCGCGATGGATGCGATTCACGCAATTTTCACGTCGCCCCAAACCTCAGGCTCACGACCCCGCCGTATAACGACGCCGGGTTTCACTTCCAAAGCCCCCAGGGAGAACGTCTATGCGCCACCGCTCGTTGTGCCTCGCTGCACTCGCGCTGGGTCTGGCAACGGCCCCGTTGCACGCCCAAGTCCCCGTCCACAAGCACTATCAACCCACCGATCAACAGTTCGACACGCCCGCTGAATCCGGCGCCCGCGCGCCGCGGCTGCAGAATGTCGGGAAACATGTGTTCCCGGTGACGACTCAGTCCCAACAGGCCCAGCTCTTCATGAACCAGGGCCTGAACCTGGCTTACGGCTTCAATCATGCGGAGGCCGGCCGCGCGTTCGCGGAGGCGGCCCGGCTGGACCCGAATCTCGCGATGGCCCACTGGGGCATGCCGCTGGTGCTCGGTCCGAACATCAACGCGCCAATGGGCCCCGACGAAGAGCCGAAAGCGCTCGACCATCTGAAGCAGGCGCAGGCGCTGAAGTCGAAGGCGTCGCAGCGCGAGCGCGATTTCATCGATGCACTCGCGGCACGCTATACCGGCAAGGCGGAGAATCGCGTCGCGGCCGACCAGGCGTACGCCGGCGCGATGCGGGCGCTGGTCCAGAAGTATCCGGACGATGTGGACGCGAACACGCTCTACGCAGAGTCGCTGATGGACCTCAGCCCGTGGAATTACTGGTCGCGTGCCGGCGTGCCCTATGAGCGCACGGCCGATATCACGGCGGCGCTCGAGCGGGCGATGAAGAAAGAGCCTGATCACACGGGTGCGCTGCACTTGTGGATCCACTTGTGGGAGGCGAGTAACACGCCGGAGCGCGCGGAAGCGGCGGCTGATCGTCTGCTGCCGCTGGCGCCTGCAGCGGGTCACCTGGTCCACATGCCGGGGCACCTGTTCCAGCGCGTCGGCCGCTACAACGACGCCGTGAAGGCCAATCAACTGGCAGTCGTCGCTGACGAGGACTACATCTCGCAGTGCCGGGCGCAGGGCCTCTACCCGATGGCCTACTACCCGCACAACATCCACTTCCTGTGGTTCGCGGCGACCATGGCCGGCGAGAGCAAGCTCGCGATCGATGCCGCCGAGAAGACGACCAAGTCGATCCCGGTCGAAGCGTTGAAGGACGTACCGCTGCTGCAGACGTTCCTGCTTGCGCACGACTACTCGCTGGTGCGCTTCGGCAAGTGGGATGAAATCCTCGCACTGCCTGCGCCGCGCGCCGACACGCTGTTCACGCGTGCCACGCGCAGCTACGCGCGCGGCATGGCGCTCATTCGCAAGAAGGACTTCGCGGGTGCGACCAAAGAGATCGATACGGTCAAGAAGATCGCGGCGGATCCGCAGCTCGTCGCGGCGCCGACGTCGATGTCGTTGAACCTCGCAGACTCGGTGTTGCGCGTCGGGATCGAAGTGCTCGATGGCGAGCTCGCAGCGGCACAGGGCAACTTCGAGACGGCGATCGCACATCTCGACCGCGCCGTGCGGTACGAGGATGCGCTGATCTATACCGAGCCGGACGACTGGCATCAGCCCGTCCGTCTCAACCTCGGCGCCGTGCTGCTGCAGGCGGGTCGGCCCGTCGAAGCGGAGAGCGTCTACTGGGACGATCTGCGCCGTCATCCGAAGAACGGCTGGGCGCTGTTCGGTCTCGCGCAGGCGCTGCGTGCGCAGAACAAGGTCGATCAGGCGAAGCTCATCGAAGCCGACTTCAAGAAGGCGTGGGCAGACGCCGACGTGCAGCTAACCGCATCGCGGTTCTGATGCAACGCTCGAGTCATTGGCTGGTCGTGATCGCGCTGCTCGGCGCGGTCACGGCCGCTCACGCCGATGGACCGGTCGGCTATCGACCGAAGTCACGCGGCGCGGCTGTTTCCGAGCAGGGCGCCATCGACGCGTACACCGCTGGCTACGCGTCGATCCTGCGCGCCGAGCACGCGGAGAACCTCGCTGCGGCTTCGTCGAACGAAACCGAGCGCAAGGCCGCGCTCCAGGCTGCGCAGGAAGCGTATCGCGCCTCGCTGCCGCACTTCACGACAGCGACACGTCTCGACAGCTCGATGCACGAGGCCTACACGTACCTGGGCTATGCGAATCGCAAGATCGGGCACTACGACGAGTCTTTGAAGGCGTACGACCAGGCGCTGAAGATCGAGCCGAATACGCCGTACGCGATCGAGTACCAGGGCGAAGCGTTCCTCGCGCTGAATCGCATCGACGAGGCGCAATTCAATTTCCTGCGTCTCTACGCCATCGCGCCGGATCACGCCGCGAACTTGCTGCGCGCCATGCACGCGTGGGTCGAAGTGCACAAAGAAAAGCCGCCAGCGGGGATCGATGTCCCGGCGCTGGCGGCTTGGATCGCAGACAAAGCCGCGGGGTTGAACCTGGAAGAGAGCTCGACCTGGTGACCTAGGTCTTCTTCCCGCCCGTCCAACCCGGGCCGTGCACGACCTGACCCGGCTTCGCGCCGGTGTGTTCGCCGTCGCGCAGGACCTGCGTGCCGTTCACGAAGACGTCCTTCACGCCGACGGCGTACTGGAACGGCTTGTCGAACGTCGCTAGGTCGTTGATCTTCGCGGGATCGAACACGACGATGTCGGCGAAGCAGCCCTTGTCGAGGCAGCCGCGGTCCTTCAGCTTGAAGCTCTCGGCAGGCTGGCGCGTCAGGCGGCGGATCGCGTCCTGCAGCGTCGCCACCTTCTGATCGCGCACGTAGCGGCCGAGGAACCGCGCGAAAGTGCCGTAAGCGCGCGGATGCGGGTTGCTCAGCAGGAACGGGCCTTCCGGCGCCGACGCCTCCGCGTCCGAACCGATATTCACCCACGGCTGCGACAAGCCGAGCTTCACGTTCTCTTCCGACATCAGGAAGTACGCCGTGCCGACGCGGGTGTGATCCTCGATCACCAGATCGATCGCCGCGTCTTCGGGCGACACGCCGCGCATCTTCGCCACCTCGGCGAGCGTCTTGCCGGTGAGCGGCTTGAGCTTGTCGGTCTTGAAGCCGATCAGCAGCACGCGATCGGGCGAGCCCGCCGCGAGCAGCAGGCTTTCCCACTTAGCGTTGGGATCACGCATCTCGGCCAGGACTTTCTTACGAATGTCGGGTTTCTTGAGCTGCGCGACCCAGCCGTCGATGCCGCCCTGCTGCACCCACGTCGGCATCGCCGCGTCGAGGCCGGTCGCACCGGCCGTGTATGCATACATATCGGCAGTGATCGGCAGGCCTTCCTTGCGCGCGGCCTCGATCTTCGCGATCGCCTGAGCCATCTTCGGCCAGTTCTTCTGTCCGGCGGCCTTCAGGTGATACGCCTGCGCATGTACCTTCGCTTCGCGGGAAATCCTGATCAGCTCGTCGAGCGCCTCGAGGAAGCGATCGCCTTCGCTGCGCATGTGCGAGATGTAGCCGCCGCCGAACTCGCTGGCAGCCTTGCACAGCGCGATCAGCTCATCGGTCTTGGCATACGATGCCGGCGCGTAAATCAGCGAGCTGCCGACGCCGAGCGCGCCTTCGCGCATCGCCTGGCGCACCAGCTCCTGCATCTGCTTGAGCTGTGCCGGCGTCGGCGCAACGTCGTCGAACCCGACCACGTTCTCGCGCACGGTGGTCGCGCCCACGAACGACGCGACATTCGGCGAAACGCCTTTCTTGACGAGGAAGTCGAGATATTCGCCGAGCGTCTTCCAGGTGACGTCGTAGTGGATGTCGCCCTGCGTCTTGATCATCTCCTCGCGGACGCGGTCGTTGACCGGGCCCATGGAGTTGCCTTCGCCGAAGATCTCGAGCGTGACGCCC
>DATENH010000073.1:0-27808 GCA_035275145.1 Steroidobacteraceae bacterium | reverse complement strand
GGCCGCCCCAGGTGGTCTTGAAGCCGACCTCGTAATTGTCGAGATAGTCCGCCTTGTACGGCGGCAGCGGCGCTGCACGGTTGACGCCGCCCGGCCGGAAGCCTTCGGAATACGTGGCGTAGACCATCTTGTCGTCGGCGATGTTGTATGAGGCATTGATCTTGAAGATCGTGTCCTTTTCGTCGACGCGCTTGTCGAGGTTCTTGCAGGGTGCGGTGCCGGTCTCGTTGACGAACGGCACGAAGCTGGACTGGTCGAAGCGGGCGTCGCCCGCCAGGATCTCGCACAAGAACTCGCCGTTGCGACCGCTGCCGCTGAAATCGTCGCTGTAGCCGAAGAACCCCTCCAGCGAATTCTCCGCCTCGAAGTAACGCGCGCCGCCGGTGAGCGTCAGCTTGTCGGTGACGTCGAAGCTGAGCTCGCCGAAGATCGCGTTGTCGCGGTCGATGCGCTCCTGCTGCGTGAGCCAGATAGTGTCGGGCCAACCGGTGACCTCGAGAAAATCCGCCAGATTGTCCACCTGGTAGCGCTGCTCGATGTGATGCACCTGTCGCTGCGTGAACAGGCCCGCCACGAAACGGACGCGGTTCTCCGACGGCGACGCGATGCGCAGCTCGTGCGCATAGCGCTCGTAGCGGTCCTTGCCCGTGATGTGCTGCGACGGGTCGATCAGGTCGTAGTTGTTGTCGTAGAAGTACGCGCCGTAGCCGAGCGTGCGGTCGTAGTGATACGAGTAATCGGAGTAGTCCGACTCGCTGTCGACGGCGCGCTTGAGGTAAGTGCCGGCATAGATCAGATCGAGATTGGCGATCTTGCCTTCGATCGTCAGCGCCAGCTGATGCCAGCGGTCGGTCGAAGTGTCCGGGAACGCGTGCGCGACTTTGAACTTGCCGATCGACGGATCGTAGGCGAAGGTGCCGTCCGCGTCCGCCTGCTGCGCCATTACGGCGGGCGTGATGCTCCAGCTGTCGTTCAGATCGTACTTCAGCGCCACGCGGCCGCCGGTCGTTTCGACCGTGTTGAAATCCTTCTTGGCGCGAGGCGCGCTGTCCGCGACGATGCCCGACGTCGGGAAGGTCCGCTGGTGGGCCACGTTGTCGATGTACCCCGGGTCGCGCAGCTTCCAGCCGACCAGGCGGACCGCCGCACTCGAGCCGAGCGGAACATTCGCGAACCCTTCCACCGTATAGCCGCTGTCGCCCTCGGTGATGGTGTTGCCTTCCAGGTCGTAACCGGCCGAGAACTGCGACACGTCCGGCTTGTTGGTGATGATGCGCAGCGTGCCCGCTTGCGAGCTGGCGCCGTACAGCGTGCCCTGCGGTCCCGCCAGTGCCTCGACGCGCTGAATGTCGTACAGGTGAATATCCAGTGCACCCTGGATCGTCGTGATGGGCTGCTCATCGAGATAGATGCCGACGCTCGGCTGCGAGCCGGAGTGATTGCCGTCGCCGCCGCTGGCCACGCCGCGCATGTAGACCTGCGCAAAGCCAGGTCCGAGCGTCTGGTAAGAAACGCTCGGCAAATGCTTTACGTAGTCGTCGAAGTCGTTGATGTGCAGCTGCTCCAGCGCCGTATTGCTGAACGCCTGGATGCTGACCGGCACGTCCTGCATGTTCTCGGCGCGCTTTTGCGCCGTGACAATGACCTGCTCGAGAACGCCTTCACTGGCCTCCTGCGCGGCGACGGGCTGTAACGCCGCGGCCACTGCCGCGGCCAGCGACACGCCGGCAATCTTCAGATACGTACTTTGCGAACTCCGCTTGAGCTTGCGCTGTCGGCTTCGAGTCATCGTCGTCTCCCCCAAGTTTCGTTATGCAACGAAGTTTATGCCTAAGAGCGGTGTGCTTCAAAACTCCGGCACGTTCGGATAATGCTCGAGTACGGAGCCGAGGGCGCTTTTCAGCGGGCCCAGCCACGGCTCGTAATTCAGCCAGTGATCGACGCCCTCGCGATAGATGGGGCGGCGCACCTGTTCGGAGCTGGCGGTGCGCACGGCGCGCTCGTTTTCGTAGAAGCGCAGGCAGCGTTCATCGAACGGCAGGCCGCAATAGTCCAGCAGGCGACGCACCTCGCCTTCAGTGTCCTCGATCATGCGCTCGTAGATCACGCGGTGCACCCGCCCGGGCAGGACCGCGTCGAAGTGCGCCATCAGCTCCACGTAATCGCGGTAGTAGCGCCCGATCTCATCGAGGCTGTAGGTGAAGTGTTGACCGCGCGCGAAATGCTGCTTATAGGCTGAAAAACAGCAACCGAGCGGGTGACGGCGCGCGTCGATGATCTTGGCGTGAGGCAGGATCAGGTGGATCAGGCCGGTATGCGCGAAGTTGTTCGGCAGCTTGTCGATGAAGAACGGCGCGTTGCTCTTGCGATAGATGCGCGTCTGCGCAACGTAGCGTTCGCCGAGCGCACGCAGTGCAGTGGCGTCCAGCCCGCCGAGCGATTGCGGGTAGTCGGCGGTACGCGCACGCGGGCGGCCGCCGCCCAGGTCGCGCACGATGCCGACCAGGTCCGGCAGCTCCATGGTTCCTTCCACCAACGGATGGCTCGAGAGGATCTGCTCCAGCAAGGTCGAGCCGGCGCGCGGCAGACCGACGATGAAAATCGGGTCCGGCGCAGCGGCGCCCTGCCCTGCGCGCGCCGCGAAGAACTCCGGCGTGAACAGCGCTCTGGCGCGTTGGCTCTGCTCCGAGTTCCAGTCCGCATCGTATTCGACGGTAGCGCGCCGCAACCGATTGCCCTGCTCGTAGTGCTCAAACGACGCAGCGAAGTCCTGCGCGTCTTCCAGCGCCTTGCCGAGCGCGAAGTGAAAGTGGAAGCGATCCTCCTCACTCAGGTCCGATCGCTGCACCTGTGCGCGCATCGCCGCGATCTCTGCTTCCGAGAACTGAAACGTCTTCAGGTTCGCGAGGCTCCAGTAAGCCTCCCCGAGCTGCGGCGCCAGCTCGATGCTCTTGCGATACATGCTGACGCACTCGGCCTGACGACCGGCCGTTTTCAGCGCATGGCCATAGCTCATCCAGACCTTGGCATTGCCTGGATACTCGGCGAGCACCTCGGCATACAGCCGGATCGCCTGTTCGTATTCGCCGATCCCGATCAGGATGGCAGCCTTCAGGTTTCGATAGCCGGGATTGCGCGGGTCGGCTTCGAGCACGCGGTCGATCTGCGTCAGTGCCGCCGCTTCCTTGTGCTGACGATGCAGCACGAGTGCGTAGTTGTGGCGCGCAGCTACGAAGCTCGGTGCAAGCTCCAGACAGCGCTCCAGCATGGCCTCTGCATCGACATAGCGGCCGAGCCGCGCGCCAACCTCCGCCAGCATGCGCAATGCAGGCACGTCCGTGGGATGCTGCTTCAGATGTGTGCGCAACAATGATTCTGCAACGGGAATCCGGTTTTCGCACAGCGCCGCCGCCGCTTCGAGCAAGCGCGGATCGCGCGTCGAGAATTTGATGTGCCGGGCGTACGCCTCGTCGGCGCCGGTCGTGTCGCCGATTGCAGTGAGGTGATCGCCGAGCGCGCGCCAGGCATCCGGCATTTCAGGTTTGAGCGCAACCGCGCGTCGCAGCGCTGCGACGGCGCCTTCACCGTGGCGCTGGAGACCGAGCGTCAATCCGAGCTCGTAGTGTGCGGCGGCCCAGTTCGGCTGCGATTGCGCGAGCGGTTGGAGGATCGACTGCGACGCGGCCGCATCGCCCGCGCGTCGCTGCGCCACGCCAAGCAATAGCGTAGCGAGCGGGTGACCCGGCGCGACCTTGAGGATTTCCGTTGCCTGTTCGACCGCGAGCTGCGGTTCCGAGGTCATCAGGCGCTGCGTGTGAGCGAGCGCAGTTTGGAGCGTTCCGACCGGTTCTGAAGTAGCACTCATGCGAAGGCTTCGACGTCAGACCCCGGCATGATAGCGCCATCGATGAACTGAGGTCCGAAAATGGCTAGCCGCCGGCCCGCAGGAGCGGGCAAAGTGCGTCCCATGTCCGCGCCCGCGTTGATTTTTACCGTCGCTACGCTGCCGAGCCCGCTCGGCCACATGCTGGTCGTCAGCGATCGCGAGCATCAGTTGCGCGCGCTGAATTGGGAGGATCGCGAGGAGCGCATGCGACGCGAGCTCGCGCGAATCTATCGCCGCCAGCCGATTGAATACATTCGCGGCACCGCGCCGGCAGCGACCCGCCGCGCGCTGCAGGGCTACTTCGCGGGCAAATTGCAGGCCATCGACGAGATTCCCGTCCAAACCGGCGGCACGGCGTTCCAGAGCACTGTATGGCGCGCCCTGCGGAAGATCCCCGCAGGCCGGACCCTGAGCTACGGGCGCATGGCCGATCGGCTCAAGTGTCCGCTGGCGGTGCGTGCCGTCGGCTTCGCGAACGGCTCGAACCCGATCAGCGTCGTGATCCCCTGTCATCGGCTGATCGGCGCGGACGGTTCGCTCACCGGCTACGGCGGCGGGCTGGAGCGCAAGCGCTGGCTGCTCGAACACGAGGGTGTCCGCATCGGCGAGTAGCAACGAGGTCTGCTACATTCCGCGGCCATGCATAAAAGCCGCTACCTGCTCTGCTGCGCTCTCCTCGTCTGCGCATGTGCGAGCCCGCCACCCAAAGCCGACGAACCCGAGAAGAAAACCGAGTTCACTGCCGTTCCGGCAGAGCCGGTGAATCCATATCCCTCGACCTACCGTGCTGACGTTGCGGCGACGACGCTGATTCGCGGCGCGACCGTGCTCACTGGCACAGGTACGCGGCTCGACAACTCCGACGTGCTGATCGTCAACGGCAAGATCGAGGCAGTGGGCCAGAATCTCAGCCCGCCGGCCGGCGCACGCGTCATCGACGCGAGCGGTCGCTGGGTTACGCCCGGTCTCATCGATGTCCACTCGCATCTCGGCGTGTATCCCAGCCCCGGCGTCAACGCGCACAGCGACGGCAACGAGGCGACGGATCCCGTCACCGCCAACGTCTGGTCCGAGCACGGCGTATGGCCGCAGGATCCTGGCTTCCAGACCGCGCTCGAAGGCGGGATCACCTCGCTGCAGATCCTGCCCGGCTCCGCCAACCTGATCGGCGGCCGCGCAGTCACGCTCAAGAACGTGCCCGCCACGACTTACCAGGCGATGAAGTTTCCGAACGCGCCGCAGGGATTGAAGATGGCGTGCGGCGAAAATCCGAAACGCGTCTACGGCGGTCAGTCGCGCGCGCCGAGCACTCGCATGGGCAACGTCGCGGGTTATCGCCAGGCCTTCGCAGATGCGCAGGACTATCGCGAGCAGTGGCGCAAGTACGAGCGCGACGCCGCGGAGTATCAGAAGAAACACACAGAGAAGGCAGAGAGGAAAGACAAGAAGGATTCCGACGAGCCGGACGAGCCGCCGGTGCCGCCGAAGCGCGATCTCAAACTGGAGACGCTCGCCGGCGCAATGAACGGCGACATCCGCGTCCACATCCACTGCTATCGCTCGGACGAGATGGCGATCATGGTGGACCTGTCGAAGGAGTTCGGCTTCAAGATCTCCGCGTTCCATCACGCCATCGAGGCCTACAAGATCGCCGACCTGCTCGCCGCCAACGGCATCTGCGGCGCCGAGTGGGCCGACTGGTGGGGCAGCAAGATGGAAATGTTCGACGGCATCCAGGAGAACATCGCGCTCACCGATAAGCCGAAGAACGGTTGCGCGATCGTGCATTCGGATTCCGACGAGGGCATTCAGCGCTTGAACCAGGAAGCCGCGAAGGCGATGTCGCGCGGCAACCGCATCGGCCTGAACATCACGCCCGAGCATGCGATCCGCTGGCTCACCGCGAACCCGGCGCGCGCGCTCGGCATCGATCAGCTCACGGGCACGCTCGAGCCCGGCAAGATGGCCGACGTGGTGATCTGGAACGGCACGCCGTTCAGCGTCTACGCGCTCGCCGAGCAGGTGTTCGTCGACGGCCAGCTCGAGTTCGACCGCGCCCACCCGTCGCCGCAACCGCGGTCCGACTTCCTGCTTGGACAGCCGGGCGCGGGAGGACAGCCATGAGAAAGCTCATTGCAATCGCGCTGCTGAGCTGCGCCACTCTCGCGAATGCGCAGACGGTGCTGATCCGTGGCGCCACTGTTCACACCGTCGACGAGCAAGGTGTGTTGAACAATGCCGACGTGCTGATTCGCGACGGCAAGATCGCGGCACTCGGCACCGGTCTCGCCGCGCCGGCGGACGCGACGACCGTCGATGCGAAGGGTCGCGCGCTCACTCCCGGCCTGTTCGGCGGACTGTCGGCGATCGGTGTCGAAGAAGTGAGCCTCGAACCGACCACGGCCGACGCCGGCGTGATCCTCAACGCACCTGCGTTCGAAATGCAGTGGCGTCCCGAGTTCGACGTGACCGCTGCGTACAACCCGCGCTCAGTGCTGGTGCCGGTGGCGCGAGTCGAAGGATTGACGTGGACCGTGCTCGCGCCCGCGAGCGCCGAGGGCGGAGCGTTCGTCGCAGGCCAAGGCGCTGCGGTAACTCTCGACGGGCGTTACGACGCAGTGCTGCCCAGCAGCCGCTCGTTGTTCATCAACCTCGGCGGCGCCGCCAATGCGCAGTCGGCAGGAAGTCGCGCCGGACAGTGGATGCTGCTCGACCAGGCGATCCGCGAAACGCGCTCGCCCAGCACACCGGACGAGCATGTGCTGCTGCATCCCGCGGGACGCGAAGCGCTCGCCAAGTACCTGTCGGGCGGACGGGTCGTGTTCGGCGTGGCGCGCGCGGCCGAGATTCGTCGTGCCATCGCGTTCGCCAAGCGTTACGGCATGAAGCCCGTGATCGCCGGCGGCGCGGAAGCCTGGGTCGTAGCCGATGAGCTCGCGCGCGAGAAGGTCCCGGTGCTGCTGGATGCGCTCGAGAATCTGCCGTACACATTCGATGGTATCGGTGCGCGGCTCGACAACGCTGCCCTGCTCCAACGCGCCGGCGTGCGCGTTGCGTTCACGCAGTTCAACGAGAGTCACAACGCGCGCAAGGTTCGCCAGCTCGCGGGGAACGCGGTCGCACATGGATTGCCGAAGGATGCGGCGCTCGCGGCGTTGACTGTGCAGCCTGCGGAGATTTTCGGTCTCGCGGGGGAGAGAGGTCGGATTGCGCGCGGGCAGGTGGCGGATCTGGTGTTGTGGAATGGCGATCCGCTGGAAGTGACGAGCGCCGCCGACCAGGTGTGGATCGCCGGACGCCCCGTGGAGATGCGCTCCCGGCAGACCGAGCTGCGCGAACGCTACCTCAAGCGGCTGCAATAGCGAGCTGATCGATCGGCAGCTCGAGCACGAACGTCGCGCCTCGTCCCGGTCCATCGCTGAACACCTGCAGCGAGCCTCCGAGCTCGCGCGCAGTCAGCGCGCCGCTATGCAATCCGAAGCCATGACCGTCCCGGCGCGTGGTGAAGCCGTGCGCGAAGATGCGCGTCATGTTCTCGGGCGCGATGCCGACGCCGTTGTCCGCCACAGATATCCGCACGCACGCCGGGCCGCTCGCCACGCGCAACGTCACGCACCGGTCCGGACGGTCGGATTCGCAGCAGGCGTATTTCGCGTTGCGCAGCAGGTTCACGAGGATCTGCAGGATCTTGTGCTTCTCGGAGTTGATCCCGGGCACCGGCTCGAACTCGCGCACGATGCGCACCTCGTGACGATACAGCGCGCCCTCGTTCATGCGCAGCGCGTCTTCCAGCAGATCGATCGGCTGTAGCAGCTCCTTGACGCCGGACACCTTCGAATAACTCTGCTGCATCGACACGATCTCCTTGATGTGGTCGATGTTGCCGCGCAGAGACGTCAGCTCGCGAAGGTTGAGGTCGCGCTCGTGCAGGATGTGCTCCGAGAGTTGCGACAGATACGTCAGCACATGCCGGCCGCGCGGGTCATGCACGACGTATTCGCCGAGCTCGTGCTCGTGCTCACGCAGCAGCGTTACGAGCCGCGCCAGGCCCGTCGCCCGTGAACGGCCGATCTGCTCGACGACCATGTTGGCCGACACGTTGAGACTGTTGAGCACGTTGCCGACGTTGTGCAGCACGTTGGTGGCAACTTCCGCCATGCCGGCCTGACGCGAGGCGTCGACGAGCTGGCTGTGCGTACGTTCGAGCTCGCCGGTGCGCTCAGCGACACGCAGCTCGAGGTGATCGCGCGCTTCCTGCAGCGCGCTGTCCTGAGCGCGGATCTGGTCCAGCATGGAATTGAAGCCTTCGATCAGCGCGCCCAGCTCATCGTCGCCGTGCTTGATTGCACGCAGCGAGTAGTCGTTGCGTGCCTGCACCTGCTTCATCACCAGCGCGAGGTGGGAAATCGGCGCGGAGATCGCCCGCTGCAAGCGCGCGGCCAGCAGGAAGGCAACTGCCCACGACACTGCCAGCACGCCGAGGCCGATTAGCGCATAGCGACTCATGCGCGAGCGCAGCTCGCCCAGGTCGGATTCGATATAGACAGTGCCGGCTTCCTCGCCGGCGAGCTCGAAGCGATGAAACAGCTTGAGGCGGTTGTCCTCGAAGCGATATCCCTGTGCCTGCACCGGCGGCGGAACGAACGCTGCTTCGGCCGTCGCACCGCGATAAGTCGCGAACAACTTGCCGTTGCGATCGTACAGCGCCGCGCCGACGATGTGCTGAAGCACGTTGAGCGAGCGCAACGTCTGCCGCGCCGAATCCGGATCGTCGAACGCCAGAGCTGCGCCGCTGTTGTCACCGACGATTGCGGCCGTGGTGGCCAACTCGTCGACCATGCCCGTGCGGAATACCATCGACTCGTAGCCGACGAACGCAGCGCATGCCAGCAGCAGTGCGACGCCGCTCGTGATCATCGTGATCGCGGTGAGCTTGCCCTTGATCGGCCGGTTGCGCAGCGGGGTCATCACTGCTACGGCTCCCGCCGGATCGCGGCTGCAAGCTTCTGCAGCTGCGAGCTGATCTTCAGATGCGCGCGCTCCGCAATGTCCGTATTGATCTCGAAGCGCAGCTTTTCGCCGTCCTGCACGAAACCGATCGCGCCCGTCACGCTGAACGAGGGAGTCTCGCCCACCGTCAACACGGGGCTGTCGGCTAGCTCGCCGCGCATCGCCGCGTAGCGCGACTCCTCGGCCGCCGTGACGAACAGCAGTTGCGTAGCTCGTGCCTCCGCCGCAGTTCGCACGGGCTTCACTTCTATCGGCCGGCCGTTGACATTGCGGCCGGCGACGACGACAGCAAGCTGCTGCGCAAGCGGCTTCTCTCCCAGCACGCCGATGACGATGGGCTGTCCCGAGGCACCGAGCGCGCCTTCGGGCCACTCGACGAACTTGGTGAAGTTATAGATGAAAGCAGACTTGATCTGCCATTCGTCCGCCGACGGCAAGCGCGGGTCCGCAACCGCACCAGGCAATGGTGCGAGCATGCAGAGGGCGGCGAGCATTGGCAGACGCATGCGCACAGTAAGTGCCCGTCAGAAGCGGTACGTGATCTTGCCCTGCACGCTGCGGCCGTTTTGCTCGATGATGTCCTGAACGTTGTCAGCCGAGCCTGGATAGCCGTAGTGCGCGTCGAGCAGGTTGAAGACCCCGACGGAAACCTCCAGGCCGGGCAATAACTGCTCACCCAGCAGCGTGAGGTTCGCCAGCAGGAAATCGTCGGCGCGCGCAGCGCGAATCGTACGGCTCGCGCCGTTGTACTGCAGCTCCAGGCTTGCGAGCAGCTGCGCGTACAGCGGCACCGTGAGATGAGCCTTGGCCAGATGCCGCGGCGAGCTGCTCAGCTCGCGCCCACTGACATCGTCCCTGGCCCGCTGCAGCGTGTAGCTCACTGCCAATCGCGTGCCGGAATCGAACCTGCCTTCGGCTTCGAGCTCGAGGCCGAGCGCGCGGACCTCGTCGAGGTTCGCGAAATACTGGTCGCCCAGCCCGGTCTGGGTCTGCGTGATCAGCTCGTTGACGTCGTAGTAATACGCGGACGCGCCGACGCGATAGCGGTGACCGAAGTACTGCTCGTAGACCAGCTCGTAGGTCTTGATCGTCTCCGGCTTCAGCTCGGGCTGATTGGCCTGCTCGGGATTGTAGAAGCGCTCGAACGCATTGGGCGCGCGGAAGGCCTGGCCATACAGCGCTTTGAACGTCGCCGTCGGCGAGGCGCTGTAGATGACGCCCATCCGCGGGTTGAGCGTGCTGCCGAAGTTGTCGGAGTAACGATCGAGGCGCAGACCGGCAGTTACGGCCAACTTCTCGTGCAGCCGGATCTCATCCTGCACGTACACGCCCAGCGTGTCGCTGGAGCCATCGGTCTGCAGGTCGTAGCTGCGCGGCTCGATGTCGTAGTAGGCGTCCTGGTATTCGCGCCGATTGTCGCGGTATTCGCCGCCGACCTGCAAAGTGTGCGTATCGGCGAGACGCGCCGTGAGCTGCCACTCCGTGCCGAACCACTTGCCGATCGCGGCGTCCCGATACATGACTGGGTCGCTCGGATCGCCGGGCGCCGCGAGGTCGTACGGATAGGTGCCGCGGTAGAGATAGTCGTCGTAGTAGACGCGGGCCTGCAGGTCGAGCGCGTCGCTCAGGTGCCGGTCGTAGCCGAGCTCCAGGTACCCTCTGCGGTCGCGCGTTTGTTCGCGCGGATCGTTGAAGATCGTGTCGAACGACGCAGTCGGCACCTGCTTGTTGCGGTCGTTGAAGTAGCCGCCGAGCGACCAGGAGCCGTAGCTCACCTTGGTGAACACGCTGACTGCGTCCTCACTATCGATATCTGCCGCGATGCCGTTGTTGCTGGCCCGCGGCTCTTCGCTGATGCGCTGGTCGAACTCCGGATAGTAGAGACGTGCAGCGCCATCGCTTTGGTACTGCGATCCCGATACGAGCCATTCGAGACCGTTCGCGTAGCGCGCGCCGTAGGTGGCGCGCTCTTTGTGGGTGCCGGACGTAGCGCCCTCGCCAGCAACCTCCACGCCGCCGAATTGGCCGCCGCGCTTGGTAATGACGTTGATCACGCCGAAGAACGCGCTGCTGCCGTACAGCGAGGAGCTGGGCCCGCGAATGACTTCGATGCGTTCCACCAGCTCCAGGTCGATCACGCCCTCGCGGCCCGCATAGGCACCGTCATAGATGCTGTCGTTCATCCGGTGGCCGTCGATCGTCAGCAGGATCCGCGAGTTGTAGTCGCCGGGCCGCAGGAAGCCGCGCACACCCACGTATTGATAGTTGCGATCGTCCGAGACGTAGAAGCCACGCACGCCGCGCAGCACATCGGCAAGCGTGCGATAGCCGAAACGGCGGATCTCCTCGGCGGTGACGATCGTCACCGATGACGGCGCCTGCGTGACCTTCTGTTCGTGCTTCGATGCCCCGTATACCGAGTCCACGCGAACCTGCATCAGCTCTTCGATGCTCAGGTCTGCCAGGTTGCCGTCCGCGACGGCGTCCTGCGCCTGTGCGGCGGCCGACAGTGCCAGAGCGATGCAGAGGGTGAGTGTGCGTGAGCGCGCCCGCGAGGAATCGTTCATGACTTTCGTTCGCCGATGGCAACCAGTCGCGGCGTGCCGTTCGCATCCGATACGAGCTGCATGCGCAGCGTTTCAGTGAAAGCGGGGCGTGCGGCAAGGTCCAGCAGGAGCTTGCGGCATTGCTGAGCCGGTAGAGGCTTGCTGAAGTAGTAGCCCTGGGCGTAGGCGCAGCCATGACGTCCCAGGACCTGCAGCTGCTCGTGCGTCTCGACGCCCTCGGCGACTACTCGCAGACGCATGCTGTCCGCCATCGCGAAGATCGCGCTGACGATGGCTGCATCGACCGGATTGCTGGCCAGGTTGTGGATGAAGCTGCGGTCGATCTTCACGGTGTCGATCGGCAGCTGCTTCAAATAGCTCAGGCTCGAATAGCCGGTGCCGAAGTCGTCGATCTCGATGCCGATGCCGTCCGCGCGCAGTTTTTGCAGCTCGGCAACGTGCTCGCGCATGTTCTGCATCAGCACGCTTTCGGTGATCTCGAGCGCCAGCTGCTGCGGCTGCAGGCCGGTCTCGCGCAGCACGCGACGGACGAAGTCGGCGAAGCCGCCGTGCCGCAGTTGCAGCGCCGAGATATTGACCGCCAGGGGCACGACCGGTACCTCGGTCCGCTCCCACTCCTTGATCTGCTCGCAGGCGGTCCGCAGCACGAACTCGCCGAGCTCGAGGATCAGGTCGCTCTCTTCCGCCAGCGGAATGAACAGCGAGGGCGCAATGAAGCCTCGCGTCGGATGCTGCCAGCGCACCAACGCCTCCAATCCGACAGCACGTCGCGTCGCCACCGCGAACAGCGGCTGGTAATGCACGGCGACCTGACCGGACCTGAGGCCCGCGCGCAGCTCATAGGCAAGATCGGCCCGCAGGCGTGCCTGCGTGTCCAGAGTCGTCTTCTGCTGGAGCTGCGCCGGGACCGCACGCTCGGCGATGATCTGCTGCAGCTTCTGCAGGTGCTGCTGCATGACGCCGGCGCTTTGCCAGCGTTGCGTAAGCGTGTCCGCGAGCTGCAGCACTTCGATATTGTCGAAAGGCTTCTTGAGCACGACCAGGCGGTCGGAGCGGCCGAGCTTCTTCAGGATCTGCTGCCAGCTGTGATCCGAGTACGCCGTGCAGATGACGATCTGGATGTCCGGGTCGAGACGCCAGATGCGAGCAGTCGTCTCGATGCCATCCATGCCGGGCGGCATGCGCACGTCCACGAAGGCGAGTGCGTACGGGCGGCCTGCTGCTCGCGCCTGGCCCACCATCTCGACGCCCTGCTCGCCCTGCGTGGCGTACTCGAGCTCGAAGGATGCGAGCTCCGGGCGCTGCTCGCTCGACCCGAAGAGCATGCTCTCGAACTCATCGAGCGCCGCGCCGCTCAGCCGGCTCGGGCCCAGGATCTTGCGGAAGTCCTCATGGATCGCCACGTTGTCGTCGATGACGAGCACACGGCGGTTCTCAGGGGACTGAGCGGGTTTGCCGGACATAATGCAGCTGAGGTGTGACGCGATAGCGCGGGTCTGCCCAGGTTTTCGGCAGCCGCGAGCGTCCGGCTAATAGGCGATTGCCTTAAGTGCTGCTCAGCCGCCGTCCCAGATCTTGTCGGCTTTGAGGGCAGACACGAACAGCGAGCGGGACTGCAAGCCGGTCCGGCCGACGCCCGACACTTCGATGAGCGATTCGAACGCCGCTGCCGCTCCAGCCTTCTGACAGATGGCGTCCACGTCCTGGCGTTGCGCCAGACTCTGCGCCATCTGCATCACGCCTATGTCGCGCGTCCCTGCAATCACCACCAGCCGATTGCCATTCGGTCCGGCGAACGTCGAGAAGTAACCGTAGTCGCGAAACTCACCGCCACTCGCCGCACCCATCGCCGTGCTCAGATAAGTGTGATCGGTCTTCGTATCGACCAGCTCATCGTACGAGCCACCCGGCGACACGCGCGACGCGGCGAACACGCGATCGCCGAGCATCCCCAGGCCGCTGATGTAACCGATGTACACGATGTGGCTGTTCTTCAGCGCGTCGGCATCGAGCTGCGACATCAACACGACCCGCACCGGCTTCGCAGTGCCGAGCACCGGCACTACGTCCTGCAACGCGAAGGCGCTCGCCGCCGGCAGGTAGGTGAGATCGAGATTGCGATAGCGCTGCATGAGCTGCGGGTTCAGCTCGGCGTGATCGCGGAAATCCTCGTGCGAGTTGATGAAGAACTCGCGCACCAGCCGGTCGATGTGACCGGTCTGCGGATTCGCTTCGCCGAGCAGGTAGTAATCGCCGATCACGATCGTGATCGGCAAATCGTCTTCGAGCAGCGGCGCCCACACTGCGCTGTGCCGCACCTCGCGCATGTCCCACTGCGCGCCACCCATGCTGAAGCCGGCGCCGAGCAACGCGCCGACGACGAGCGCGCAGACCGTCGCGATACCGATGCCGATCCAGCTCGCGCGTCGCGATGGCGATGGCTGCGCTGCAACTGCAGCGACCGGTGCCGCACCGACCGACTCTACCGCCGGCCGCTCCAGCAGCAATCGATACTCGCCTTTGGGAATGACGATCTTCGCGCCGCCCGGCGTGCGCGCGTTGAACTCTTCGAGACGACGTCGCAGCTTGTGCACGTACACGCGCACCACCGCATCCTGCGAGACATCGAAGCCCGGACTCTTGCCGAAGACCTGCAGCGCGATTTCCGTTTCCTTCGGCGCGTCGCCTTCGAGCGAGCGGGCGAGCAGGAAATCGAACAGCCGCGACAGCGTGCCGGGCTTGCCGAGGAGACCGCTGGCGCGGAACTGCTCGGCCTGGTGCATCAACTCATCCACGAGCGCATCGTAGCACCCGCGCCGTCAAGGAATGTCAGTAATAGCGGAAGCCGATCGCATTCCACTGCAACAGCGTCGCGACCAGCAGCACGAACAACGCAACCGCGGTCGTATGGCGCAGCCGACGGCCCAGGGACCAGGTTCGCTCGCGCCAGACCGGCACCAGCGTAACGATGCCGAGAACGCTCAATCCCGTGGCCACTACACCGACTGCCAGCGCCAACTTCAGCAGCGGCTGCGGATAGCCATAGACGAACTGATCCTGAGCCGCGGGCGCCGCGAACGGCAGCCCCCACGCGACCAGCAGCGCGATGAAGGCGAGCCACGCGATCGCCGTGCCCGTGACGACTTGCGCGGAGCGGCGTTCGCCGATCGAATGGGGCGGCACAGGCTCACGCCGCAGCGCGGCTGCGATCAGAACACCGACGCCGGTGAGCAGCACGGCGCCGAGCAGCAGCGCGAGCCATTGCAGTGACGCGAAGAAGGAGACCCGTTCGACCGTCCCGATGTAGGCAACGAGGTGGCTGACTGCGCCGCGCTCGTTGCGAACGAATGCGATCGTGGCGTCGCCATGGGTCTGGCGGAACAGGTCCTGGCCGATCTCCACGAAGCGCCGCGGCGGACCGCCGATCGCAATGACGAGGTACCCTTCCTTGGTCGCGGTCACGTTGATCGTGCCGACGTTGAGGAGCGCCTCGAACTGCGTGTACGCACGACGCGCCGGCCGATACTGACCTGCGTATTCCTGCGCGCGGCTGGCACCGCCCTCCGGGACGGTCGGCTCGGACTGCGGCGCCGGCGCAAAGTATTTCAGAAGTATCTGCTCCGCAACCGCCTGCACCATGGTCGCGCCCGACGCGCTGTTCGCAGTCACGAACACGCCGAGCGTGCCGTGGCCGCCGAGATCGTCGGTCACGACCATGAACGAGCGAAAGTGCAGGGTCGAGCCGCCGTGCGAAAGGTTGTCGATGGCGAGGCGCGTCGTCGTACCGAGCGGGGTATTGAAAAAACCATGATGAACTGCCGGCATGCCGGGCGCGCTCTGGAACGATGGCTCGCGCATTTGCGCAAACGTCTCGGCCTTGAGCACGCCCGCCGCTTCGAGGCGCTGCGGATCGAGCAGCGCGAGCATGTAGCGCGCCATGTCTCCTGCAGTTGAGACGCACGCACCTGCAGGCGCCATCGAAACGATGTGCTCGTGTGGAATCGCCTGCCATGCGCCGTTGCGCGACTCGATGTTCTGCGCCATGTGCGCGGCGAGCTCCGCCGACATCGGTTGTGGCAGACCTGCGGTTGGTGGGTACTGCTCGCGGAACGTCGTGTGTGCGAGGCCGAGCGGCACGAGAATGTTCTGCTCGACGTAGCTCTCGTATTCCATGCCGGAAACGTGCGCGACGATCGCGCCGGCGAGCGCGGTGCTGTAGTTCGAATACACCATGAACTTGCCGGGCTCGCGCACGCGATGCGGCCGGCGCTGGCGCAACTGCTCCTTCAACGGCAGCGGCGTCGCGTCCGCCGCGACGAACAGTCCCTGCAGGATGTCCTCGAAGCCCGCCGTGTGATTCATCAAGTCGATGATGCGGATCGGCTGCTCGAAGCCTTCGTCCGGCACATCGAGCTCGTCCGGCAAATGATCGTTGATCGGATCCTCAAGCCGCAGCTTGCCGCGCTCGGCGAGCTGCATGATCGACAGCCACGTGAACGTCTTCGAGATCGAGCCGATGCGGAACAGCGATGCGTTCGGATCGACGGCGCGGCGCGGCTCGACCGAGTCGATGCCGTAACCCTTCACGAGCTGGACTTCGCCATCGCGAACGACCGCGACTTCCGCACCGGCGATCTGCTGCTGCGCCATGAAGCCGCCGACGACGCCGTCGACGAATGCCTCGAGGTCCGGCAGCGAGTCCGCGGCAGCGCTCTGCGTTGCGAGGAGCGCCAGCAGGACTGTCGGGCTGAAGCCCGACCTACAGCGGTAGTGCATACGCGATGATGTGACCACCCTGTTCGTCTTCTTTTTCCTCGGGAGCTCCAGGCCGCTGAGGTATGCCAAACCTCCGCGAGCTGTTCGGCACGGTCAGCACCACGACCTGTCGGTGACTCTTCGGCGCGAGATAGCTCATCGGCGTCGCTTGCGCAATCGCGGGCAGGAAGTCGTGCCACAACTCCTCGCCCGTCCGCAGATCGAATGCGCGGAAGTAGCGGTCCATCGTGCCGCCGATGAAGATCAGTCCGCCCTTCGTGACGATCGTGCCGGCCGACTGCGGGATGCCCATCGGCAGGCTCAGCTTGATACCGATGCCGAACGGGCCGCTCTCATTGGTCGTGCCGACCGGCTTGCTCCACACGACCGCGCGCGTCTTCAGATCGACGACGCCGAGCGTGCCGTACGGCGGCTTCTGGCAAGGCACGAACAGCGGCGACATGAACGGCCGCGTCGTCATCGCGTACGGTGTCCCTTCCTGTGCGCTGACGCGCAGTCCTTCCGGAATCTTGTCGCGCGGGAAGAGCTGCAGGCGATTGCTCATGATCAGCGGGTTCACGACCATGAGCAGGTTGTCCTCGTCGACCGCGACGCTGCCCCAGTTGAACCCACCCGCGTTGCCGGGGAACTGCAGCGTTCCGGTGAGCGTCGGCGGCGTGAAGTGACCTTCGTACCGGAGCTTGCGAAACTCGATGCGACACCAGAGCTGATCGAGCGGCGTCAGGCCCCACATGTCCGCCTCGGTGAGATCGGGTCCGCGGAACTGCGGCATGCCGACCGAGAACGGCTGCGTCTTTGCAGTCCAATCGCCCGGTACCGCGCCCTGCGGCACCGGCTGCTCGCGCACTTCCGCCAACGGTGTGCCGGTGCGGCGATCGAGCAGGAACAACTCGCCGCGCTTCGTTCCCTGCACCAGCGCAGGAACGGTCGTGCCATCAGGCTGCGGCAGATCGAACAACACCGGCTGCGACGGCACGTCGTAGTCCCAGATGTCGTGATGCACTGTCTGGAACGACCAGCGCACGTCGCCGGTCGCGATGTCGAGCGCCACGACAGAGGACGCGTATTTCTCCGACGCTTCGGAGCGAAGCGCGCCGTAATAGTCGGGCGTCGCATTACCGGTCGGGAGATAGACGAGGCCCAGCGCATCGTCGTAGCTCGTCAAGCTCCAGACGTTCGGCGTGCCGCGCGTGTACCACTCGCCTTCAGCGGGCTCGGTGTGAATGCCGGGCCGGCCCATGTCCCACGCCCACGCGAACTTGCCGGTCAGCACGTCGAACGCACGCACGACGCCGGACGGCTCATTCGTCTCCCGGTTGTCCATGACCCAGCCGCCGATGATTGCGCGGCCGCGCGCGATTGTCGGCGGCGACGTGACGAAATAGAAACCGGGTTTCACTTCGCCCATGCCGTGCAACAGGTTCACTTCACCATTGCCGCCGAACGAAGCGCAGCGTTGTCCGCTCTTCGCGTCGACAGCGAACATGCGCGCATCGGTGGTCGCCGTGATGACGCGCTCGACGCAGTCGCCCGTGTAGGTTTCGGGCGCGCGGTAGTAGCTCACGCCGCGACAGCTCGTGCCGAAGTTGGGGATCGGCGGCACCTTCACTTCCGGGTCGAACCGCCAGCGCTCCGCGCCGCTCTCGGCATCGAGCGCCACGATCACGTTGCCGCCGGTGCAGGCGTAGAGCAGATCGCCGATCTGGATCGGCGTCGCCTTGAACGCGCCGCCGCGGCCGGTGCGGTAGTGCCAGATCTCCTGCAGCTTGCCGACGTTGTCCGCTGTCAGCTGATCGATTCGCACATAGCGGGTGCCGGCCGTCGTGTTGCCGTAGTTCTGCCAATCGGTGCCGGTCGTGACCTGCGGCGACGGTGGCGTAGCTGCTTGCGGTGTGCTCGTCCCACTCGGTGGCTTCGCTTCGTGCCCGGGAACCGACGCGCGGGCGCCGAGGATGTTGGCGATCGTACCGACGATGATGATGCCCGCGACCGTGGCGATCGTGCCGCGGCGCCCGAACAACGGCGGCGGCTCGGTCGGCGAGTACAGCGAACGGCGAAACCACGGCGCGAGGAACCACGCACCGATGACGAACAAGGCGAGCAACCGCGGCGCCAGCGCCCAGTAATTGAGGCCGACCTCGTAGAGGCTCCACACCAACGTTGCGATGAGCAACAGTCCGTAGACGAGCGAGCCGCGTCGATCACGGCGCCACACCAGCACGCCCGACCCGAGCACTGCGAGACCGGCGAGGACGTAATAGAAAGAACCGCCCAGCGTGGCCAGGCGCACGCCGCCGACGGCGAGCGTGAGGCCGATCAGGATCAGGACAACCGCAAACACGCGCGGCGGACGCCGCAAGCGAACCTCGGTGTGCATGGCTCCCCCCATTTATCGTTGTGGGGGGAGTGTATCGCAGCGCGAGAGGCTGTCGACCGGCAGCCTCTTCTAGTCCCGCTCTGCGGGAAGCTCTATCACTCCGCTGATCGCTTCGCGCCTGCCGTCACTGCCGTAGCGATACGCACGCGGCTTTTCGCCGAGCCACGACGCGTCAATCGCGTATTGCAACGCTTCGCGCGGCGCATCGCCGAACGCATAGGCATCCGAGCGGACGCCGAGCTGCGCGAGTCGCGCCGCAATCTCCTCAGCGCTCTGCACCGGATCGGTCGAGATCGTCACGACTTTCAGCTTCGGATCGGCACGTTGCGCTGCGGCCAGATGACCGAGCGACTTCATGCAGTACGGACACTCGAGATCCCACAGCACCAGCCAGAACGGCGTGTGCGCGTATTGCCGTTCGATGGCGGCCAGCGTGTCGCGATCGAACGGCTTCACACGCGTGGCGAGCGCCGGCGCCGCGAGATCGCGAACCGCGATCCCGTCGGCGTTGCGCCAGACGACCAGAATGCGCTGCTTCGCGGTCACGAGACGCGGCTGATCGGAGTCACCTGCCGTCTGCAGCGACGGGCCGGGCACGAAGCTGCGCCCCGCATCGTTCGAGATCAACGATTCGATCTTCGTCACCGTGCCGTCGAAGCGCTTCCACGCGACGGCAACAGTGGCTCCGGCAACTGCGACGTCCGCGTGAGTAGCGCCTGCCGGCAGCTTGCGCAGGTTGGTCGGCCCGTTCTCAGCGAGCTGTCCATAAAACGCACGACCCTCGCCGTCGACTTGATCGAACCAGACCGCGTGACGCGTGCCCTCCGGCCCGAACGCGAGCGACGGGCCGTGGTGTGGACATGCATCGACCCGCCAGCGATCGACAGTCGCGCGCTCGACCGTGGTTTTGGGCGCGCCGAGGAACGCGAATGCATGATCGCGCTCGTTCGGCTCGAACACGTGCCTCCACATCGCTGCCACGCGACCTTGGCTGTCGCTGGCGAGTGCGATCCGGCAGCACTCGCAGCTGCTGTCGGCGAGTTTCGTGTCGGCGCTCCAGGTCGCGCCGCGGTCGTCGGAGTGCGAGTAGTAGATTGCCGCGCCGCGGTACTCGCGGCCGGCTTCCTCGGCAACTTTCAGATCGCGCTTGTCGACCCAAGCGGCCCACAAGCGACCCTTCGGATCGACCAGCAGCGATTCGAACCGATGCGTGATCAGTTGACGATCGTGATGCACGACGCTCGGTGCGGCCCAGGTCTTGCCGCCATCGAGCGAGCGCGCGAAGCGAATGTCGCCAGTGAACTTCTCCGACGTCGGCGAAGTCCACGTGACGTAGATTTCGCCGCCAGGGCCGAACGCGAGCTTCGGCCGATTCTCGCCTTCCGCAGCCACCGGCTCGACAACCTGGTTGACCCGCAGTGGCGACTGCCAGGTCGCGCCGCCGTCATCCGAGCGTTGCAGAACCACCTGCCCTGCTTTGCCCGCCGGCTGCGCGTAAGCAACCCACAAATGTCCGGCGGGATCGACCGCCGCAGAGGTGCCGAGTGCAGAACGGTCCATCGTCGCTGCGTTGGCAGCGGCAGCGAGCAGCACGATGCATGCGAGTGCCGCGCGCTTCATCGCCCACCTCCGAGCGCCCAGCGCACTTCGGCGAATGCCGTGCGTGACGGATACGGATGCGACTGATACGCGCGATCGTTCGTGATGTTGTCGATGCCCACGGCGATCTCGGTGCCGTTGGTCATCGTGTAGGCAACCCGGCCGTCGAACGCGTTCACACGCGAGATGCCGCCGTAGGTATCGCCGTTGACATCATCGTTCTCGAGACGCCCGAAGGTCTTGCCGGAATAGCGCAAGCCGAGGCTCGCGAGCCAGGACGGCGTCGGGCGCCACACTGCCTGCAAATTGCCGCGCCAATCGGGCACGCGCGGCCACCAGTTGCCGACGTAGTCCGGATGATTGACGTTCTCCAGGATGCGCGCTTCCGCGTACGCGACGCTGCCTTCGAGCGAGAGCGTCTCGATGCCGAGCTGCGCGATGCTGAACGCGGTTTCGATGCCGCGCGTGCGGACGCGATCGATGTTCTGCACGATGCTGGGGCTGCGGAACACGAACGAGTTCGTCTGATTCCAGATCGTGTCCTGCACGTCATCCTGGAACAGCGACACGCGCACCCGGCCGAACGCCGGCTGGTACTCGACGCTGAGGTCGACCGAATCGGAGATCTCGGGCTTCAGGTTCGGATCGTTGACGACGATCTGCGTCGAGGTGACGGCGCCGAGGAACAGCTCCGCGACCGTCGGAAAGCGCACGCCGCGGCCGGCGCTCAGGCGCACCTGCCACGCATCGTCCGGCCGGAACGACAACGACGCCTTCGGCGACCACTTGCGCTCGGTGCGTGATGCGTACTCCTTGGTCGGTAGACCCGCGGCAAACTGGAAGCCATTGCTCGCTTCCCAATCCTCGTAGCGCACGCCGAGCGTCAGGACCCAGCGATCCGCCAGCGCCCACGTGTCCTGCGCGTACAGCGCTTGCAGATTCGTCTCGCCGTGCGCGTCCTGCACCAGAACGCCCGCACGCGAGCGCCAGTCCGTGGTCTCGTAGATCGGACTTTCGAGTCGATAGGCGTTGCGGTGATAGCCGAAGGCGAGCGTGTGCGCGCCGCCGGTCCAATCGCCGTCGCTCGGCGTGTAGACACCCTGCACCTCGAACGTGTTCCAGCCTGTGCCGTCGCGTTCGGAGTTCGTGCCTGGCCCGCCGCTCGCTGCGACTGGATCCGGAGTGTTTGCCTGCAGCGTCGAGTCTTCGGCAATCCGATACTCGGAGAACACCGCCGAAGCATTCCAGCCGGTGTCGCGCGTCGTCCGCAACGTCGTGCCCCACTGCACGTGCCGTTCATCGTGCGTGCTCGGCGCGAGCGCTGCAGCCGGAACGTCGAACACGACGCCGTCGGCGATCACGTGGCCTTGCCACACTTCCTGACCGGACGCGTCGCGCATGAACGTGCGGTTCTCGTTCTCGGTGTCGTTGCGCCATTCGGCGACGAACCCTTCGGCCTCCAGCCAGTCGGTCAGCGCGTAGCCGCCGCGCAGCTTCCATTGATTCTGGATCGTGTGATCGATCGCCCCGCCGCTGGCGCCGAAGACCGCGCGCCGCCGGCCGAACGGATCGGTGTCGAAGATCACGCCAGTCACGGGCGTCGGCGCGCCAGTGGACGGCACTGCCGGGAATTGCCCGGACGCCGATTGCGAGACCGTGAAGTACTGCATCGGGTGACCGGTCGAGTCCTGGTGATTCGCCGCGAGGCTGAACCACGCGCCGTTGTCGAAGCGGTCGCCGAAGAAGCCGGACGCCTGGTAGCCGGAGAAGTCCTCGTCGCGGCCGTACTGGTCGAAGTTCTCGCCGAATGCAGTCGTGCGTACGCTGATCTCGCGCTCCTCGGGCCGGCGTGTGCGGACCTGCACGGTCGTGCCGATCGAGTTGCCGGGATACAGGGCCGAGTACGGTCCGTACAGCACGTCGACGCGATCGATCTCCTCCGGCGAGATCATGTTCCAGCGCGGCGCGTCGAAGCGGCCGAGGAAGTTGGACAGCAGGTAGCCGTCCATCAACACCAGGCCGCGCGGCGCCTGCAGCGTCGAGAAACTGCGGCCGCCGATGAGCGCGTTGCGGTCGCCGATGTAGCGCTTGCGAATCGTCAGGTTCGGCACGTAGCGCAGCGCGTCCTCGGGATTGACGAGGTTCTGCGTGCGCAGGTCCTCGAAGGTCTTCGAGGCGATCGGTGCGGGCACGTCGAGATCGAGGTGCTCGCGCGCGCCGGTGACGGTGATCGATTCAATGAGCTTGTCGCTGGCGACACCCTGTGCGTGCGCCGATGAAACAGCGGCCATCGACAGAATGGCTGTCGACGCAGCGATGCGGAAAAACATGACTCTCTCCAGACAAAACACTGCACGCGATGAGTCGCGCGTGCACCGACCGGGCCGTCGGTAGAAAACAGTGCTTTTTAGGAGAGCGAAGGCGGACCGCGGATGCGGTCAGTGCGCTGCGGGCCGGCCAGCGGGATGGCTACGACGCGCTCGGGAAGGAATTGCTCGGCCGCCTGCGGCGCGACCGGGGCGAGGTGCGGGATGTCGATGACGGCGGCGACTGCAGCGACCGCGAACGGGCACGGCGGGTCGAGATGAGTGCCGCTGTGATGCGGGCCGGCATGATCGGCATGACCCTGGGCGATCGGGGCCTGGTCCGGGCAGAAGGCGAGCTGCAGGCCGTCGGCCTGCGTCGTCGCCAGCATGAATCCGACAGGCAGAAAGGCACGCGCTACCAATAGCGGCAGCAGCCATCGAGCCCATTTCCTGTAGAGCCGGCGGTTCATGACTCGGCGGAGTATAGGCGGATCACCCTTAAGGACCAATTGCCCTTGCGTTCACGGCAGGCAACTCAGGATTTCCGGACAGGTATTGCGGTAGCAGGGTTCACGACAGCCTCGGCCTCGGCTTCGGTCTTGAGCTCGCCTTCCCATTTAGAGACGACGACCGTGGCAATACTGTTCCCGATCACGTTGGTCGCGGAACGACCCATGTCCAGGAAATGGTCTACGCCGAGCAGCAGCAGCAGCCCCGTCTCCGGAATATTGAACTGACCCAGCGTCGCAGCAATGACCACGAGCGACGCACGCGGCACGCCGGCCATACCCTTCGACGTGAGCATCAGGATCGCCACCATCATCAGCTGCTGGCCGAACGACAGCTCGATGCCATACACCTGCGCGATGAACATCACCGCGAACGTGCAGTACATCATCGAGCCGTCGAGGTTGAACGAGTAGCCGAGCGGCAGCACGAAGCTCGCGACCCGATTGCTGGCGCCGAAGCGCTCCAGCTCCTCGAGCGTCTTCGGGTACGCGGCTTCGGAGCTCGCGGTCGAGAACGCGAGGATCGTCGGCTCGCGCACGCGGCGAATCAGCCGCAGGACCCGCGGACCGACGATGAGCCCGCCCAGTGCGATCAGCAGCGCCCACAGGATGAGCAGTCCCAGGTAGAACTCACCCATGAATACGCCGTAGACACCGATGATCTGGAGCCCCTCCTTCGCCACGCTGCCGGCCAGCGCACCGAACACGGCGAGCGGCGCGAACAACATCACGTAACCGGTCACCTTCAGCATGATGTGCGCGACGGAATCGAGCACGTCGACCACCACGCGGCCGCGCGCGCCGAGCGCAGCCATGGCCACGCCGAAGAACAGCGAGAACACCACGATCTGCAGGATCTCGTTGCGGCTCATCGCGTCGGCCATGCTGGTCGGGATCAGGTGCTCGATGAATCCCTTGAGCGTCAGCGCCCCGCCCTGCACGCCGGAGCTCGCCGCCGCAGCCGCATCCGGAATCTCGAGCTGCATCACTTTGCCGGGCTCGAGCGTCTCCACGAGGATCATGCCGAGCGTCAGCGACAGCAGCGAGGCGAAAATGAACCAGCCGAGCGCCTTGCCACCGACGCGCCCGACCGTTTTGATGTCGCCCATCTTGGCGATGCCGACCACCAGGGTCGAGAACACCAGCGGCGCGATGATCATCTTGATGAGACGCAGGAACGCGAACGGCAGCAGCTCGACGCGTGCTGCAAAAGTTTCCGCCGACGCAGAAAACGAGGAATTGACGATGTAGCCGGCGAGGATGCCGAGCACCAGGCCGATCAGGATGTAGCGCGTCAGGCGTGTCGACATTCACAGTCCTCTGGCGGCGAGCATCAGCAGCGCGCCACCGGCGATGATCCGATACCAGGCGAATACGGTGAACCGATGCGTCTGGATGTAAGTCAGCAGCCACTTCACTGCGATGAACGCGACGATCGCGGAGACGACGAAGCCCACGCCGAGGTCGGTCCAGTTCTCCTGTGCGATCCGGTCGTGACGGTAAAGGTTCAGCACCTCGTAAGCTGTCGCCGCGAACATCGTCGGGATCGCGAGCAGGAACGAAAACTCCGCGGCCGCCGGCCGCGAGGTCGTGCCCGCCAGCATCGCCGCGAACAGCGTGGCGGCCGAGCGCGAGGTACCGGGGAACACACCGGCAACGACCTGCGCGATGCCCACCCAGTGAGCGACCCGCCATGTGATCTCGTCCCTGATCGGCTTGCGTGCCGTGTACGACTCGATCAGGAAGATCGCGGCGCCGCCGATCAGCATCGCCCACGCGATCGGTGCCAGGTTCTCCGGCAGCTCCAGACCCATCGACTTGGCGGCGAGGCCGCCGATCACGGTAATGACGAAGGCGCCGAGCAGCTTGAACAGATAATCACGATTGGCGGGCTGCGCCAGGTTCAAAGTCATCTGCCACAGGCGCTGCCAGTAGATGGCGAGGACCGCCAGGATCGCGCCGGCCTGAATGGCGACGGTGAACAGCTCCGAACGCTCCCCGAGCCAATGCTGGGCGATCAGCAGGTGCCCGGTGCTGGAGATCGGCAGGAATTCGGTGATGCCCTCGATGATTCCGAGCAGGATGACCTGAAGTAGATTTTCCAAGCGCCTTCCGCCGGGGTCCGACAGTGAAAGGCGGCAATGATAGCCCGCGACGGGCTATTTCGGCGGCTGGTTCTGGATCACCGTGACCGCGGGGGAATCCTTCAGATCCTGGACCGGAGCGGTGCTGCTGTTCTGCGGGGACTTTCGGCCGCGCTCGCGTCGCTCGACGATATGCGAGCCGGTCGGCTTGTACGTCGAGTTGGAAGCTTGCTCTCCGGCGGGATCATCCTTCGGCGTCCCTGCACAGGCGCACAGCGCACCCGCGACGACGAGCACTAAGATCTTCATGGCACATCCCCCTGCAACGGCTGCGTTTGAGTTCTACGCTGCGATCGTATGCCTGTACTGATGCTGAATGCGAGGCTGCCGAGGAGCACCGCGAGGCTAAACGCAATTACCGACCAGTTGCCGGATCGTGCGTAGGGAGTCAGCCCCACGCGCGGCTGCACGCTGCCCGTCAGTACGCCGGGTTGGAAGCGCGGCAGCGTCGATGTGACGCGACCGTCCGGACCGATGATCGCGGAGATGCCGTCGTTCGCCGCGCGCAGCATCGTCCTGCCCGCTTCCAACGCGCGCATGCGACTGATCTGCAGATGCTGATGTGCTGCGGTCGAATCGCCGAACCACGCATCGTTGGTCACGTTGACGAGCAGCGTCGCGTCCTTCAGGACCGCGAGCTGATCTGACGCATACGCGTCCTCGTAGCAGACTGTCACGCCGATCTTCTGGCCCCCTGCATCGAGCGCGGGCTGCGAGTCACCGCCAGCCTCGAAGCCGCTGTACGGCAGCTCCATGCCCTGCAACCAATCGCGGATGAAATCCGGTACCGGGAACGATTCGCTCAACGGGACGAGGCGGCGCTTGGCGTACCACTGGGGCTCGTCGCCAAGCGCGAGCACGGCGTTGTAGTAAACGTCGCGACGCGGATCGCGCCGCAGTTGGCCGAGCACCAGCGTCGAGCCGCTGCGTTTTGCCGCTTCCCATTGCGGGCCGAGGAAGCCGCCGAGCATATCCACGGGCGCCGCGAGCGCAGACTCCGGCCAGACGATGATGCCGGCACCGAGGTGCGGCCGCGTGAGGTTGCGATACAACTCGAGCGTCGCCTCGAACTGCGCCTGGTCCCATTTCATTTCCTGCGGCACCGCGCCCTGCACGATGGCGACCGTGATCTGCTGGCCCGCAGGCTGCGTCCATTTATGTCCCCACAGTGCGAAGCCGATGATCCAGACGCCGACGACGGTGCTCGCTGCAGCGATCCGGGTACGCGAGCTTCCGAACAGCAACGCGACGAGAGCACCGGCCGTCAACGTGACGGCGAAGCTCACTCCGTAGATGCCGACGAGCGGCGCGAAGCCCGCGAGCGGAGCATCGGTCTGCGTGTAGCCGAGCGCGAGCCAAGGAAAGCCGCTGAGAAACCAGCCGCGGAACCATTCGACCACTGCGACTGCCGACGGCAGCACGACGAGCCAGCGCAAGGCGCCTTGGACACGAACCCAACGCGTGAGCACGTATCCCACTGCAGCCGTGTAGCCGCCCATGACTCCGGCGATCGCCACGATCACGAAGATCGTCAGCGCGATCGGTGCGTGCCCGATCTCGTAGACGCTGTGGTAGAGCCAGTAAGTGCCGGCGAGGAATGTGCCAGCGGTGAGCAGAAAGCCGCTCCATGCTGCCCGCTGTGGTGTCGCCTCGTGCCAGACGGCGAACAGGTAGGCCGTGCCGAGAATCGCCAGCGGCCACCAGCCGAACGGCGCGAAGGCAAACGAGATCAGCGCACCTGCCGGCAGCGCCAGCCACGTCGCCCAGCGCGTCTGCAGGAATTTCTTCACTAGTCCTTGGGCACGATGTCGCGCTGAGTGATGACCCGCAGCATGTCCAGCCGCCGCCGGTCCGCACGCAGCACTTTGAACTCCAGCCCGCCGAGCACGAACGACTCGCCACGCCGCGGCAGCCGGCCGAGATAGTTCATCGCGAGCCCGCCGATGGTGTCGAACTCCTCGTCGCTGAAGTCGCTGCCGAAATACTGGTTGAACTCCTCGATGCGGGTCTGCGCCTTGACCGTGAACTGCCGCTCGCCTTCCTTGCGGATGTCGAGGTCGTCTTCGACGTCGTACTCATCGCCGATGTCGCCGACGATCTGCTCCAGCACGTCTTCGATGGTCACGAGCCCGGCCACGCCGCCATACTCGTCGACGACTATTGCCATGTGATGATGGCTGGCGCGGAATTCCTTGAGCAGCACGTTGAGGCGCTTGCTCTCGGGAATGAACACGACCGGCCGCAGGCACTCCTTGATGTCGAAGTCCTCGCGCCCGCCCTCGGCGAAGTAACGCAGCAGATCCTTCGCGAGCAGCACGCCGACGACCTGGTCGCGGTCCTCGCCGATCACCGGAAAGCGCGAGTGGCCCGACTCGACCACGATCGGCAGGATGTCCTCGGGCGGATCGTCGCGATTGACGATGGTCATCTGCGAGCGCGGCACCATGATGTCGCGCACCTGCAGCTCCGCGACGCGCAGCACGCCTTCGAGCATCTCGAAGGCGTCGGCGTTGATCAGGCCGCGCTCGCGCGCCTGCGACAGCGTCTCGATCAGGCCCTCGATGTCGCGCGGCTCGCCGCTCAACGTGTCGGTGATCCGCCGCAGCCAGCGTCCGGTCGAACCGTGCTCTTCAG
>DATENH010000072.1:0-41752 GCA_035275145.1 Steroidobacteraceae bacterium | reverse complement strand
TCTGCAAGCGAATTGCCGCTGAGATGTCGGGTCTGGGAATTCGCTACGACTTCGGCGAAGGACATCCGCTGCTCGGGCGCCGCATGCCCGATATCGATCTCGTCACTGCGAACGGTCCCACTTCGCGCTGCCTGCGGATCAACTCCGCCTGCGCCCGCTTGTTCGCCTCCAGCTCGGTGCCGAGCGCGAGACGCGCCTTGCGATGCGCGTCCTCCTCCACCTTTTGCGCTCGGTCGGCCGCGCTCGGCGATATGCGCATCCAGCGCTGCCTCCCGCTCCCGCAACCCGGCCTCCTTGTGCTTGTACTCGGCCTCCCGGGCCCGGATGAAGGGCGCCGCGAGCGACTCGGTGAGCTTGATATCGCCCTGGCAATGCGGGCACTGGATGACCGGCTCCGGTAGCGGTTCCTCGCGGACGCCAGCGTTCGAGGACTAAGTGCGTTCATGGAGGTCTTCCCGATCCTTCTTCAGGAGACCATTCGAACAAGGGACAGTCTCAAAAGGTGAGACTGGGCCAGCGTGCGGATCCAGCCCGTCGGCACCGGCCGTGGTCAACCCTGACCGCTGCCCTTCCGAGTCACTGCACTGCGCAGCCAGCCGTTGATGTGCAGACGTGCGATATCTGGTCCTTGTTGCGCTTCATCTCCTCGGTTCCTGCCACGTGCTGTTTGAGCTGCTCTTCGGTCAGGCATAGCTGCTTCGGAAAGCGCGATCCGAGCACGACCATCTTGCGGCAATAGAAGAGCTCACCGCTTATCCTCGTCGGCTTGAAGCCGGGGGGCATATTGAGGGGCAAGTTGCTGGCTTTTTCCGCCGGCGCTGCCGGGGACGATGCTGCCGCCTGGGCCGACGCTGCCGCTGCGTCCGAAACCGGAGCAGGTCCTGGGTTTGCGGCGCAGCCGCCGATCACCATCAAGGAACAGAGCACAAAGAGCCGCATCGCATATCTCCTTTCGCTTCGGTTGTTCGAGCCCTGAACACACAGCATACGCCGGCTGGCCGTTCTCCTCATCCTCGCTCGCGTCGGGGTACTGGCTGTGAACAGGGGTGCCCACAATCTGTACCGAAGACTGGGCTATCGCGATCGAGGAATTGTTCTCGAAAAGACACTCGGCCCCACGCAAGAAGCAACCTGAAGGTGAGACTGCCCCTTCGTGTCCTGTTCCGGCAGTGATGCGAGCTTGCGGTCCATGACCTCAGCTATCGATCGCCACCGAATAGCTCGTGCTCCGTCCGCCGCCCGGATCCTTCCTCAAAGCGCCACGCTCGACCAGGTCGAGAATGTCGCGATAGGCCGTGTCCTGCGAGCACTTGGCGAGCTTTGCCCACCTGGAGGTCGTCAGCTTGCCGTCGAAACCATCGAGCAGCCTGTTCAGCACTTTGATCTGTCGCTCGTTCAGCGGCTCTTTGGCGAAGCGCTCCCAGAACCTGGCCTTGTTCAAAACGAAGCCAAGAGTGTCGTGCGTCCCTTCCATCGCACGAAGCAGGCAACTGAGGAACCACTCCTGCCACGCTGTAACGTCCAGCGCCCCTTTCTGGGTCTGCTCCAGCATTTCGTAGTAGTCATTGCGTTCGCGGCGGATTTGCGCAGACATGCTGTAGAAACGCTGGCCCGTGCCTTCTGCACGCGCCAGCGCCATGTCTGCAATCGCGCGGGCGATGCGACCGTTGCCATCGTCGAACGGGTGGATCGTGACGAACCACAGATGAGCCAGCCCCGCTACGAGCAGTCCGTCGGTGTCGCCGGGTTTCGCGAACCACTTCAGAAACGCCTTCATTTCTCTGGAGAGCCGATTCGCCGGCGGCGCTTCGTAGTGAACCTTCTGCCTGCCGACCGGACCGGAAACCACCTGCATGGGTCCGGTGCTGTCGTCGCGCCAGTCACCGACGGTGATTCTCGTCAGCGAGTTGCGGCCGGTCGGGAACAGCGCGGCATGCCAGCCGAACAGCCGCTCCTGAGTCAACGAAGCTCCGTACTTGCCGGTCGCATCCACCATCAGCTCCACCACTCCGTCGACGTTGCGGTCGGAGGGCACCAGGCCCGCCACGTCCAGCCCTAGTTTTCGGGCGATGGAGGATCTGACTTGCTCGCTGTCGAGTTTCTCGCCCTCGATCTCGCTCGACTTCACTACATCTTCCGTCAGGGTGCGAAGGTGCGCTTCGCTTCGCAGGCGAAAGCCCAGACCCTCCATCTTGCCGAGCAGCCGCCCCTGCTCACGGGAGGCGCGCGCAAGCAGCGGCGAGAGACGCCGCTCGTCCCACGTCATTGCCGGCCATTGAGATCGCTCCCAGAGGTACATGCCCTTAATCTCCGCACATCATGCGGAGATTAAAGCGGCTATTCTCCGCACGGTCAAGCGGAATCTCCGCTGGGCGTGCGGAGTTGCGGCTCAAACGTCGCCTGAACGCGATGTCGAACCCCTCGCACCAACTCCGGCTGGAAGATGTTGGATATTGTCCGGAGAGAGCACGACGTAGCGGTAGTAGATGCCAAAGATGAGCGATGCACCCACCGCCGGATTCTGCTTCATCGGTGCGTGCGGGACTTAGTGTGCCCGTGACCGACGCAGCCGCCGAACTGCCCAGACGACGATCGCTATCACGCCGACCAGGCATATCACCGGCGCGACGATCGCGAGAATCGAGACCGCCGCCGCACCTGCAGTCTCCGCGGTACTGACGACAGGGTTGCCCAACCCGCCAGTCAGCGCGGCGCTCTTCGCGCGCACCACCGCTGCTGTTCCCTTCGTGAGGGCTGCGATACCACCGCCGGCGATCACAGCAATCGGCCAACGCACCTCGGGCGGCATGTCGACCATCACCGAAGCGCTCGCCAGAACCCCTGCGATCACCGCGAGCGGACCTGCCAGGAGATCCAGAAGGTGGTCCAGTCCGGGGATGTAGAAGGCGAGGATCTCCAGCACGGCGGCAGTACCCAGCGCTGCCAGCGCGGGCGTGCTCTGGAGCCAGGCGAAGGATTCGGTGAGCGGCACCCATCCCGCGCGCGCAGCCAAGCCCGCAACTAGCAATGGAATGAACACACGAAAGCCGGTCGCGGCGGCCAGACCGATGCCGAGCGCGACACTGAACAGCAGATCGAAAGAGTCATTCATGCGACGTCCCAGTGGCGACATTCACTCCGCAATTCCGATTATGCAAGGTGGAATTTTTTGCCCGGGGGATGGATGAGTATCGAACCCGCTGAACTACCGGAGCCGCGGCGCTCTGGCCATCGCGCTTGGGACTTGCTCGCCAGCTTTGCCGCAATCACGATCTCAGCGGCCTCGCTTTTCACGGCCTACCACACCAGCCATTCGATGGAGAGGCTGGTACACGCCAGTTCGTGGCCCGCTTTGCAGCTCGACAGCTCGAACGAAACTGCAGAGGGCGCGGCCACTCTCTCGTTCGACATTCACAACACCGGTGTGGGGCCTGCGCAAATACATGACTTCAAGATCCTCGTTGACGGCCAGCCCGTGCCTGCTCAGGGTTGGCTGATCGACAACCTCATCAAGGCTTGCTGCAACGAAGCTCGTGCAGAGGCTTTCGCCGCAGCAGGTGGCAATCGGCAAGCCATGCTGGGCCCTGATACGACCAATCGAGTTGCGTCCAGATCGTTGGCGCCGAATGAACAGGTTTCTGCTCTGCGTTGGCCGAAGACGGACAGCAATGCCGTGCTCTGGCGGCAGGTCGATCTCGCTCGGCAGAGCGGCCGAATACAAATGCGCGCCTGCTATTGCTCGGTGTTCGACGAATGCTGGATTGCGAATTCGCACAAGTTCCCTCAAGAGCCAGTGCGAAGTTGCATAGAACCGAAGGCAGGACGAGCGCTACTCACCCGGTGATGCAAACACCACGCTGGAGCTTACGATGAAGATCAAGGCAGTCCTTACGCTTGCCGGCTTGCTGACGGCCGGAGCCGCAGTGGCAGGCGGATTCAGTTTCGATGTGTTGTTCAAGTTCGATCGCGGCACCGGCGTACAGCCGTTTCGCAGTATGAACGGAGCACCCGTGCTCAACACTGTTGCGGGTGTCGCTCCCGGTGGCGCGCCGTGGTTGATCAGCTCATTCAATGCAATCATCAGAAAGAATGGCGACATTCGCGCTCGCGGCGAAGGCGTCCTGCTGGCTGGTGCCGACGGCATCGGCACTCGCGCCGGTCCTCGGCAGATGGTGTTGTCGCTGTTCTGTCGCAATGTTCCAGTGCCGCCGGCTGTCTCGGCGCCGCTCATCACGACGCCGTTCAATTCCGAGTTTGTGAACCTGGACGAAAACGGCGACTTCGTGGTTCGCGGCAAACTGACTGACGCGACCGGAGCGACACCGCCACTGAACTGCGGCGACACCGTCGACAACCGCCCGGTGCTGCTGATCCGCACTGTGACGCCGGCCACGGCGACTACGCCGGCCACACCGAGCGCGTGGTTTGCCGCTGGCCTGCTCTCCGACCGTGATGACCGTGATCGCGACTGACGGTTTGCCGAGCATGTGAAAACGAGCGCCGACTGCACGGATGCCGTCGGCGCTTTCATCGCAAACCCGCGTCGAGTGAGCTGATCCGCTAGATCCCGAGGATCAGGAAGTCCAGCGCGGCAACTACTTCGCCTCGATGCTGAGCCACACTGGCTACAGGTGCACCGAGATCACGCGTGGCAATGCCCGCCAGCAGCGGCACCATCATGACGAACTCCTGACCTTCGACGCGGACGACGGGCATCAGGTTCTTGATCGGCTTCTTGGTAGATCCCGATCGCTTGATCAGCGGCACGACGACACGTGAGCCGAGGTCGCTGAGCAGGTCCGATTGGACGTCGACGAGATACGGATAGGTATTGCGAGTCTTCGGATTCTTGTTTTTGTGAACCGAGAATTGCGGCATCAAAAACTCCGCTGCCCTTCAGAGAAGACCCCGTGCTCCGCGATCAAGTCGTTGTACTCCGCGATTGCCTCGGCATTCTCCTTCCTCCACTGCTCGCGTCGCGCCGCTGCTACCTTCTCCTCCAAGGCCTCTTCCAGCGCAGCCGAAAGATTGACGCCTGCTTCGCGCGCCGCGTTCAAGAGATCGCGATTGATGCTCAAGTTCGTTGCCTGCTTTGGTGCCTTGGGGTTACGCATGATCTGACTCCATCAGATGCGCAGATTCTATGCGCACGGAGGATGCGCATCAACATTGACTCAGCCTCGTTCTCCGCACGGTCAAGCGAAATCTCCGCTGACCGTGCGGAGTTCAGGCTTCACGGCAACTGCCATCCCGCCGCCACCGGCCAAGGAGTCGACGCGCCCGGCGTAATCGTCCCATCACCGAGTTGCCCAAAGGCATTGTTGCCCCAGCACCAGACGCCGCCGTTCTTGCTGACAGCGCAGGCGTGATCTAACCCGGTGCCGATTCCTTCCGCGAAGCCCAACGGCACTGCAGCCGTGACGGGCACGTTGGAATCTGTCGTAGTGCCATCTCCGAGCTCGCCGCTCCCGTTTCCGCCCCAGCACTGCACTTCCTTGCCGAACAGGTCGATGCCGCACATGAACGTCAAGCTCGCGGCGAGGCTGTTGTAGCCCATGCCGCCCGCGCCGAGCGTCCCGCTCCAGGAGGAAGTGTTGGTGCCGTCGCCGAACTGACCGAAGTTGTTCAAGCCGATGCACATCATCGCCGTGTTCGGGAAGCTGGCGCATGCATGCATGGCACCCGTCGTCGCGCGCACATAGTTCGGTCCCGACGGGAAGATCGACTTGGGCGTGCCGCTGCCGGCAATGCTTCCCCAGCAGAAGACCTCGGAGCCGTTCGCGGCGCACGTGCTGGCCGAACCCGCGGAGACGTCGAGCATGTTCGGTCGGTTCGGCCAGATGTCGATCTGCGTCGGCTCACGCTCAAAGCAGGCGGAGCTGGTGCACGATGCGAGCTTGAATCCCAGTTCGCCGTACCGGCCCGATCCCCAGCAGGAAACGATGCCGCTCTGGTTGCGTCCGCAGGTGTGGGCGGAGCCCGCGCTGATGTCGGCGAACATGGCCGAGTCATTGCGCGAAACGATCGTGGGGTTGGGGACGCACGAACTGCCTTCGCTGCTCTCCCCGTCCTTGCCGTAACGACACGCGAAAGTATTCCTCTTGCCGTTGCCGACCTGACCGGCGGTGTCCTGTCCCCAGCAGTAGGCGTTGCCGCCGCTAGTGAGCGCACACGCGTGCAGTCCGCCGACGGCGAGGTCCGTGAACTGCATTGCGTACCCGGGGAATTTCGGCGGCGGCATCGTGGTCGAGAGTTCCTCCGGGATCACGGTCGGAGTCGGAAACGGTCCGGGCCGCGACCCAGCGTAGAAGCGCCCGACCGGCATCGGCACGACCGACTCGCGTGGGACATCGGTCGTGCGGCCATGACCGATTTGCCCGTAGAAGTTGTCTCCCCAACACGCGGTGACGTTGGCGGAATCCCGTGAGCACACGTGATTGTGCCCGCTCGTGACGGCAACGGATTGCAGACCTTGGACTGTCATCGGCGTGCTCACCTTCGCCCCGCCCATTCCACTCATGCCGAGCTCACCCTCGGTGTTGCCGCCCCAGCATCGAACACCGCCGCCGTTCGTGCGCGCGCACGCATGCGTTCCGCCAACTGAAACAGAGGTGTAGTCCTGCGCGCCAGCGACGCGCACGGGTGTGATGCTGTTCGCGCCCGGCGCCGGCGGCGTGCCGTCGCCGAGCTCACCTTCGTCGTGATTACCCCAGCAGAACAACTCCCCGGTGGCTGCGACTGCGCATGTCGACTGCCCACCTGCGCTGACCGAAACCGCGGCGCCAATGCTCACTGCTGCAGGCTCATCCGCTCTGCCCGTGAGCGCACTTCCGCGGAAGTTCGTACCCCAGCACCGCACGGTGCCGGTCGTGTCGATGCCGCAGGTATTGAGGCGAGCGGCGGAGATCGCGGTGAACCGAAGATTGAACGATGCGCCGCTTGCGACCGTCAGGTTGGGACGCGCGAACTCGCATAGAGTCGTCGTTCCACCGCCGCAGATGTTGATGTCGATGCCGGCGCGCGCGTTCATGTTCTGGCCCCAGCACCAAACGGCGCCGCTCATGTCGATGGCGCATGTGTGCTCGTCGCCGGCGCTGATGGCGCGCGCACGCAGCACTTGATTGGACGTGTTGGTGCTGATCTGAATCGGAACATCGGAGAAGGGCATGAGCGACGCGAATTTTGCAAGCTGGGCATGCAAGTTCGCGCCCCAGCACCAGACCTCGTTCGAGGTATCGATCGCGCACGTGTGCGATCCGCCGGCAGAGATGGCGATGAAGGAAGGGCCGTGCACCGGAACAGGCAGGCTCTTGTAGTTCTGGGTGGATCCGATGCCGAGTTGACCCCAGTAGTTGTCACCCCAGCAGTACGCCAGGCCGTCCGCCTGCAAACCGCAGCTATGAAACGCGCCGTTCGAGACGGTGACGAAGCCGCCCGCCATCTCAGTCGGCCGACCCACGGACAACTGCGTCGCCGCTCCGATCCCGCTGCCCATCTGTGCGCTGGTGTTGATACCCCAGCAGAACGCGCGACCGTTCGGTCCCATCGCGCACGTATAACCTTCGCCGCCGCCGACCTGCGACGCCGCCGGCGCCTCATTGGCGCAGACTGCAAGAATCAAGACGATCAAACCATGCCACGCTCGCATGACGAAGCCCTCCTGGAATGCACAACCCCTCACCCAATTTTTCGTATGACTTTTCTAGGGCGACGGGCGCCAGTGAGGCAGCCGGGAAATGGGATTGTGTTTTGCGCGAGTTCGTGCAGGTGAGGTGTGACTGCGGACCCTTAGGTCTTCAGTACATCGATTGCATCAGCTGGCAATCTTCGCCAGCACATCCGCTCCCTCATTCAATCGCAACGGGCTGTTCGACAAAAACCGCGCACAGTTCTCCGCCGCCGTCGGCTCGGCCAGCAGGAAGCCCTGCGCGAAGCGGCACCCGAGAGCCCGCAGCATCTCGAGCTGCGGCCAGCCCTCGACCCCCTCCACGATCACGCCGATTCGCAAATGCTTCGCCATCGCGAAGATCGCGGCAACGATCGCGTGATCGTTCGAGTTGCTGACCAGATCCCGAATGAAACTGCGATCGATCTTCAGATTGTCCACGCGCAGTTGCTTGAGATACCCGAGGCTCGAATATCCCACACCGAAGTCGTCAATCGAAATCCGCACGCCTAAGCTGCGCACGTCGTTGATCACCATCTCGCTCGTCCTGCCCGAGTGATGATCGACCTTCTCCAGCATCGCGCCTTCAGTCAGCTCGATCTGCAGCATCGACGGCAGAATTCCATGCGCCTGCGTAACCTCGACGATCTGTGCGCGCAGATCGCTGCGCATCAGTTGCCCCGCAGACAAGTTGACCGCTACGGGGACGAGCGTCAGTTTCTGCTCGCGCCAGCGCGCCATGTCCGCAGCGACGTGTCGCCACACGAACTGGCCGATCGGCTCGATGAGTCCGGATTCCTCAGCCACGGGTAGGAATCGCCCCGGCGCAATGAATCCCTGCTCCGGATCCTTCCAGCGCAGCAACGCCTCGAGTGTGACGACCTGCCCTGTTTCGATATCGAGGATCGGTTGATAGTGAACGTCGAATTGCCCGAGCTCGAGTGCAGCTCTGAGACGGGCTTCCAGGTTCACTCGCTCGTGCAGCTTGCGATCCATGATCGGGCTGAAGACCTGGAAGTTGTTGCGGCCGCGATCCTTGGCCTGGTACATGGCCGTATCGGAGTGACGCAGCAGCGCGCCCACGTTGTCGCCGTCGCGCGGAAACAAGCTCAGACCGATGCTCACGGTCGTGACCAGCGGCTTGCCGGCGATCTCTACCGGAGCGTTGAGGCCGGCGAGGATTCGCGCCGCGGTTTCGTTGGCCTGTTCGATCGTCCTGATCTTATTCAGGATCACCACGAACTCATCGCCACCCATGCGCACGACGATGTCATCCGCGCGCACCGCGGACTGAATGCGTTGCGCGACTTCCTGTAGCAGCTTGTCGCCGACCTCATGGCCGTGCGTGTCGTTGATGTGCTTGAAGCGATCGAGGTCGAGAAACAGTATCGCGAGCGGCGTGCGCGTCTTGAGCGATTCTTCCATTGCCAGCGGCAGGTGCGCGGCGAGAAACAGCCGGTTGGGCAAGCCGGTGAGCTGATCGTGATGGGCCAGGCGATCCAACCGCTGCTGCTTTTCGAGCAGCTGCGCTTCGACCTTGCGTTGGATCGCGCGGCCATGCTCGGCCTGTTCGAGAGAGGCCTCGTGCGCGGCCTCGATTTCCTGCAGTTTCGCGGCGAGCGCCTGGGTCCGACGGCGCACGGCCATCAACCATGCGGCTGTTGCTGCCAGCGCGATTGCGAGGGTGACAGTCAGCAGGATCAAAGCTGCGGCTCAACTTAATGCGATGGCGAATCCTGTCATTCGGCGGGACTTGCCGGAGGGCCTGGAACACAGATTTGAGCTGCAGAGCGCCGGCTCGCGATCGAGACTCGAAAGCTGTGACACCGGACCGTGGGATTTGACAGAAGAGCCAGCGCGTGAGGCGATTTTTGTTGCGGTTGCGAGTGCGATCGAGCACTGCCTCTTCCCACTTTCATATTAGAACTCAGGCGGGGGCTTGCCGGAAGTCCCGGGTCTTGCTTTTCAATGGCCGGCCTCCCAACCGATGGAGGCAAGTCGGATGACTGACCACACAGTAGTGATCGCCGGCGGCGGCCCGACAGGAATGACTTTGGCGGGCGAGCTCGCGCTGGCGGGCATCGACGTCGCGATCGTCGAGCGACGCGCGAGCCAGGATCTCACCGGATCGCGCGCAGGCGGCCTGCACGCGCGAACGATCGAAGTCTTCGATCAACGCGGCATCGCCGAGAGATTCATCTCGCAGGGACAGCCGGTTCAGGTCGTCGGCTTCCAGATGATCCGCCTCGACCTCAGCGACTTTCCCACCCGGCATCCTCACACGCTCGGGCTGTGGCAGGCGCATATCGAACGCATCCTCGCCGAGTGGCTCGGCGAGCTGAAGGTGCCGATCTACCGCGGGCGCGAGGTGACGGGCTTCTGGCAGGACGACACTGGCGTCGACATCGGATTGTCCGATGCTCAATCGATACGCGCGGAATATCTCGTCGGCTGCGATGGCGGGCGCAGTCGTGTTCGCAAGGCAGCCGGCATCGACTTCCCCGGCTGGGATCCGACGACCAGCGCGCTGATCGCGGAGGTCGAGATGACCGGACAGCCGCCGCTGGGCATCCGCAATGACGAGATCGGGGTGCACGGCATCGGCAAGCTGAACTACGAGATTCGCAACGGCCAGATCGTGTACCTGGATGGCGGACCGATGCGGGTCATGGTGACTGAAAAACACGTCGGCCCCGCCGACGAGCCCACGCTGCGTGATCTCAGCGAGGCGCTCATCGCCGTGTACGGGACCGACTATGGAGTGCACAGTCCCAGCTCGCTTTCGAGGTTCACGGATATGACTCGGCAGGCCGCGACGTATCGAGACCGACGTGTGCTGCTGGCCGGCGACGCCGCACACGTGCAATCACCTGACGGTGGCCAGGGCCTCAACACTGGGGTGCAGGATGCGGTGAACCTCGGCTGGAAACTGGCTCACGTCATCAAGGGAACTTCACCGGAAAGCCTGCTCGATAGCTACCACGCCGAGCGCCATCCGGTTGGCGCGCGTGTATTGCAAATCACGATGGCGGCGGTCGCATTGCGCCGGCCGGACGAACGCAGCAAGGCACTGCGGGACATGATGGCCCAGCTGCTCAGCATGGACGAGCCGCGGAAACGAATCGCCGCCGAGATGTCGGGGCTCGGGATTCGTTACGACTTCGGCGAAGGTCATCCGCTGCTCGGTCGCCGCATGCCGGATCTCGATCTGATCACTGCGAACGGTCCGCTGCGTGTCTTCGCCTTGCTGCACAAAGCACGACCGGCAGTGATCAACTTTGGTGAACCCGGTAGCCTCGACATCACAGCGTGGGCAGATCGAGTTCAGCTGATCGACGCCAGGTACGCCGGTGTCTCGGAGCTTCCAGCACTCGGACGGGTCACTGCTCCGAAAGCCGTGTTGATTCGCCCGGACGGATATGTGGCTTGGGTGGGAGAGCAAACCGACGCGGGCCTCACGGACGCGCTCGCGAAGTGGTTCGGACCCGCTGCCGCGTAGTCGCTACTTCGAGTACTGGCGCGCCGCCGTCTCGAGCTGCTGCCGCACTTCATCGCGAAGTGCGGCAGGCTCGATCACTTCAACGTGCTGACCGTGACGCATGATGTCCATCACCAGCTCGCGCGCATCACGAAACGGAATGCGCAGCTCGTAGCGGCCATCTTGCAGAGACTTTCCCTGCTGCTCTGGATGCCAATTCTCATCCGCCACCCATCGCGCGCGCTCCGCTGAGAAGCGCAGCACCGCGACCTTGTCCGCCTTGCCTCCGAAGATTCCGTACGCACTCGCGTAGTGACTGTCGAGATCCGCATCAGGCAGATCGAGCGCACTGTCCTCCAGCACCTTCGCGCGACGCACGCGATCGAGCGAGAATGTTCGCAGCTCGTTGCTCTCCTCGTCCCACGCATCCAGATACCAAGCCTCGCGATAGTGCGTGAGCCGCTGCGGCGAAACCGTGCGTTCCGATTGTCGATTGCTACCGCGCGAGTGATATTCGAACCAAAGCTTGCGTCGCTGCAAAGTCGCCGAGGCCGCGACCTGAAACGCTTCGCCAGCGGTGCGCGAAGCAACCCCGGGAAATCGAATCCGCGCCGCCGCTTCGCCGAGATTCAATCGCCGATGCTGCACGAGCTGATTCAGGTGCTTCGTGATCGCCGACACCTGCTCAGCAAGCAACCCCCCACCGAGATCGCGAAGAATCCGCTGCATGACCGCCAGCGACTGCAGCTCCGCCGGCGAGAACCACAAGCCCGGCAGTTCATAGCTCTCCTCACCCGGCGCCCTCTTATATATGAAGCCGCCGCGGTCCGAATCGAACTCGATCGGCGCGTTCAGCGAATCCTTCATTGATTGAACGATTCGATACAGCGTCGCCCGCGAGCACTCCAGCCGCGCCATCAGGCTGTCGACGTCGATCGGCGTGCGCCGGTTCGCGAGGATCGAGTGGAGCTGGAAGATGCGGTCGAACTTGTCCAACTAGCGGCTCCAGCACATGCGCACTTCGTAGTTGGTTCCGGGAGGCGCTTTGACCTTGTCACACTCTTGTTTCGGCGCAGCGATCAGCACCACGGTCACACCGACCCGCGTGATCCCGATACCGTCCTCCACGAGAGGCTCGAACACCCACTGCGCCACATGCTTCTGCGCGATCTCGCCCCATTGCGTGTTTCGTCCGGCCACAAGCTGCTGGCCGACAACGCGTCCGCTGCCGGTTATGTCGAACACGATGACCGCGACGTTCGTCTGCCCCGCTCGCCGGATCTCCGGCGGGACTAGTGACGTGAGCAGGTTGCACTCCTTGGCTGATTTCTCGCCGCCTTCGAACGGAATCTTCCTCTCACCCTGCAGCGAAGCTTCCAGTTGGGCGATCTCGCTCCAGCGCTTCTTGCAGCCGGGCGGCGGCTTGAACTCTTCGGTGGCGCCGACCGATGTGGTGACAGCCAGCAGCGTAGCCAGGCAAGCCGCAGGGTTTCCGTCGACCAAGCTGGGCATGACGCAGGAGTCTACGCTAGCGGGTGGCGCAAACACGCACCTCGAGATCCGCCTTGACCGGCGATTGCGCCTGGCCGCACGAGTGCTCGTGACCTTCCGCCTCCGCGATCACCGCTGCCGTCACACCGACCCGCGTGATCCCGAGATCTCCGTCAACGAGCGGTTCGAACACCCACTGCGAGACTTCCTCCTGAGCGGCCGCGGCCCACGGCGTCTTCTTCCCGATCAGCTGCAAGCCGGCCACACGACCCGTGCTCGTCACATCGAACACGAAGATCGCGATGCTCGGTTTGCTGGCCCGCTCGGCCACCTCGACCGCCGGCTTTGTGACATCGCATTCCTTGAGCGGATTCGCATTCGGATCGAACGGGATTTTGATTTCGCGCTTCAGCGAGGTCTCAAGCTCCGTGAGTTCGCGGAGATTGCGCTTGCAGCCTGGCGCCGGCGCGGCCTCAGTCAGACTACCAGTCAACAGTAGCGCGACGAAGCAAGCACTGATTACCGGAATGGAGCGCCGCATGGGCGCGAGTCTACCTTCATTCGCCGTTTTCGAATGCCTCGTTTGCGTCCCGCCGTGGATGCAGGATCCGCAGGATAGTGATCTCATTACGCCGAATGAGATAGAACGCGACATGTTGAGCCACTCGAAAGGACCGTACGCCCGGCGCGATTGCTTCGCGCTTTTTGCCTACTTCCGGAGCTAGGCTGAGCTGCTGGAGCGCGAGCTCCAGCTCCTCACCATAACGTTCGGTCTGTATGGCGCCCCATCGCTTCTGTGTATAGCGAGCAACCTCCCGCAGATCCTCAACGGCTGGCGGCGTGAGGACATAGCGGCTCATTTCTTCTTGAGCTCTTTCCGGAACGCGGCAAATGCCCGCTCCGGCGTGACCAACCTGCCCCGCTTCATGGAGTCCAGGCCCTTCTGGATCTCGCGCCTGAGCACATCGAGCTTCAACTGTTGCTCCTCGCGATAAGCCTCCGCCGACATGATTACTGCGACCGCGCGACCGTTTTTCGAAATCGTGACAGGACCGCGCTGCGCCTTGTCGAGCAATGCTCCGAAATTGGTTTTGGCATCCGCCGCAGCGATCGTTTCCATGGCCGGCTCCGTGATTGAAACGGGTGCCATGGTAGACAGATCAGCCAGTTCGATCAAATTGATCAAACTGAACACCTCAGGTATGGCCACGCGTTGTTAAGCGATCAGAACTGAGCGTCGTCAGAAAGAAACTGGCCGTTTGTCGAGATACTCGGCGCAGGCCGCCCGAAGAAGAGCACATAGCCATCTGGATCCTTCAGCTCGAAACCACGCAATCCATCATGCGTATCCTTGAGCGACTCACTGACACTTACGCCGCGACTCTCGAACTCGGCCGCCAGCGCGTCCGGATCCGGCACCAGGAAATACGCATCCCATCTGGCCCAGCTGTACCGCTTCGGATTCGGCAACGCCGCTCCACTACCCTTCAAGAACAGCATTACGCCGTCACGGCTGACGATCGCAAAGAACGGGCTGTTGGTCGGCGGCTCCGTCTCCTGAAACACGAGTGTGAAGCCGAGGTGGTCGCAATAGAACGCAACCGACCTCTCGACATCGCCCGCAATAAAGAACGGCGACACCGATTCGATCTTTGCTCTATTCATAGTCCTGCGAGCTTGACTCCGCCCGCCCTCCTGCGCAAACCAGCAAGGTGACGATCCTGCAATAGGTTGGACTCAGGTCCAACAAGGCGGCGGGTGGAGGCGCGAGCCTTCACCCGTCTTTCTATGTATGCGCGAAGAGCTCCTGTTCCAATTCCTGAAGGAATCCTCTGCAATCGAGGGGATTCATCATCCCTTCGCCAAGGGCAACCGCACCTATTGGCCGGAAACGATGGAGGACCTCGTCACGTACTGGAAGTATCGTGTCGCAGCTCGATCGCGCGCGCGAAAAGCATCTCGAGCGGCTCGTAGTCGCGGCTCATCGCGGCGTGGATAGCCTGCACATACGTCCGCTTTCCCGCTCCGGCCAAGCGTCTCAGGCTGAAGGAACCCAATCCGTATTGGCAGGCCATCAACAGGGACACGAGACGCGCCAGCCGTCCATTCCCATCGCGGAATGGATGAATGAGGATCAGCTCCGCATGGACTTCAGCCAACGACCGCGCAACCGAAACGTCGGCACATCCACAGGGCGTATGCCGACGTAGCACGCCCTTGCCCAGTTGAACCATGAAGCGCGGAATCAAGGGAGCGTGCGCGAACTGAAACCCGCTCTTGGTCATGTTCACGGTCCGATAGTGACCTGCCCAGGGATAGATCGATCCGAGCCACAATCGATGTAAACGACGAACGTCAGTGGGCGTAAATCGCCGGTCGGGGCCGTAGATCTTCAGCGCGGTTCTTTGGGCAACGTTCAATGCCTGCGTCTCCGCCTCCTCGATGTCCCGAACGCGGGTGATGTTGAGCAGATTTCGCAGAACGCGGCCGCGCGAGCCGGGCTGAAATTCCGAATCCATCCCTGATCCTCGCTGACGTCGGACGCTGCCTGAGCATTTGATGCTAACTGCTTGACCGGTGATCGCCTTCTCAATTACCTCCGTGTTCACGCAGAAATTGCTCATCCCAGCAGGAAGCCGATCTGCTAGTGCTGCTACCATTCCCGCCCCGACGCGAAGATCGGCAGCGGTGACCCTGTGTCCGACCAGAAGATCGAACCCCCGAACGAAAAAGACATCGAGAACATCGCCATGGGCGTGGTGCACGCCGGGCAGGTCATCGAGCAAGCGCTCGGCGAAGACATCGACGGCACACGCGGCGATCTCGCACTGATCCAGCGTCTGCTCGATCAAGGTGTCGTCGAGCGCGAAGCGACCTACACACTACAGGCGCTCGGCCTGGCATTCGGCCGTGCGTTCCTGAACGAATTTCCGGACTACGACTGGTGGATGGTCGAAGACGAGTACGGCCGCGATCCCGCGATCCGCTACAAGGAAACGAGTCTGCTGGTGTTTCCGATGACGATGATCTCGAAGCGCGTCGAAGACGGCGAGCAGGTGGATGTCAGCGAGCTGTTCGATGGACTCGCCAAGCAGCTCGCGGAGCTGATTCAGGAAGGCGTTTACGGCGACTGAGCGCCCGGCTCACCCTGCCCGCTGCTCCCACTCGCTCCTCAACATCGCAAACGTCTGCAGATCGTGCCACGCGTTGCGCACGAAGAATGCCTTGAGCGCACAGCCTTCGTATCTGAACCTGAGCTTCTGCAACAGCCTCTCCGACGATTTGTTTCCGACAAACACGTGCGCCCAGAGCCGATGAGCACGCAGCTCACCGAAGCCGAACTCCACGAGCGCCACCGCCGCCTCCGACGCAAGACCCTGACCCCACCGGTCCTTGCGTAGCACGTACCCGAAACTGTACTGCGGTCCGTTCATATCGCTGCGCATGAGGCCGCAGCTGCCGATCAGCTTGCTCGTCTCCCTATCGATCAGCGCGAAGCTGTAGTTCGCCCGAACGTCCTGCGACGACTCGCCCGACACGAACTGCAGAAATCCCCTCGTCTGCTCCGGCGTGTTCGGCCCGAACGCCGTATAGCGCGTGACCTCCGGGTCGCTCGCGTACGAGTGAACGGCCTCGTAGTCGTCCACCGTGAAATCACGGAATGACAATCGGGGCGTCTGGATCACGGATTTCATGGCCGATTCAAGCCTGACACAGGCGGATAGAATGTCCAACGGGCTCCAGGCCGAACGTCTCTATTACAGGCGACGCATGGTGCCCGCCGACGACCCGACCGGAGAACTTCGATGCAATACCTTCTTGTCCTTCACGTGAACGAGGGTGGCTGGAGCCAGTTGACGCCCGAACAGCAGCAGCAGGGCACGGCCGCCTACTTCGCCTATGGCGAAGCCCTGCAGAAGGCCGGCGCTTTCGTCGGCTCCAACCGGCTCAAGCCTTCTGCCAACTCGACCACCGTGCGCATCGCCAATGGCAAGACGCAGGTCCTCGACGGTCCCTACGTGGACAGCAAGGAGCAGGTCGGCGGCTACTACCTGATCGACGTTCCCGATCTCGATTCCGCCATCACCTGGGCGTCGCGTTGCCCGGCCGCCAGTCACGGCGTCGTCGAAGTGCGTCCGGTCTGGCAGATGCGGTGAGCCGGCGCTCATGAGCATTCCAGAAGGCGACGAGGCTCGCAGAACTGCCGACGCGGTGGCGCGCCGCAGTTACGGCAAGCTCGTCGCCTTCCTCGCGGCTCGCACGAGGGATGTCGCAGCAGCCGAGGACGCACTCGCGGAAGCCTTCGCTTCGGCGCTCGTCGACTGGCCCGCGAACGGCTGCCCGAAGAATCCGGAAGGCTGGCTGCTCACCGTCGCGCGGCGAAAGCTCATCGACAGCGTCCGCCGTCGCCAGACCGGTGAGACCGCGAGCACGCAGCTGCAGATTCTCGCCGAGGGACTCGAGGATGCGGCCGCGCAAGCGGAGAGAGACATGCAGATCCCCGACAAGCGCCTCGCACTGCTGTTCGCGTGCGCGCATCCAGCGATCGAAGCTGGGATCCGCGCTCCGCTGATGCTGCAGGTCGTGCTCGGACTGGATGGCGAGACGATCGCCTCGGCGTTCCTCGTTTCACCGGCGGCAATGCGCAAGCGACTGTCGCGAGCGAAGGAGAAGATTCAGCAGGCCGGTATCCCGTTCTCGATTCCCGAGCATGAAGAACTGCCGCAGCGATTGGATACCGTGCTCGACGCCATCTACGCAGCCTTCGCCGAAGGATGGACCGACGCGACCGGCACCGACACGATCCGTCGCAATCTCACGGGCGAAGCGCTGTTCCTCGCGCGACTGGTCGTCGAGCTATTGCCGCAGGAGGCAGAAGCCCTCGGCCTGCTCGCATTGATGCTGCATGCGGAAGCCCGGCGAGCCGCTCGACGTAACGTTGCCGGCGAGTACGTGCCGCTCGCCGAGCAGGATCCAGCGTCGTGGAACTCGCAGATGATCGACGAGGCCGAGAGCGTGCTTTACCGCGCGAGCGCACTCGGAACGATTGGTCGCTATCAACTCGAAGCAGCGTTGCAGTCGGCGCACGTTCATCGACGTCGCACCGGCCACAACAACTGGGCCGACGTCGTCCGGTTCTACGACGCGCTCGCCGCGCTCACGGACTCGCCTGTCGTGGCCATCAATCGCGCCCTGGCAATCGCTGAATTGCACGGCCCGCAGGCGGCGGTCGATGCAATCAAGGCCATCGCGGCCGATGATCGCCTCACCGAATACCAACCCTACTGGGCCGCACGCGCCGAGCTGCTATCGAAGACGGGCGCGTACGACGAAGCGCATCAGGCCTACGAAATGGCGATCGGTCTCGAGCGCGAACCGACCGTGCGAGCGTTTCTGCAGAAACGCCAAGCTGCCCTGCCCCGCTAGCGTCGGCGCTCCTTCGCGGCGTCGATGATCATTTCGCGCAGCCACGTGTGCGCCGGATCTGCAGTCTGGCGACCGTGCCAATACAAACCGTAATTCATCTGCGGCGACTCGAACGGGAACTTGAGCACGCGCACGCCGGCCGCGCGACGCAAGAGCTCTCCGATTCTCGAGTTCACCGATGCAATCAGATCCGACTGACCGACCGCAAACGCCGCGGTGATGAAGTGCGGCACAGCCATCGCAATCTTGCGTCGTCGCCCGCCGTTCTGCATGAGCAGCTGATCGACGATGCCATGGCCACCCTCCGGGTAATAGACGACGACGTGATACCCCTCCAGGAACTGCGCCTGCGACAGCGTTCGCTTGATCGTCGGGTGATCCTCGCGAACCAGGCAAACGAGCTGATCGACATACAAAGGCGCTGACACGACCACACCGCCGGGCTGATGCGCCCCTTGCGGGAACGGGCCGATCGCCATGTCGAGCGCGCCCGACGTCAGCTCCTGTGCCGGTAGATCGAACACGCCGCTAACGCGTCGAATCGCGAGCTGCATGCAAGGCGCGGCCGAGCGCACGCGCTTGAGCACCTTCGAAATCAGCGTCAATTCCAGGTCATCGCTGGTCGCAATCCGCACGGTGACGGAGGAGGACTCCGGCTTGAACACCGGGCGGCCGACCGCCTGCCGCACCTTCGCGAGCGCTTCGCGGATCGGCGCTTCGAGCTCGCGGGCACGCAGAGTCGGCCGCATGCTCTTGCCATCCTTCACGAACAACTGATCGCAGAACACCGTGCGCAGCCGTGCGAGCGCACCGCTCAGCGCAGGTTGAGTGATGTGCAGCCGCCGGGCGGCGCGCGTCACTTGTTGCTCGGACATCAGCGCCTCGAAGGCGACCAGCAGATTCAAGTCGAAGCGATCGAGATTCACGGCGCTGATGCTCTCGTATCTTTTAAAACGATTGGATCGGGCCACGGTGCACGGCTAGGCTGCGACCGTGCGATTTCATACGACATGGCTGATTCTAGCGTTTGCCGGGCACGCAGTGGCCGGACCTTCGCCTGTCGAGGTCCGCGACAGTGTCCGCACGTATCGCCAGCAGCACGAACCGGCGATCGTCAGCGAGTTTGCGCGGCTCCTCTCGATTCCGAACCTCGCCTCGGACAGTGCGAACATTCGCAAGAACGCGCAGCTCATCGCCGGAGCCTTGCGCGACCGGAAAGTCGAGACTCGGTTGCTGGAGCTCGAAGGAGCGCCGCCGGTCGTTTTTGGCAAGCTCGACGTTCCTGGCGCGACCCGGACGGTCACGCTCTACGCTCACTACGACGGTCAGCCCACGCGCCAGCACGACTGGACTACCGAGCCCTTTCAGCCAACGCTGCGACGTCCGGACGGCTCAACTGTGGATCTTCGCGCCCTGCCGCCGCGTCTCGATCCGGAATCACGCCTGTTCGCGCGCTCAGCCAGCGACGACAAGGCGCCGATCATCGCCATTGTCACGGCGCTCGACGCCTTGCAGGCGGCAGGATGGCGACCGAACGTCAACCTGCGCTTCTTCTTCGAGGGCGAAGAGGAAGCCGGCTCGCCGCATCTCGCCGCCCTTCTGAAGACCTACGCGTCCGAGTTGCAGACCGACCTCTGGATCATCTGCGACGGGCCGCTTCATCAGGACGGCAGCAAGCTCGTCTACTTCGGCGTGCGCGGCGCGACCGCGCTCGACATCACCGTGTACGGCCCGAATCGCGGCTTGCACAGCGGCCACTACGGCAACTGGGCGCCGAATCCCATCGTGCTACTCACGCACCTGCTCGACAGCATGCGCGACACCCAGGCGCGCATCCTCATTCCGGGTTTCTACGACGACGTACGTGCGCCGACTCCGGCTGAGCTGAAGGCCGCGCGCGAGATGCCGGACTACGATGCGCAGATCAAACGCACCCTCGGGATTGCACGCACTGAGGGCGAGCCCGCGTCGTTGCAAACTCAGCTCATGCTCCCGGCCCTGAACATCCGCGGCATAGCCGGTGGCAATGTCGGCGATGCGGCCGCGAACGTCATCAGCTCCGAAGCGACGGCTTCGATCGACTTCCGCCTGGTTCCGAACCAGACGCCGGACGGCGTGCGCCGGCTGGTCGAGAAGCATGTCGAGCAGCAAGGTTACTTCATCGTTCGCAAGCCGCCCGACGAGGCGACCCGCCTCGCGCATCCGAGACTCGCGCTGCTCGCGTGGGACAAGGAAGGCTCGTATCCCGCAGCCCGCACGCCGCTCGACAATCCAATGGCGCAGCATGTCGCTCGCGTCGTCGAGCAGATGGCTGGCGCAAAGATCGTCGCGGCCCCTACACTCGGCGGCAGCGTGCCCATGTATTTGTTCCAGGGCAGCGCGCATACGCCGGTGGTCGGCGTGCCGCTCGCAAACTTCGACAACAACCAACACGCGGCCAACGAGAATCTGCGCCTGCAGAATCTGTGGGACGCGATCGAAATCTTCGCAGGACTCTTTACCTCGGAGCCCGAGACATGAAGTTCGTCATCGCTGCCCTCGCCCTTCTGACTGCCGGCGCCGCCGTCGCAAACGTGGGCGACCTGCATCTGCAGCCGTGTCAGGACAAGAAGCTGCAGCCCGCGAAATGCGGGACGTACACCGTCTGGGAGAACCGTGCAGCGAAGGCGGGACGCACGATCGATCTCAACATCGTGGTACTGCAGGCAACCGGTCCGAATCGCCAGCCGGATCCGCTGTTCATCCTTCTCGGCGGACCGGGCGAGGCCGCCGCGAGCGCCGGCCCGGCCTGGTATCTGGACGATCCGGCGCGCGCGAGTCGCGACCTCGTTTTCGTCGATGCGCGCGGGACCGGCAAGTCGAACGGGCTGCATTGCCCGATCGCGAAGGACGCGCCGCTGCAAGCCTTCATGCCGATCATGGATGTGGCCATGATCAAGGCCTGCCGGCCGCAGCTGGAGCAACACGCCGATCTGCGGTACTACCTCACGACGTACGCGATGGACGACCTCGACGACGTCCGCGCCGCGCTGGGGTACGACAAGATCAACCTCGACGCGGGCTCGTACGGCACCGGCGCCGCGCTCGTGTACATCCGCCAGCATGGCGAGCACGTTCGGGCTGCGACTCTGTGGGCCACCACGGCGCTGACCCAACCGATGCCGCTGCTCACCGCGCCTGATACGGAAGGTGCACTTCGCAACGTCTTCCGCGACTGCTACGCCGAGGCGGCATGCAAGGCCGCGTTCCCGACACTCGAAGCTGATTACAAACGCGCCGTAGAGCACATCGAAGCCAGTCCGGTCCGCTTGACGGTCAACGACCCGCGCAATAGCAAGCCAACCGACGTGACGCTCGATGCCGATGCCTTCGCCGAGTCGCTACGGGCCATGCTGTACAAGCCCGAATCGATGCGCAGCATTCCGCTACTGCTGCACAAGGCTGCAGGTGGCGACTACACGGCGTTCGCGGATCTCCAGCTCTCGCGCAACATCGCTCTCTCTGACTCCATCGCGGATGGTCTGTACTTCTCCATCACCTGCACCGAAGACATCGACCGTTCCGATCCACAACAGGTGCATGCCAACGGCCGGGGCACGTTCCTCGCTGATCATCGCGCTCGTCCGCATACGGAAATCTGCAAAGGCTGGCCGCGTGGCCAGCTTCCGCCAGGATTTGGCGAGGAAGTGAAGTCCGACGTGCCGGTGCTCATCGTCGATGGAAGTAACGACCCGGCCACGCCGCCGAGCGCGGGGAAAGCCGCGATGTCGCGCATGTCGAACGCTCGCATGATTGTCGTGCCTCACGGAGGTCATTCGTCCGAGGGGCTCATCGGCGAGGAATGCGTGAAGACGATCGCGGCGAAGTTCCTCGCGACCGCCGATCAGCGTTCGCTGGACACGACGTGCCTTAAGAACGTCAGACACGAACCGTTCATCCTGGCGAGCGCCGGCGAGCTCCGCCTGCAGCCCTGTGCGGACAAAAAGCTGAAGCAGCCTTCGAAGTGCGGCACGTTCACCGTTTGGGAGAACCGCGCGGCGAAGTCGGGGCGCACGATCGACCTGAACGTCAGAGTGCTGCAGGCGACAGCGCCGAAAGCCAAACCGGACCCGGTGTTCGTGCTGCTCGGCGGCCCGGGTGAAGCCGCAACGTCGGCCGCCCAGTGGTATGGCGATGACCCGGCGATGGCCGATCGCGACATCGTCCTGGTCGACGCTCGCGGCACCGGCAAGTCGAACGGCCTGCATTGCCCAATCCCGAAAGACGGCCCGCTGCAGGGCTTCATGCCGACGCTGAACGTCCCCGTGCTCAAGGCTTGCCGTCTCGAGCTCGAGAAGCACGCGGACCTGCGCTACTACCTGACGACGTACGCGATGGATGATCTCGACGATCTGCGTGCTGCGCTGGGCTACGACAAGATCAATCTCGACGGCGGCTCCTACGGCACGCGCGCCTCGCTGGTCTACATCCGCCAGCACGGCGAGCACGTGCGCAGCGCGACGTTGTGGGGCAGTACTGCCATGACGCAGCCCATGCCGCTGTACTTCGCACGCGACAGCGAACGCGGCCTGCAGAATGTTTTCCGCGATTGCTATGCCGAGCCGGCGTGCAAGGCAGCCTTCCCCAGCCTGGAAGCCGACTACAAGCGCGCTGTCGAGCGGATCGAGCAGGGCCCGGTGCGCGTGACAGTGAAGGATCCACGCAACGGCAAGGCGACGGAGGTCAGCCTCGAGGCCGACGATTTCGCCGAATCCTTGCGGGCGATGATCTACAAACCGACCGCCATGCTCAGCATTCCGTTGCTGCTGCACAAGGCGGCCGGCGGCGACTACAAAGCGTTCGCCGATTTTCAGATCGAACGCAACGTCGAGCTCAACGGCGAAATCGCCGACGGCTTGTATTTCTCGATCACGTGCACTGAAGACATCGACCGCCTCGATCCGCAGCAGGTTACGGCCAATGGACGCGGCACATTCCTCGCTGACCATCGCGCACGACCGCATATCGAAGGCTGCAAGGACTGGCCGCGAGGCAAGCTGCCGGCGGGATTCGGCGAAGAAGTGAAGTCCGACGTGCCGGTGCTGATCATGGTCGGAGACAACGATCCGGCGACGCCGCCCACGGCGGCGCGGGACGCGGTGTCACGGCTGTCGAATGGACGCGTCGTGGTCGTCCCGTACGGCGGTCACGCCCTCGAAGGCTTGATCGGCAAAGAGTGCGTGGACTCGATCGCCCAGCGGTTTCTGCAGACGGCGGATCAGCGGGGCTTGGATGTCACGTGCCTGAAAAGCGTCAAGCACAAGCCGTTCGTTCTCAAGTGACGAGGATCAACACTTTGCCGCGGTATAGGTCGCGTCCTTGACCACCGTGCCGCCGGGCACGTTGCAGAACCGAGGATTCCGCTCGCGCTTGCCGTCATCGTTGTCGTTCAGGAAACCGCCGGCATCGATCGGCGCTTTCTTGTCCGGAACCGCAACCTCGAAGTGAACGTGATCCAGCATCGCGCAACCGACCGAACCTTCGATGCCGAGCAGAGTGCCCGCTTGCACGATGACGCCGACCTTCAACTTCGCATAGCCGGTCACCGAACCCTGAGCGAGATGAGAGTAGTTCGTCCACTCGCCGTTCTCGTGCGCGATCCAGACATAGTTGTTCTGACACGCCGAGGCTGCCAGCCCGGCCTGGCGGGCGCTGTACTTGTCTTGAATCGCCATGACGCGCCCGGGCGCAGCCGCGACCACCAGGAACGGCGTTGCTCCGCTGACGGCAAACAGGTCGACCCGGCCGATCGGACGATGGCTATCGAAATCGTCGAAGACCTTGACCTCGGTCCCGTCGTTGTACGGCAGCCGATAGGTCCCCTTGCTCGTCGGTGACTGCTCCGCAGCGTCCGTGCCGACGAATGCGCAACACAGAGCGATCGCAAACAGACGCAGTTTCATGCCCGACTGCACGCGTACGCGCACAGCTCCCTGACCAGCTTTGCCGCGACAGTTGCCGTCATCCCATGGATATCGCGATCCGGGTTCAACTCCACGACGTCCGCCCCGACCAGCGGCGCCCGCTGTGCCTGCAGCACATTCAGAATATCCCGCACCGTCAGCCCGCCCGGCTCGTGATGCGACACGCCCGGAGCCACCGACGGATCGAGTCCATCGAGATCGATCGACACGTACAACGGCCCTTCGAGAATCGGGACCGCGTACGGCGAGAACGTCCTCATCGGAATGATCTCGACTCCGAACCGCTCGACTTGCGCACGCTGCTGGCGCTCCAGCGTCCGGATCCCGACCTGCACAAGACGGCGCGCCAGCCCCTGCTCCATGATGCGAGCGAATGGCGACGCGTGCGAGCGCTTGTTGCCCTGGTAATCGTCGTACAGATCCGGGTGCGCATCGAAGTGCAGGATGTCCACCTGCCCGCGCTCCGCATGAATCGCGCGCAGCACCGGGTACGTAACCGAGTGATCGCCGCCAATCGAGATCGGGCAATGGCCCGCACGCAGCGGCGCGAGGATCGAGCGTTCGATGATCTCGTCGTCGCCATCCGCCTCGTGCAGCGGCGCGTCGCCGCAGTCGTTGATGACCAGGTCGCGACCGAGCTCGTGCCCATCCTCCGAGGCAATCGTGTTGCCATCGCAAGCGAGCGCGGCACGAACGAACGCGGGCCCCTTGGCGGGCCCGCGCAGGTAGGAGGAATGTCGGTCGGTCGGCAGTCCGATGAGTGCGAAAGTCGGCTTCATCGGCGGATTATGCCCGACTCGAATTACCGGTCACTTAGATTCGCTGACCTGTTCGCTCCAGGTCTTGGTCTTGCTGTAGCCGTCGAGGAACGGCAGCGCAGCCTCGACCATCTGGGGCGCAAGGCCCATCTCGTAGTGCGTCACGTTCGGCAGGATCGCGAGGCGATTTCCCGACATGTGCTCGCGCTGCCAGCCCGCATCCTTCAGCCCGCCGCCGAGCAACTGGTAGACCTTCACGATGTGCTCCGGGCGAATCATGTCGCTGTCGCCGTAGACGAGCAGCGTCGGCATCGTCAGCTTCTTCACGTCCCCCGTCCAGTCGTAGGACTTGCGCATGTACGCGCCCATCGTGTCGAGCAGCTTCGGAAAGTCTTCCGGATGCGGCGCGATCGCGGCGTACGACTGGTACATCGGCGTTCCCTTCATCTGCTCGAACATCGCCGAGCTGACAGCCGCCTGTTGCGGCAGCATCTCGGGGAAGAATCCGTCCGTCGAAAAGATCGCGGAGACCAGCACGAGCCGGCGCACCAGCTCCGGCTTCTGAATGGCAAGCTGGAACGCGACTCCAGCACCCATCGAGTAGCCGAGCACGTCCACCTGCTTGTAGCCGAGCTTCTGGACGATGACGCCCAGGTCGCTCCCCATGTCGATCAGGCTGAACTCGCGATTGCCGAGATCCGTGCGCCCGTGACCTTGCAGGTCGACGCCGATCACCTGGCGGTGCTGGGCGAGCGTGGCGAGATTCGGGCCGAACATCTCGATCTGGCCAAGGCCGCCGTGAAGCAGCAGTAACGGCTCGCCTTTGCCGTAGACGGCGTAGTAATAGTTCACGCCATTGACAGACTGGTGGCCGCTCTTCTCGGGCTTCAGGTCGACGGCATTAGCAACCATCGCCGTGCAGGCGGCGGTGAGCACGGCCAGTATCGAAGCCACCTTTCTCAACGTAGACATGTGCAACTCCTGCAACTAGTGCGATATCAGCCCAAGGACGAGCGACGCCCTGCCATTCCGACATGAATAGCATGGATGGGCGAGCAGGAAGGGCCGGGGAGTTGCCCGAGTGGGCGGCAACGGTCGAACCGCTGCCGCCCGCCCGGAATCAGCGAAGGGTCGTCAGAGCGCTTCCAGGAACGAGATCAGGGCCTCGCGGTCGCCCGGCAGCTCGTCGAACTTGAAGCCGAGCTCCGTCTCATAGTGACGGACGACCTCGTCCAGATTCGCAGCGATGCCGTTATGGAAGTACGGCGCGCGGGCCGAGATGCCGCGGAGGGACGGCACCTTGAACTTATCCATGTCCGCCCACTTGCCACTGCGCAGCGCACGGCCCGGATCCGTCGTCTCGTGCGTAGTGCCGTCGGCCTTGTTTCGCATCGTATACAGCGGCATGCCCTGCCTACGGTTTTGGACCTGCGAAGCGTGGATGTCGAACAGCTTGCCGTCGACGTTGCTGCCATTGTTGGCAGCGTTGTGACAACCGCCGCAGCCGCTGTTGTTGAAGAGATCCTGGCCGCGCGCGATCTGCGCCCGCTTCCGGTCGACCGCCCTCGTCCCGCAGGAACCCGGCCTGAGGTCTTTCCAGGCGTCGAACAGGTCGAAGCGACCCTTGACCGGGAGCTGCGCCGAAAGATTCTCCGGTCCGCCCTTCGCACCGCACGCCGTCAGCAGACCGGCGCTGAACGAGAACTGCTGCGCGAAGGCCAGCCCGAGCTCGTAGCTCACGATCGCATCCACTATCTCCTTCGGCGCCGGCGGCGGTCTTTCCTGTCCACCGGTGATGTTGCCGTCGGCTTGCTTGAACAGACCATCGGGCACGTTGCGACTGCCGTTGGTGTTCTGGTCGTGCCAGCCGATGTTCTGCGCGATGTGGAAGTTCGCGGTGGCGAGCGGACGGCGATAGGTCTGGACCGTCAGGGGCGCCAATCCGCCGGCACCCAGCGGATCATCCACCTGGGAAATCTCGAACTCGCCCGTCGCCGGGATCGTGCCGCCGCGGCGGAACAGCCCCCTGCGCAGCATGCTGTACGACGCGCGCTTCGCCTGCAGCGACGACACGTCCGGCGTGGGACTGTTGGCGTCGAGCGGGTTGAAGATCGGATCGTTGCCCTGCGTCAGCAGGAACTTCAGCTCGACATCGATCGGCCGGATGCTCCAGCCGACCTGCGGCAGATGGCACGACTCGCAGGAGCGGCCGTTGGTCCCCTGCGGCACGTGGAACGGATTCGTCAGGTCGACGAAGCCCGCGGTGCTGAAGGTCGCGGCCGTGCCCGCGCCGTTGAGGAATGGAAAGTTATTCGGCAGGTGCCCGTCGAAAAGATCGCCGAGGCCGTCCGCCTGGGCTGAAACACCCGCCAATACGCCCGCCAGGCCCAGTGTTGCCAACACAATGCCCGGCGGCCGCGATTTACCTGATCTCGACCTGTTCATCATCATTTCTCCCCTTACGTGGATACCCCGGCATACCTTTCACGATCATTGGCGCGTCGGAGGGTCGACCACAGGCGATGCGAAGGGGGCGGCGCGGCGGATGTCGCTAATATTGCGGTTCATCCCGCCTGCCCCGGAGACCCCCCATGGCTGCGCCCGTCGAAACCATCGAGCAGATCCGCTCCACCGTCATCGATCTCGCGCTGAGATTCGGCCCGAAACTGCTGGCTGCGCTGGTCATCCTGACGATCGGTTACCTGGTCGGCCGCCAGGTTTCGCGTTGGCTGGAGCGCGGGCTCCTGCACATGGAGATGGAGCCGCCGGTACGCAGCCTGATCGTGCGCATCGCGCGGGTGATCGTCTCGCTGCTGTTCGTGATCATGGCGCTGCAGAACCTGGGCGTAGAGCTGCTGCCGCTGGTCGCAGGTCTCGGTGTCGCCGGCGCCGGCATCGCGTTGGCAACGCAGGGGTTGCTCAGCAACCTGTTCGCGGGACTGACGATCATCCTGACCAAGCCGTTCCGGGTCGGGGAGTACATCGGCATCGTCGGCGAGGAAGGCACGGTCGAAGCGATCACGCTGTTCTCGACCACGCTGACGCATCCGGACCGCTCGCGCGTGGTGATTCCGAATCGCAAGATCGTCGGCGAGATTCTGCACAACTACGGAAAAATCCGTCAGATCGACATCACCGTCGGCGTGGCGTACGACACCGAGCTCAACCAGGCGCTCACGGTGATCCAGGAAGTGCTGGCCGCCAATGCACACGTGCTCCACGACCTGAAGCCCGTCATCGGCGTACGCACGCTCGCAGATTCGTCGATCGACATCGCGGTCAAGCCGTGGGTCGGCGTGCAGGACTACGGCCCGGCCGGTGCGGAGATCAACAAAAGCATCCTCGAAGCATTTCGCGAGCACGGGATCGACATTCCGTATCCCCAGCGCGAAGTGCGGCTGTTACAGGACGCCGCTTGATGGGGTGCCGGGAGAAGAAACCGGGGGAAACTCAGCAGCGCAGCACGAACTTATGCTGCGGTGCTGAGTTTCGCCACAGTTTTTGTCCCGGCACCGTCCGCGAAGGTCACGCGGGCGACGAGGCCGGAGCGCTCGATTCTGTTGTCGAGATGCAGGTCGATGCGATTGCGCTCCGCGGCGTGCTTCGCGATTGCGAGGCCGAGGCCGCTGCCTTCGGTGTCGGAGCCTTCGATGCGGAAGAAGCGGTCGAAGACGCGCGGCAACAGGTCGGGCGGAATGCCGGGACCGCTGTCGACGATTTCCACGACCACTTTGCCGCCGTCAGCGAACAGCCGGACATCGACGACGCCGTGCTCCGGCGTGTAGCGCAGAGCATTGTCGAGCAGATTGTGCAGGAGGCTGCGCAGCTCGTGCGGATTCGCGCGGACGGCGGCGTTGATGTCGACGCTCAACCCCACATCGATATCGCGATGATCCGCGCACGGCATCAGATCCGAGATCAGCTCCTGCAGGAACGGCGCCAGATCGACGTTCGACGCCGCGTCCGTCCTCTGCGGCGCCTCTTGTCGCGCGAGCCGCAGGAGCTGCTCGATCAGCCGCTTCGTGCGCTTCAGCCCCGCCTCGAACTGCGAAACCTGCATGGCCGTCTCCGCGTCCATCGGGCACGCTTTCAAATTCTCGAGCTGCAGCGTCATCGCCGTAATCGGCGTGCGTAGCTCATGCGCAGCGTCCTGCACGAAGCGTCGTTGCGAAGCGAACGCATCGCGCAGCCGCGTGAGCAACCTGTTGACGGCAATAACGAACGGACTGATCTCCGAAGGAACGCCCTTCGTCGGCAGCTCGGTAATCGTGTTCTCGTCCTGCACAGACACCGCTCGCGCGAGCTTGTCGAGCTTGCCCATCGCGCGACATGCGCCGAACCAGAGAATCCACGCGGAGATCGGCATCAGCAGCGCGATCGGCAGGCCCGCCTGGAAGGCCTGCTTGTTGGTCACCATCGCGCGGAACTCGAGGTTCTGGATGCTCTGCACGGTGCGACCCGTCGCATGCATCGTGTAGACACGCCAGCGCTGCGAACCGATCTTGATATCGTTGAAACCATCAGTTGCCTGCAACGGCACGGCGAGCGGCGGATAGGAACTGGTCAGCAGACTCCCCTGCCCGTCCCAGATCTGCACAATCAGACCGCCGTCCTCGACGTGGTGGTCGGTCAACGGTCGCAAGCTCGGCGGGCCGATAGTCTCGGCCGAATGCGAGTCGGCGAGCACGCTCATCTGCTTGTCCATGAACAAGCCGACCATGTTGCCGAACTTGTAGTACGTCCACACAGTGGCGATGACCGCTCCTGCGAGGAATACCGGCAGCAGCCACATCAGCAGATGCTTGCGCAGCGACGTCACGACTGGGCTCCCGCGACACGCCAGCCGAGACCGCGCACATTGCGGATGACATCAGCACCCGCCTTGCGACGTACACCGTGAATCAGCACTTCGACCGCATTGCTCGTGACTTCTTCGCCCCACCCATAGATGCGCTCTTCGAGCTGTGCCCGCGACACGATCGCGCCGGGCCGCTCCAACAACGCATGCATCAGGTGAAACTCACGCGCTGAAAGATCGACGGCCGCACCTTCGTGCACGAGCTGACGCGTGGCGAGATCGAGCTGCGTCTCCGCCGTGCCGATGGTCGACTGCGCATGACCGTCGGCGCGTCGAATGATCGCGCGCATGCGCGCAAGCAGCTCACGGAGTTCGAACGGTTTGACGAGATAGTCGTCGGCACCGAGATCGAGACCCGAGCAGCGATCGTCGATACCGTCGCGCGCCGTGAGCACTAGCATCGGCGTGCGATTGCCTTCCTGCCTCGCTCGCCGCAGCACTTCCAATCCCGAGCGACGCGGCAAACCGAGATCGAGCAGCACCGCTGCGTAGCTGCCTTGCGCGAGCGCATTCTCCGCGAGCACGCCATCGCGCACCCAATCGACAGACAAGCCCGTCTCGGTCAACGCCTGCCGCAGGCTGTGACCGATCATGTTGTCGTCTTCGACGAGCAGGATACGCATGAATGCGAGCACGTTCCGCGAGCGCGGGGCCGGTGTCAAGCGTGACCCCTAAGTCTGGTCTAAGTATTCGTTGGGTATCGCGCCGATTGCGGACGCAACGGCCCGTAAGGGTCCGCTAAGTGTCACGGACTACCGTGATCCCCGACCCGCAACAGTGTTCTGGGGATATGTAATGAACATCGTGAGTCGTGTGCTTTGCATCACCGCAGTGTCGCTCTCGGTCACGGTATCCGGGTCCGTCGCTGCACGAACGCCCGAGCCGCCGAGCCGCGCGTTGCAGATCGTCGAAGCAGTCTGGAAGGTGCAGTCGCTCAGCTTCGCGTACAGCGGCTACGCCACCGTCTACACCTGCGACGCGCTGCTCGCCAAAGTCCGCGTCATTCTGCAGGGCCTGGGAGCGCGAGACACGCTGCGGATTCGCTCGATGGGCTGCAGCGACATGGTGAGCCACGGACGCATGGAGATCACGCTCGAATCGCCCGTCGAAGCGACGCCCGAGAACGTCGCGGCGCTCACGACCTACGACAGCAAGCAGCAGTTGGTCGCACGCGTTCGCAATGAGCAGCTCGCGAGCGCCGAAGACGTGCAACGTTTCCCGGCGACGTGGAAGACGGTTTCGATGACGCGCGATCGCAGTCTCAAGATCGGTCCGAGCGACTGCGAGCTGGTCGAGCAACTACGCCGCGACGTGTTGCCGCAGATGTCGATTCGCGTCGAATACGACCGGCTGCATTGCTCTTCGGTGTTCGGCAACATCGGGCAACCGCAGCTGCGAGTGGCCGCGCTGGTCGCGCTGCCGGAGCAGCACTAGCTACTTTTCGCTCCCGCCCAGAGCTTGCGCGCTTCCTCGGCAATCACATCCGGAAACTCCTCCGGCCAAAAAAGCTTCGCACCGGGGATGCGCCGCACGCCGCGCGAGTTCGGCAGAATGCTGTGCAGATACTCCGCGTCCTCCTGCTTGAATATCGTATCGCCTGTGCCCCAGACGATCCGCGTCGGCACTTTGCATTGCTTGAGCGAACCTTCGATGCCGGCGAGCGGATTCGGGTCGAGCGCGAGCGCGTACGAATCCGTCAGCTTCTTGCGCTCCGGCGAGCTCACCAGCGGCGCGAGGTACATGTCGATCGCCTCGTCGGTGGGATTCTGCGGATAGGTGAAGGTCGCGCCGCCGAGACCGTCCTTGGTGCGCGCCAGCGACTTGTTCGCAACCGAAGGCGCGAGCCAGGTCTCGGCGAACTTGCCCTCGCGAGCCGCGGCGAGCACCGGCTGCAATGCCGGCGGCGGGCTGTCCGGCTCGACGTCGCAGTTGGTCAGTAACAAAGTGCGGACACGCTGGGGATAGCGCACGGTAAACAGTTGCGCGACGGCGCCACCACTGTCATTGCCGAACAGATCGACCGTCGCGATCGACAGCGAATCGAGCAGCGCGGCCAGCATTTCGACCTGCTGACTCGGTGCGCAACTCTGGCCCGGCGCCACTTCCGTGAATCCCAGGCCGAGGAAGTCAGCCGCGACACAACGCCGCTCGCCGGCGAGCCGATCGAAGGCGCCGCGCCACTGAAAGCTGCTGACCGGGAAGCCGTGCAGGAACAAGGCGGCCGGACCGCTGCCGCGCTCAACGTATGCGATCTTTCCAAACTTCAATGGCGCGAAGCGCCGCGCAGCGCTCCAGCCCGCAGCGTCGGTTGCTTTGAGCAGGCCCGTCGGCGACTCCACCGTCCACGGTTTCATGCTCGCGCCGCATGCGCTGAGCATGCCCGTTGCGATCCCACCTGCCGCCGCTGCCATGAATTGTCTGCGATGCATCTTTGTTCTCCGGCGCGACACCCTGTCTGCCACGGCGCCATTGATACTCGCTTCGAGGACATGACGGCAATGACCTCGGAGGTCATGGAATTTCGCGAGCGCCGCCGTATCATGCGCCCGGTGCAATCCACAGACACCCTCGCGCGGCCAGCGGCGGCAGCCTCGCACGTCGGCACCCTGGTCCGTGAATGGCGAACGACCCGCCGCTTGAGTCAGATGGAGCTGGCTCTCGAAGCCAACGTGTCGCCGCGCCACTTGAGCTGCGTGGAAACCGGCAAGGCGCAGCCGAGTCGCGACATGATCGCGCGCCTCGCCGACGCGCTGGGGATGCCGCTGCGCGAACGCAATGCCTTGCTGGTCGCGGCAGGCTACGCACCTCGGTATCGCGAGACCGAGCTCACGAGCCCGGAGATGGCGCCGATCCGCCGCGCGATCGAGTTCATCCTTCAGCACCAGGAGCCGTATCCGGCGGTCGTGATGAACCGGCACTGGGACATCCTGCTGATGAACGACTCGGTCCGGCGAATCCTCGAGCGGCTGCGCCCGGGCGGGCCGCGTCACGTGAACATGTTGCGGCAGATCTTCGATCCGGAAGACATCCGCAGCGTGCTGCGCAATTGGGAAGAGCTGGCCATCGACATCCTGCGTCACATGCACAACCAGGTCGCGATGGCGCCGTCCGATACGAAGGCACGGGAGTTACTGGACGAGATCCTGGCGTATCCGGGCGTTCCGGCGGAGTGGCGCACGCGCGAGCTGGGCTCGACGCCGCAGTCGCTGCTGAACACGGTGTTCGGGAAGGATGATCTGGAGTTGCGGTTCTTCTCGACGATCACGACGTTCGGCACGCCGCACGACGTGACGCTGGATGAGCTGCGGATCGAGTGCAGTTTTCCGGCGGATGATGAGACGGCGGAGTTTTGCCGAAAGATGATGTCGAGTTGAGGGTTACAACCGCCGTGCAGGAATCGTGTGTTGACCCCGAGGCGGATGCACGAGCATGCCTGTAACGCGATTGTTCGCGTCGACCTCGAACGTCACGCGCAGTGGCAATTCGGTCGCGAAGAAGTCTCGCTGACTCTCCGCGTGCAGCTTCAGCTTCGGCAGACCCCAACTGGCAGGCAACTCGATCGTCAGTAGCGCGCCGTCGCGTGCGATCGTGGTCACGCCTTCATCCTGCAACTCATACCGCCCGGCATATGCGTCGAGAAGAGCAGCGTCCACCGTGATTTCCGTGTGACGCGCACGGGTTGCTGTTGCGAGCGGCATGCTCGGCCGCAACAGATGCCGCGCGATATCACCGACGCTGGCCGCCTGATTCATCAGCACCACCACACCAGTACGCTGCTGCGGTAACCAGGCTACCGAGCTCGCAAAACCAAAGGTGCCGCCATCGTGCAGGACGATCGCGTCTTCGCCCTTGCCAATGATCATCCAACCGAGCGCCTGCTCCTCGTTCTCGCCCGCCGGCCGGCGCGTCTGCAGCTGCTTCGCCATGGTGGGCGCGAGCTTCGAGTCCTCGTAGCCCATAGCCACGCCGAGGAACTTCAGCAGATCGTTCGCAGTAGAGAGCATCCCGCCCGCCGCCGGCATGAGATTGAGCACCGGCAATGATCTGAGCGGAGGCGTGGGCTGCAACACCGCATCGTGGCCGATCGCGGCGCGCGCTTGCAGTTCCGGCGACAACGTAATGGCGGTGCTCCGCAACCCGAGCGGCGCGATGACTCGCTGCTGCAGGAGCTGCTCGAAATCAGCCCGACCGCGGGTCGCCATGGCTTCCTGCAGCAGCCAGTAATCGAGATTCGAGTAGTCCCATTCGGAGCCGATGTCCCGCGACAGAGTCTGTGCGGCGATGAACCGATACAGATCCGCATTCGAATAGCTCGACTGCTGCGATTCCACCATGGCAGGCAAGTTGTCGGGCATGAACGGCAGCCCCGACGTATGCGTCGCGAGATCGACGAGCGCGATCGAATGACCGTTGCGCCGGGGCACGATCGTGCCCTTCGGCAGGTATTTCGCAACCGGGTCCGTCAGCGCGAGCTGCCGCGCCCGGACCATGTCGGTCAGCAGCAGCGCGGTGAACACTTTGGTCACCGACCCGATCTCGAGCAGCGTGTCGCCCGTCAGCGGCTGACGATCGGCTGCGCCCGTATCGCCGTAAGCAATGACTCGCGGTCCCTTCTCGTCGAGCACGCCGACGACGATGCCCATGCCGCCCTCGGGCCCGGCGATCGTCTGCACGCGCTCTTCGATGATCCGATGGATCTCGCTGTCTGTCGGCAGCGCAGCCGCTTCGGCGCCGAAGGCGAGACAGCCGATGAGTAGGAGTTGCCGCATAGTCCGGGTTGGACGCAGCGGGCAGGTCGAAAGGTTACAGCTTCAGCGCCGCGCGCCGGCTTATTTTTTCGTACAGCACGCCGCCCGCTTCCGGGAACGTCGCGGTCATGATCGAGCGCCGGTCGCGCTCCGGATCGAACGAGACGTGCACCCACACCGACGTGCGGCCGCCTTCGTAGATCAACTGATCGAACGGCAGCTTCAGCTCCAGCACGCGCTTGAACAGCTTCTTCGTGTCCATGCTGAAGCAGACCAGGTCCGCGGCCCTGCCCTCCATGTGCTGACTGCGCACCGAGCCGCCGAGCGACTTGTTCAAGCGCGGGCAGCGGTAGCCCGAACTGATGGTGATCGGCATCCCGACCTCATCCCGCAACGGCTGCAGCACGTTCGCACACAGCTCGCGCATTGCACGGATGTGCGCAGGACCAGGAGTGTTGTCGATGCCCTCCCGCGCAGCGATCTGCGAGAAGACCAGCTCCTCGAGCGTGAAGCTCTTCGACAGTGGCGTCATACGAAGTCCCTCAGCGAGCGAGCCACTTGTGCAGGCGTTCCAGCGCCTGCTCGATCTCCTGCGTCGCAACCGCCGTGAAAAACCGCACGAACGGTCCGCCGCCGACCGGATCGAAGTCTACGCCCGGCGCGAGCGCGATGCCCGTCTGCTCGAGCAGCTCGTGGCAGAACTCCAGGCTCGACCGCGTGTGGCGCGAAACGTCCGCGTAGATGTAGAACGCGCCCTCCGGCTCGACCACCGGCACGATGCCGAGCTTCGGCAGCTCGCGCAGCAGGATTTCGCGATTGCGCGCGTACTCGATGATTGCACCGCGCAGCTCGTTGCCGTCGCCGAGTGCCGCGACTGCCGCGGCCTGCGCGATATTCGGCGCCGTCAGGAAGAAGTTGCCGACGTACATCTGCAGCTTGTCGATCAGCGGCGGCGGCACCACCAGCCAGCCGAGCCGCCAGCCCGGCATGCGGCAGAACTTCGAAAAGCTGTTGATGACGATCGTTTCCTGCGTGATCTCCAGCGCCGAGACCGAGCGGCCGCGATACGTGACGCCGTGATAGATCTCGTCGGAGATGAACACGATGTCGCGGCGCTTGCACTCGTCCGCGAGCGCTTGCAGCTCGGCGGCATCGAGCATCGTGCCGGTCGGATTGGCCGGGCTCGCGACCACGACACCGTGCGGCGCCGGATCGAGCTCGGCGAGCACACCTGCGGTCAGGCGATAGCGCGACGCCGCCCCGCAGTCGAGCTCGACCGGGACTCGCCCGAGAGCAGTCAAGGTATTGCGATAAGCCGGATAGCCCGGCCGCGCCAGGGCGACCCGCTCTCCCGTCGCGAACATCGCCGAGAAAACCGCGACGAGCGCGGCACTGGCGCCATTGGTCAGCAGGATGCGCTCAGGCGTGACCTCGACGCCGTACCACTCGCGATAGTGCTCGACGATCCGTTCCTTGAGCTCGTGCGATTCCCAGTAGCCGTTCGGCCCGGCGATCAGCGCGCGCTGGGCCGCCGCGATCGTCGCTTCCGACGGGCCGCGGGTCGGCTGACCGAGATGCATCGGGATGATGGAGCGGCCGGCGCGCGAGAGCGCAGCGGCACGACGATTGATCTCGCCCGCGTAGAACGGGACGATGTCGGGACCGGAGGATCGCATCCCCCGACTATAAGACAAACTTGTAGACGAGAAACAGCACGACGATCGTCGCGACGAAGGCGATGCCGGCGATCAGCAGCGTCTTGTTGCTGCCCGACTCCGCGCCCGCGCCCGCACCGGACGATGAGCTGCCGGCGCGGCGCGGTGCCGCACCGGCGCGTGAAGTCTGGAAGATGCATTCCACGGGCCCGAAGCGCACCCGGTCGCCTGCAGTGAGATAGCTGACGTTGCTGCGCTTGCCGTTCACGTAGGTGCCGTTCGCCGACATCTGGTCGAGCACTTTCCAGCGCTCGCCCTCGTTGACGATCTTGGCGTGCAGCGCGGAGACGCCGCTGTCCTGGAACTGCACTTCGCGGTCGGCCTGACTGCCGATCGTCCATTCCCTGAGGCCCGACTCGCCGACCGTCAGCTTGATGTTCAACCCCGTGCGGCTGCCGGACACGACGTGCAGGTGCGGACCATCGATCGCCGCGGTGTTGACGGCCGTCGCCGCCGGCGCGTTGTTCATCATCTGCTTGAGCTGCGCCGGATCGATGAACTTGGTCTTGTTTGCGCCATCGCCCATCGCGTCCGGATCTGCCCAGGCGCCGGGGCGCTGGTACATGCCGCTGCTCGCGGCGTCCACGACGGCCGAGGCCGGCTCGCGATACTGAGTCTTGCCGTCGTCGACCGGCGGCGCGGCACTCGGGATGCGGAAGTCGAACTCCTCGACATCGAAGCGCAGGCGGTCGCCGGAGGCCAGCTTCACCTTGCCGGTGACCTTGGTGCCGTTGACGAACGTGCCGTTCGCGGAGTTGAGGTCTTCGAGCCAGACGGCGTCTTCGGCGAAGAACAGCTTGGCGTGCTTGCGCGAGGCGTGGCCTTCAGTGAGCTGCAGGTCGCAGTCCGCCTGCCGGCCGAGGACCATCTCCGGCTTGATGGGAATCTCGCGCTGGTTGGTAACTTTGATGAGCTTGGGTTGAGTGTCGGCCATATGTAGCGAGTTGTCTTCAGCGTCCGTAGAGCCACCACCAGAGAACCGCCAGAAGGATCGCTGCGCAAGCGCCGCCGAGAACCGCCAGCCACAGTATCGTTTTCTGATCGAAGCTTACGCCATTCGGCCCGTCGTACTCCACAACCACCGCGCTGACATTGTCGCGGCCGCCGCGTGCCAGTGCGGCGGCGATCAGCGCGTCGGCTGCAGCATCCGGCGCGGTGTTCGAGCGCAGGATCTGTGCGATTTCGCCGTCCTCGAGCTCGTCGTTGAGACCGTCGCTGCACAGGAGCAGCCAGTCGCCCTTGCGCAGCGGCTCGGTGATCACCGAAGGCTCCGGCGTGCCGATGCCGAGCGTCTGCGTGACCAGATTCTTGTTCGGATGACCGCGCAGCTGCGTTTCCGAGAGATTCTCCTGCTCGCGCAGGACTTCGAGGTACGAGTGATCGCGCGTGAGCTGGCGCAGTGTCTGGCCGCGCCACAAGTAGCCGCGGCTGTCGCCGACCCACGCAACCTCCGCGTGACGATCCGCGATGCGAGCGGCGACGACGGTCGAGCCCATGTTCGAGTGCGCGGTGTTGTCCGCGGCTGCCTGCGCGACTTCGTCGTGCGCTCGCCTGACTGCAGCTCGCAACGGCAGATTCAACCCGGGACCGAGCATCGTTTCTTTCACGATGCGGCTGGCGACATCGCCGCTGGCGTGTCCGCCCATGCCGTCCGCGACGAACCACAGGCCATTCGCCTCGTCCCAGCCGATCGAATCTTCGTTCTGCCCTCCCCGTCGTCCGGGGTGTGTGCGCGCGGCGAAACGCATGACGGCCGGCGGTCAGAACGAGCGCTGCGCGGCAGCGGCCGCGCTCGCGAATTGCTGGGGACTGAAAGCAGTGTCGTTCTTCACCGCGTTGTAGAGCGTATCCAGCGCACCCTTCTTCTTGTCCCGGTCGCCCAGAGAATAGCTCAAGCTCTCCAGTCCGAGAACGATCTGCTCGGCGGCGGCATAGTCGCCGGCCTTGTCGGTCGCACCGTACTTGACCAGCGTCTTGCGCATCGCAGTCACTTCTGCGGGGGAGAACTGGCGGCGCGTGAGCGTGTCACGCTTCTCGACCCAGTCCAGCAGCGCCTTGGCTGCGGACGTGACTGTCGCGCGATCGCGCTGTCCGGCGCGGATCAGGCCGTTGGTCAGATTGACGAGGTCTGGCAATGCCGCAGGTTCGAAGGTCTCGGTCACCGCCTGCAGGACGATCAGGTTCTGCGTCTGCAGCCGCAGCGTGCCCGGCTTGATGCCGGCGCCGGCGCGCTGCGCGTTCCAGCGGATTTTGTCCATCGGGTGATGGCAGCTGTGGCAATCGTAGAACGCAAACTCGGGAAACATCCCGCCGCTGTGGAACATGTCCGTCTGCAGCAGCGTGAGCATGCGGCGCGTGCTTTCGATCTGGCCGGTGAGCCAGAGATTCATGCCTGGGATGCGACCTTTGCGCTGCTCGTAGTCAGCGTCGACGACGTAGTGCGCCGGCTGATTCGCGGTGTACGCCTCGAGTTCGAAACTCAAACGCGGATGACCGGCGCCCATGATCGCGTGCGTCGCGAAGCGATCCTTCGTGCCGAGATGACATCCCAGGCACAACTGCGCCCGCTTCAGCGGCTGCTCCGACGAGTACATGCCGCGTGCGACGTTGTCCTTGTGAACTGCAGACTCGGCGGCGTGACTCTGGATCCACTGCTCGGAGCCGCCGTGACAGGCCTCGCAGCCGACGCCATCGCTGATCTGGAACTTCGGCCCGCGCTTGTCGCCAGGCACGTTGTCGGCGTGACAGTCGAGGCAGATCTTCGCAGTCGCGGCGCTCGACAGACCAAGGTTGGCAGCGATGCGCTTCGACTCGGCGAGCTCGAGGGTGCGATACGCCTGCGAGTGCCGGTCTTCGCGAGTCCACGTCTGGTATTCGTTGAGGGCGACGTGCTTGTCCGGCGCCGGGGCGAGCTTGCCGTGGCAGACGGAGGTGGCGCAGGAAGCGACGCCGAGATGTTTGTAGTCGGCGACGCCGGGCTCGGCCGGGAAGGCTGCAGGCTGTAGGCTGGAGGCTGTAGCCAGAGCGAGAATGAGAAGAGATTTTCTCATTTGTCGGTCACCGTCCAGGGTTTGCCGTTGGCGTCGAGGAACAGCTTCTGCATTTCCTGGAGATTCAGCGGGCGGGAGCCGCGACGGCCGAAGACTGCGATCTGGTTGCCGGTCTCGTCGACGCCGCGGTCGCGTTCGAGGCCACGCGACAAGCTCAGCGCGGCCTTGCCGGTTGCGTAGCTCGCGATCAGTTGCGGCTTCGGCTCCGGGCTGAAGCCGTAGAACTTCGGCTGCGAGTCCGGTGACGTGAGCTGCAGCACCTTCAGGCCGTTCTTGCCATCGGCGACATACGCGAACAACGACGCGTTCGTCGTCGCGACGATCACGTCGCGCGCATCGCTGAGCGCACCGTTTGCATTGAACCGCTGGTACTCACGCATCGCTTCCGGTTTCTCGGCGTCGACGATCACCAGGCCGTCCTTGCCGGCCGCGACGTACGCATACGTGCGCGAGACGAACACGCGGTGAGCGTCGGCGAGACGAATCGTGTTGTTCTGCACGAGCCGCGGCGCTTTCGGATCGGTGACGTCGATCGTCTTCAGGCCGTCGGCGTCGATCACGAACAGATAGCGGAACTGCAGAGCCGACGCGCGCACGTCGTTGAGCGGGATCTCGGCGACCAACTGCGGCTTCAGCGGCACGTCGACGCTCACGACCGCGAGACCGCGCTTCGTGGCGATATACAAGTAGTAGCCACCGACCGCGATGTGCCGCGCGCCGTTCAGCGCACCGTTCGGATTCCACGTCAGCGCGCGCTTGAGGAAGTTGTTGCGCGGATCGCCGTCGGCCAGCGTGTTGATCTCGGTGAGGATCAAACCTTCCTGCGAGTCGGTGATGTACGCGTAGTTGTACATCGGGTGGAACGGCTGCTCCAGGTTCGCCTTGCGCATCTTGTCGCCGGTGTTGCGCGGCGGATGGATCGGTTGATTCGTCGGCAGCGCGATACACGTCGCATCCTTCGAGCCGATCTGCGTGTCCTGGCCGAGCGGACTGAACGGCGCAGTGATCGCACGCTGCGAAACACCTTTGTTGGCGATGCTCGCGACGTCGTAGACCTGCACGCCACTCTTGCCTTCCGCGACGTACAGATATTCACCGCGCAACTGCAGGCACCTCGCGTCACCCGCGCCGTGGCTGTAGCCGTGCTGCAGCTTGCGGCCGTTCTTCTCGTGTTGCGCGTACCAATCCGGGTACGCGTACCGGTGCAGATAGCTGCCGATCACGGCCTGCGGCTCGTCCCACTCCGTCACCGTGACCGCGCTGATCTCGCCGTCGCCGCCGACGTAAGCGTTGTAGCCGACGAAGTTGACGAAGTTCGTCCCTTGCGCCAAGAGCTGCGCCATGATCGCGTTGTTGTCGTTGTCCTTCGACAGATGGCAGTCGCTGCAAGTCTTCGTCTCGGTCTTGCGCTCCGTGTGCGGATAGTGCGGGTTGAACGCCTGCGAGCTGTAGCCGCTCGCGGCGATCGGCGGCTGCTGCACGTAGATGCGCTCGCGACTCGAATTCGTCGACGACAGCACGAGCGCCGAAGTCGAACGCACCGGGGCGATCTTGCCGCCCGCGGCCGGCTCACGCCTGCCGAGCAGGAACATGTCGTCGCGCGCGACCTGCGGGTTGTACGTCGCGAAGTTGCGGGTTTCGCCGCCTTCGTAGTGGTGGCGCTCGGTCTTCTCGTTCGCCTGGATGGGCAGGTGGCAGCCGGCGCAGCTCGTCGTCCACGACGTGTGGCAGGTGTAGCACTCCATGTTCGCGTCGGTGTGCGCCAGGTTCTCGGACTTGATGTCCTTGCCCCACTGCAGCGTGGAGGTATCGCGGCTCATCAGCTTCGCGCGCGCCGCCTTCTCGTTGTACTCCGGACTGGTCGGATCGACCGCGTGCTTGACGATGCTCATCTTCCATTCGAGGTTCGGGTCCATCATCGAGCGCTGATAGAGCGCATCGCCGACCCACTCGAAGCGCCGGCGGCCGTCCGGCGTGCGCAGCGTCGTCATGTCGGTGCCGCCGCCCAGAGCAGCGGGACCCGACGTGTAGAGATTCGGGATTTCCTGCGCTGTGCCGTGACAGTCCTTGCAGGCAATCTCGACCGCGGCTGCGACTTCGCCGTAGATGTAGCCGTTGCCGTGGTTGTCCTGCGAGAAGTGGCAGTCGACGCATTGCATACCGACGTCGACGTGGACCGACGACAGATGCACGCCCTTCTTGAACTTCTGCGGATCGTCGTCGTTGACGACGTTGCCGGACCGGTCGAGCAGATTGCCCTTGCGATCGCGCTTGTACACCGCGCGGAAGTTCCAGCCATGACCGTGGTAGTCCGCGAACTGCGTGTCCTTCATCTGCGGATTGAGATCGGCGACCTGCTCGAGGAAGCCGACGTCCGCCCACTTGCCGCGCGCGGCCGCGGCTTCGGGATTGCGATCCAGCACGTCGCGGATCTGCTCCGAGCTCGGATACTGCTGCTTCTGCGGCCACATGCGCGGCGCGTCGGACTCGTAGTCCCACATCGTGTAGCCGAGGAAACTGTTCAGGAACATGTTCGGCTGATGCATGTGGCAGATCATGCATTGGCTGGTCGGCACCGAGCGCGTGAGCGTGTGCGTG
>DATENH010000071.1:0-4511 GCA_035275145.1 Steroidobacteraceae bacterium | reverse complement strand
ATTCCGTGCGCGGTGTCGCGTCGGGCAACGCACGCAACGAATCGCGCCCGACAAACAGATAGATAGCTTGTGCTATCGAAACCAAAACGCTGCTGCCGGCACGCCGTCGCAAGGCGTCGCGCGAGCCGTGGCGGGGCGCTGTACGAATTTTCGGCAAATTTTCGCGCAACGCGTGCGCGCTCACCGTCACGCCTTCACGTTTCTTTTCAGCGCAGGCAGCCGATCAGCGACGAGCGATCCTTGATCGTCTTTAGGCACACGGTGGTCATGCTGCGCTGGACGCCGGGCATGCGCGAAATCTCGGCGCGCAGAATCAGATCGAGGTCGGCAATGCTCGGCACCAGCACGTGCAGCAGGTAGTCGCCTTCGCCGGCGGTCGTGAAGCACTGGAGCACCGAGCGATGGCGGATCGCAGCAGCTTCGAACTCCGCGTGCTTCGCCGGATTGATGGTCGCGTGGATGAACGCGTGGATCTCCAGCCCGAGCTGGCCGGGGTCGAGCTCGGTGCGATAGCCCTTGATGACGCCGCGCTGCTCGAGGTCGCGGACCCGCGCCCAGCACGGCGTTTTCGACAACGCGACCTTGTCGGCGAGCTCCGCGTAGGACAAACGGGCTTCCTCTTCCAGCACCCGCAGAATGGCGATTTCAGTACGGTCCAACATCAGAACGCCCGTTCGTAGAAATGAAGGTTTATAGAACTAGCGTTTTTTGGCGCTGCAGGCAAGCTTCGTAATGCCGAACAATGTCCCGCGGCCCGAATCCGAGAATCCGGTCCCATGGATCACGTGCAACCGCGCAGCCCCCGCGAGCTGGCCGCCGTGCGCAGCTGGGATGCGAACGATCCGCTGCGCCAGTTTCGCGAGCGGTTCGACCTCCCGCCGGACGTTGTCTACCTCGACGGCAACTCGCTCGGCGCCCTGCCGCGCGCTACCCGTCACCGCATCGCCACGGTCGTGGCCGACGAGTGGGGGACCGGGCTGATCCGCAGCTGGAACGACGCCGACTGGATCCGCGCACCCCGTCGTGTCGGCGACAAGATTGCCGGGCTGATCGGCGCCGCGCCCGGCGAGGTCATCGTTGCCGACTCCACGTCCGCGAATCTCTTCAAGCTCATCGCCGTCGCGCTCGCCGCGCGGCCCGGGCGGCGCGAGGTGCTGTCCGAGCCGGGTAACTTCTGCAGCGACTTGTACGTGATCGAAGGCGCGCTGCGCGGCTTGCCGGATCGGAGTCTGCGCCTCGAACCGGCCGATCGATTGATCGATTGCATCAGCGACGACACCGCGCTGGTGGTGCTGACTCACGTTCATTACAAGAGCGCGGCCATGCACGACATGCGCGCGATCACCGCCCGCGCGCACGAGAAGGGCGCTCTCGTGCTGTGGGATCTCAGTCATAGCGTCGGCGCGCTGCAGGTCGACCTGAATGCGTGCGACGCCGACTTCGCGGTCGGCTGCGGCTACAAATATCTGAACGGCGGTCCGGGCGCGCCGGCCTTCCTGTTCGTGGCGCAGCGGCACCTGGCGAACAGCGTGTCGCCGCTCAGCGGCTGGATGGGCCACGCGCGGCCATTCGATTTCGTCGACGGCTATGCACCGGCCGCGGGCATCGAGCGCTTCCTGTGCGGCACGCCGCCGATTCTCGGATTGCTGAGCCTGGAGTGCGGCGTCGATCTGTTGCTCGAAGCCGGCACGGCGGCGTTGCAGGCGAAGTCGCAACGACTCTGCCAGCTCTTCAGCAGTCTCGTGGAAGAGATGTGCGCCGGCCACGATCTGCGCCTGCTGAGCCCGACGGACTCCCGCCAGCGTGGCAGCCATCTGGCTTACGCGCATCCGAACGGCTACGCGGTGATGCGCGCGCTGATCGATCGCGGCGTGATCGGCGATTTCCGTGCCCCCGACTGTCTGCGCTTCGGCCTGGTCCCGCTGTACACCCGTTACGAAGACGTATGGCACGCGGTCGCGACGCTGCGCGACGTGCTGCAATCGCAGTGCTGGTCCGAACCTCGATACGCCGTGCGAGCTGCCGTGACATGAATGCCCACTATTCATCCACGTCGCTCGAGGACGCTTACACGGCCCACGTCGACACGTTCGCACGCGACCGGTTGCCGCCGCGCGAGCAGTGGCCGGAGTTCCGCTTCGATCTGCCCGAGCTGCACTATCCGCCGCGGCTGAATTGCGCGTCGGTGCTGCTGGACGAAGCAATCCTCGAAGGTCATGGCGGGCGCATCGCTCTGTACTCGGCGAACGGCAACTGGACTTACTTCGAGCTGCTCGAACGAGCCAATCGCATCGCGAACGTGCTGGTGCGCGACCTCGGCGTCGTGCCGGGCAATCGCGTCCTGCTGCGCGGCACGAACACGCCGACGCTGGTCGCAAGCTGGCTCGCCGTGATGAAGGTCGGCGCGATCGCCGTCACGACCATGCCGATGCTGCGAGCCAGGGAGCTGGCGGTGATGGCTGAGCGGGCACATATCGATCACGCGATCTGCGACGCGCGTCTCGTCGCCGAGTTGCAGGAAGCAGGGCGCGCAACCGGTCGCTATTCGCGAGTCGCCACTTATGGCGACGGTGCGCTGGAACGGTTGATGGCGCAGCGAACCGACGAGTTCAAGAACGTTTCGACCTCCGCCGACGACGTGTCGCTGCTGGCTTTCACGTCCGGCACGACGGGCAATCCCAAGGCGACGATGCATTTTCATCGCGACGTGCTGGTCATGCGCGACGTGGTCGGCCGCCACCTGCTCGAGACGACTCCCGACGACATCTATACCGGCAGTCCGCCGCTCGGCTTTACGTTCGGCCTCGGCGCGCTGCTCGTGTTTCCGCTCGGCGGCCGCGGCGGGGTGGCGTTGGTTGAGCAACCGACACCCGATAACCTGCTGGACGCAGTCACCCGCTTCCGAGCGACCGCGCTGTTCACAGCGCCGACTGCCTATCGCGCGCTCGTGCCGCTGGTCCGCGACCGCGACATTTCGAGCCTGCGCCGCTGCATCTCGGCAGGCGAGGCGCTGCCGAAGGCAACGTCCGACGCGTGGTACGACGCCACCGGCTTACGCATCATCGATGGCATCGGTGCGACCGAGATGATCCACATCTTCATCTCTGCGAAGGGCGACGACATCCGTCCGGGTGCAACCGGCAAGCCGTTGCCCGGCTATCAGGCCTGCGTGCTCGACGATCAAGGCCGTCCGCTGTCGCGGCCGAACGCGGGCCGCCTGGCCGTCAAGGGTCCGAGCGGTTGTCGCTATCTCGACGATCCGCGCCAGCTCGAGTACGTGCAGAACGGCTGGAACGTCACGGGCGATCGCTACTACATCGACGAGGATGGCTATTTCTGGTTCCAGGCGCGCGCCGACGACATGATCATCTCGGGCGGCTACAACATCGCCGGACCGGAAGTCGAGGCTGCGTTGCTCCAACATCCGGCTGTGAGGGAATGCGCCGTGGTGGGTGCTCGCGACGAGCAGCGCGGACAGATCGTCAAGGCTTTCATCGTCACGAACGCTGGTCACGCGGCCGGCGACGCGCTCGCGCGCGAGTTGCAAGAGCACGTGAAGCGCTCGATCGCACCGTACAAGTATCCCCGTGCGGTGGAGTTCCTACCCGAGTTGCCAAAAACGCCCACGGGCAAGCTCCAGCGTTATGTGTTACGCGAACGTAATTAGCCTGACTCCTTATCTCTTCTTGCGCGTTCTCATCCTATCCAACAGCTAGTTGTTGCGGCAGAATCCACGCTCCCTACGGATTGCTGGCGCAACGCGCCGTTGGATTCCCCGTGAGCAGAATGCAGCCGAAGCCGCGCGCGCGGCCGATACCCCGATCGTCCTGTCCCTGGCTCAAGCTGCCGCGCAGCGGCTCGGGCCTGAACGTCGAGGACTTCCTGACGTTCCGCATGAACCGTCTGTCGAACGCGCTGCGCACGAACCTGACGAAGGCCTACCTGGAAGACTTCGAGCTCAGCCTGCCCGAGTGGCGGCTGCTCGCACTCGTTGCGCGCTTTTCGCCGCTGCGCTTCTCGGAAGTGACCGCTCGCAGCGGCATGGACAAAGGGCAGGTGAGCCGCACGCTGCGCGTGATGGCCAAGCGTGGCCTGACGAAGATGAAGGTGATTCGTGACCGCGGCTCGCGCTCGGCAGAGGCGCTCGCGGCTCCGGTGATGGTGTCGATCACAGCGAAGGGGCGTGGCCTGTATCGGGCCGTGCTGCCCGTGGCGCGCAAACGCCAGGCCGAGGTGCTGATGACGCTGAGCGAGTCCGACCGCTACGCGCTCTACGCCACGCTCGACAAGCTGTTTCAGACCGTGGGGCGCGGCGCCGCGGACGAAGACGGCGAATAGACCCGGGAAAACCAGCGCATGAAGGCCCTCGATCTCACGCAAGGGCCGATCACCCGAACCCTGATCGCCTTCACGCTGCCGACTCTCGGCAGCAACGTCCTGCAATCGCTGAACGCATCGGTCAACGCGATCTGGGTGGGTCATTTCCTGGGCGAAGCCCCGCTCACGGCCGC
>DATENH010000070.1:0-6870 GCA_035275145.1 Steroidobacteraceae bacterium | reverse complement strand
TGCAACCGCGGTCGGCTTCATTGCGCTCGCCGGCGTGGCGGCGGAGTTCGGCGTCGTCATGCTCATCTATCTGAAGCATGCGTGGGAGGAGCGGCTCGCAGCCGGCCGACCGGCAACCCTGGCGACGCTCGAAGAAGCGATTCGTGAAGGTGCGGTGCTGCGCGTCCGTCCCAAGGCGATGACTGTCGCAGTCATCGTCGCCGGTCTGCTGCCGATCATGTGGAGTCACGGAGCCGGCTCGGAGGTGATGCAGCGGATCGCGGCGCCGATGATCGGCGGCATGATCACTGCGCCGCTGCTGTCACTGTTCGTGATTCCCGCGGCTTATCGAATCCTGCGCCGACGGCAACTGAAGGTTCAGTAGCCGGCGCGCTGCAGCTGCAGGCCGGCGCACACGATGTGATAGAACGAGCTAGCCGGCGCGAACTGCTCGACGAAAGCGCCGTGCTCATCCATCGTGTCGCGCCACAATCCGGGCGTCGGCGTGTCCAGATATCTCATGAGCAAGCGGGCAGCGGTCGCGGCGATCTCGGTGTAGCGCGTTTGTCCGGTGATCGTTCCAGCAAGCAGTGCAGCCTTGATGCGCTCAGTCTGCGGCCACAGGCGCGCCCGCGCATCGCGAACTCTGCCATTCCCGAACAGACCGTTGAGTGCGACGCCCCGCGCGTGATCGACACCCCGATCCTCAGTGCGATCGATCAACGCGAGCGCGAGCTGGTGTGCCCGCGGGTTGTGGACGCGCTGCGACCATCGCAGCAGCAACCACGCCCACTCATATTGATGGCCCGGCTCGACGACGTCCGCGTCTTCGCCCGCAGCCAGCGTCCAGTCGCTGTTGAAGAACTCGCGGATGAAGCCGCTGGTGGGTTCGTGGAATCGTCGCAACGCAAGCTCGACGATCTCCTCGGCAAGCTCGCTCCATACGCGATCCGGGTCCTGATCCATCCACTCCAGGCACGCCTCCAATAGATGCATGTGGGAATTCGCGAGCAGCGGCAGGCTCGACGGCGCACTCTCCTCGAATCCTCCGTGCGGATTTCGCAGCGTCGCGGCAATGCGTGCCAGCAAGTCTCGCGCGCTGTCACGGGCGCTCGTGTCGCCGAGTGCTCTGTGAGCGGCCGCAAACCCGAGCAGCACGAACGCTTGATCGTAGAGAACGGCGCGCTCGACGAGCGCAGTGCCGTTCGGAGCGACCAGCCCTCGATAGAGTCCATCCGCCCGGCGGTAGTCTGCGAGCAGCGCTTTGAGTCCCTGACGAACTGCAGCGTCCGCCGGTCCGGGCCACCCAAGCTCGCCGGCAACCGAGAACGCATACATCTGCCGCGGATACAGGCGCGCGCGCCGCGTCTCGCCCGAGGGCTCGCCATCGAGCCGCAGACTCTCGTGGAAGCCACCGCGCACGTGATCGACTCCGCGCGACCACCAGCACGGGTAGGCCTGCTGGACCAGCCAGCTCGACAACGCATTGGCTTCGCCCTTCACGCCTGGACCGCTTGCAACTCGCTCGCGCGTCGCGCGAGAAGCATTGCTCCGAGCACACCCGCGCGTCCGTGCAACGCCGAGACGCAAACAGAATTCTCGACACAGCCATCGGGCTCGTGCGGCGGCAGATAACCCGCCAGCGCGTCGCGCGTCGCATCGCGAATGTGCGGCAACAGCAGTCCGCTCTCCATCACGCCGCCGCTGAACACGATCCGTTCCGCGGACGTGACCAGGGCAATCGTCGCCGCGAGCTGGCCGAGATAGCCGCCGATGATGCTGTAAGCCACGTGGTCTGCAGGGAGTGCGGAAAGGTCCGACTGCCAGCGACGCTGAATCGCCGGGCCGCTCGCGACACCTTCGAGGCAATCGCCGTGAAAGGGACACACGCCCGGGAACGATGCATCGCGCGGATCGCGCCGCACGTGGATGTGTCCCATCTCCGGATGCATGCGCCCGCGCAACGTCTGCTTGTTGATTGCGACGCCTGCGCCGATGCCAGTGCCGACCGTGACATACGCGACGCTGCTGCAGCCCTGGCCCGCACCCAACTCTGCCTCCGCGAGCGCGGCTGCATTCACATCGGTGTCGAGCTCGATGCCGCAATCGGCGACCGGCTGGAGCGCAGTGATCAAGTTCGCGTTGGCCCAGCCCGGCTTCGGCGTCGCGAGCATTCTTCCCCAATCGCGCGCGCGCCGGTCGAGCTGGATCGGGCCGAACGACGCGATGCCGAAGCCGCGCATGCGTCCGTACTTGATCTGCATCGCATGGAAGAACTGCAGCACTTCGGCGAGCGTCTCTGCAGGCTGGCGCGTCACGATGCGCCGCTCTTCGAGCAGGTCGTGCACGCTGCGCCCGACGGCGCAGATGAACTTCGTTCCGCCTGCTTCGACTGCCCCGTAGATTGGCTCGGATGCCGCCATGCCCGCTGTCACTTGGTGCAGGGGCCGTCGGATTTCCGCGGCACCAGCACGACGGGTTCGAGGTAATGAATGTCCGCCGGCTTCGCGTCGCCACGCAACAGCCGTAGCAGACTCTGGCCGATGTGCCGCCCGTTCTCGAACACGGCGTGGTCGATCGTCGTCAGCGGCGGATCCGCGAACGCCGAGTGACTGGAATTGCCGTAGCCGACGATCGAGATGTTCTTGCCGACTTCGATGCCGCGCTCGCGGCAAGCGGCGAGGGCGCCGATTGCCATTGCATCGGTCGCGCAGACGATCGCGGTCGGCGGCGCGGGCAGCGCGAGCAGTTGCCGGCACATCGCGAAGCCGCTGACCTCGCTCAGATCGCCGTTGAGCATCAACAACGGGTCCGAGGGAATCTTGTGCTTGGCGAGCGCCTTCGTATAACCCTTCTCGCGCAAGCGCGCGAAGTAGAACTCGAGCGGACCGTTGAGCAGCGCGACGCGGCGGTGACCGAACTCGATCTGTCGCATGGTCGCGAGATAGAACGCCTTCTCGTTGTCGGTGTCGACCCAGGCATACGGCTCGGTGGTCTCCGTGCGGCCGTACGTGACGAAGGGAATGTGATGCTTGCGCGCGAGAGCGACACGGGTGTCGTTGACGCGCGTACGTACGATCAGCAGCGCATCGACCCAGCCGCCCTTGATGAAGTTCTCGTACAACGCCGCCTCGCGCACGGGGTCGTTGCGGGTCTGCATCGTCGCGATGAGCGAGTAACCGCCGTTCTCGAGCTCCGCTTCGACGCCGCCGAGCAGGCTCGAATACACGCTGTCGACGAATCGCACGCCGTCGCCGGCCGATGGAAGGATGACGCCGCACATCGAGCTGCGGCCGGATTTGAGCCGGCGTGCGCCGGGGTTCGGCTTGTAACCGAGCTCGCGCGCCCGCTTGAAGATGCGCTCGCGAGTCGCCGGCGACACGTCCTCGTAGCCGTTCAGCGCTCTCGACACAGTCGAGATCGACAGCCCGAGATCGCGAGCGAGCAGCACGATCGACATACGGCTCCGTCAGTAGCCCTGTTGGCGGTCAAGTCTAATGCAACGCGGCGTTGCTGGCGCAATCGCGATATTTCGTTGACAAAAACGTTTTTGAAGGCCTAATCTGCGTCCGAAACCTGGCTTCAGATTGCGGCGGCGCACTGCCGACCGCGCAAAATTCAAGCAGGAGGGGGACTTCGATGTTGAGCACGACCTGCCATCTTTCCGTTCGCCGCACGCGGCTGCTGTCGATTGCCGCATTACTGGCTGCACCTTTGACGGTCACTGCGCAGGACGCGACTCCCGAGACCGAAGGCAACCAGCTCGAGGAGATCGTCGTGACCGGCACGAGCCTGGCGCGCGCCTCCGTCGACACGCCGCTGGCCGTGACCAGCTTCGACGAGAAGCGGCTCTCGCAACTCACGGCGAACAGCCAGGCCGACATCCTGAATTCAGTGCCGACGATCAAGGCCGAGGGCGGCGGCGGCGAGGTCGCGGCCAACGTGTTCATCAAGGGCCTGCCGTCGGGCGGCCAGTATCAGTTCACGCCGCTCATGTACGACGGCATGCCGGTGTTCAGCTCGTTCGGCCTGAACTCCTCGGCGTTCGACGTGTACTACCGCAACGACCTCGGCATCGAGCGGCTGGAGTTCGTGCGCGGCGGCGTCTCCAACCTGTTCGGGCCCGGCTCGGTCGCCGGCCTGATCAACTACATCTCGAAGACGGGTAGCGACACGCCGGAAGCAAAGGTGCAGCTGGAGGTCGCGGACCAGAACCGCGTGCGCGGCGACTTTGCTGTGAGCGGCCCGCTGAGCACCGACGCCGGCCTCTACTACGCGTTGTCCGGCTTCTATCGCACCGACGACGGCCCGATCGAAACGGGTAACGACACCAAAGGTTTCCAGCTCCGCGGCAACATCAAAAAGGAATTCGCCGACGACTCGGGCTCCATCACCCTGTTCGGGCAGTACATCGACGACCAGGCGCAGTTCTATCTGCCGATCCCGCTCGACGGCCGCACGCGCGAGCGCATCCCCGGCAACGACGGCGACGATGTGGAACAGGTCGAGACCGAACAGGTCGACGGCATGAGCTACAACGTTCCCGGCGGAGTCTTCCGCTCGTCGATCGGCGACGGCGTCGTCACCAAGGACGGCTCGGTCGGGCTGGCGTTCGAGAAAGACCTGGGCAGCGACTGGGGCGTGAACGGCAAGGCACGCTATGCGAGCTACCACCACGTCTTCGATTTCTTCCTCGACGGCGACGGTCTCGTCAACGTGCCCGAGACGCAGGCGGCGTTCTTGAATCCCGCCGCCGCTGGCACGCGCACGACCCGCGGCTTGCCCGCCGGCGCTTTGACCGGCACGTTCACTTACGACGACACAGGAGAGGCGCTGCCCGCGAATGCGCTGCTGTTCCCGAATCGCTTCATCGATCGCGATCGGCCGGCCGAGGACATGAGCGTCGAGCTGAACCTGACGAAGGGTCTGCAACTCGGCTCGTTCCAGCACAACTTCACTCTCGGCGGTTTCTACGCGGACGCCGAGGCGAAGGACTTCAACGTCACGACCATGTATCTCGCCGACTTCCAGAATCAGGCGCGGCTGGTCAACCTGACCCTGAGCGACGGCACGATCATCTCGCGCGACGGCCTGCTCAATCCCGGTATCGGCTACGTCAACAACAAGCACGAGGCGCAGCGCCAGGCGATCTACATCGCCGATCAGATGGAGAGCGACAAGTTCATCTTCGACATCGGCGGGCGCTTCGAGTCGATCGACGGCGACATCCGCCGCGAGCGCAGCGCGACGGTTGTGACCGACTCGACTACGCCGAACCTGTCGCCGGTCCAGCGCGATGTGGTGTGGGGCAACGGCCAGTTCCTGACGGGCAGCGTCAGCACCGACGAATGGGCACTCGCGCTCGGCGCCCTGTACAAGCTGACCGACTCGGTGAACATCTACGCCAACGCGGCCCGCGGCTTCTTCTTCCCTGAGCTGCGCGCGGTGCAGTTCAACTCGCTGAATCAGCCGCAGAGCTACACGGCCGAGATCATCAAGCAGGCCGAGCTGGGTGTGAAATACATCGGCGATCGCCTGTCCGGTACGGTCTCGGCGCTGTACACGGAGCTGAACGATCGGCGCGCGGTGAGCTTCGTCAACGGGCCGAACGGTTCGGTGATCGAGCGCGTCAACATCGTTTCCACCGAATCGTATGGCATGGAAGCGGACTTCACCTTCCGGCTGCTGGACAACCTCAACCTGGAAGGCAACGTGACCTGGCAGGAGCACGAGTTCACGAAGTTCGACACCAACCCGGCGTTCGTCGGCAACGAGCTGCTGCGCCAGCCGAACCTCCTCTACAACCTCGGCCTGTACTACGACGACGGCCGCTTCGATGCGCAGCTCTACAACACGCACACCGGCGACACGTTCACGACCGAGTCGAACCTCATCAGTCTCGACGCGTACGACATCATGCGCCTGGGTGCGGGCTATACGTTCGACTGGGCGGGCATGACTTCGCGCATCGGCATCGACGTCTACAACCTGCTCGACGACGACGGCATCACCGAAGGCTCGCCGCGCCAGGACACGGCGCAGGCTGCGAGCGGCGCGTTCTTCGTCGGCCGGCCGGTGCTGCCGCGGCGTTACACGCTGCGCTTCACGGTGAACTTTTAGACGACGACGATGACCATGCAGTTGGACGAGCGCGCGCGGGAGATCCTGCGCGCCAACGACCGCGGCGGCTACACGGTGCCCAACGGGCGCGTGTATCCGTTCCAGTGGAACTGGGATTCGGCGTTCGTCGCGCTCGGCTTTGCGACGTTCGATCAGGACCGCGCGTGGCGCGAGGTGGAGACGCTGTTCGAGGCGCAGTGGCCCGACGGCTTCCTGCCGCACATCGTGTTCTGGAAGGACGATGCCGGTTACTTTCCCGGACCGGCGGTTTGGGGCACGGGGACATCCCCCCTCACCTCGGGCATTACCCAGCCGCCGGTCGCTTCCAGCGTCGTGCGCTCGTTGTGGCTGCGTACGGAGCGCAGTGCGACGTTCCGGCCGCGCCTCGAGCGATTGTTTCCGAAGCTGTTCAAGTGGCATCGCTGGTTCGCGCAGGTGCGCGATCCGCTCGGCAAGGGCGTGGTGATCGCGATGCATCCGTGGGAAACGGGGCGCGACAATTCGCCGGAGTGGGACGCGCCGTCGCGCGCGATCGACACGTCGCGAGTGGGTGAGTACACACGTCGCGACACAACCCATCTCGATCAGAGCATGCGCCCGACCAAGATCGAGTACGACCGCTACCTGGCCCTCGTGCAGGCCGGTCGCGAGATGGGCTGGGATCAGCGGCGTATTGCGCGCGAGCATCCGTTCCGTGTCGCGGACGTCGGTATGACGATGATGCTGCTGCGTGCGAATCGCGATCTGGCAGAGCTGGCGGATGATCTCGGC
>DATENH010000069.1:0-58607 GCA_035275145.1 Steroidobacteraceae bacterium | reverse complement strand
ATCGCGAATGTTCCGAATCTGGTCGGCCGAGTAGCCCCGGCGCTTCAGGCCTTCGGAGTTCACGCTGTGCGGCTCAGCCGGACGGCCCACCGCCATTACGAACGGCGGCACATCGCGCGTCACCGCGGTGTTGTTGGCGATGAACGCATGCGCGCCGACCATGCAGAACTGGTGCACGCCGGAGAAGCCGCCCATGTGCACCCAGTCGCCCATCTCGACGTGGCCGCCGAGCGTCGCGTAGTTCGCGAACACGCAATGGGAGCCGATGACGCTGTCGTGGCCGACGTGCGAGCCCGCCATGAACAGGTTGTCGTCGGCGATGCGCGTCACCAGCTGGTCCTTGGTCGTGCCGCGATTGATCGTGCAGTTCTCGCGGAATGTATTGCGGTCGCCGATCTCCAGGCGCGTCGGCTCGCCGTTGTACTTCAGGTCCTGCGGTGCTGCGCCGATCGACGCGAACTGGAAGATGCGGTTGTCGCGGCCGATCGTGGTCGGCCCTTCGATCACCGCGTGCGGACCGACCCAGGTGCCGGCGCCGATCGTCACGCCGGGCCCGACGACGGTGTACGCGCCGATCTCCACGTCCGACGCGAGCTGCGCATCGGACGCGATGAGAGCGGTAGGGTGAATGGCCATTACGCGAGGCTCATTGGCCGGGTGCGACCATCATCTCGGCGCTGGTCGCCTCCTGGCCGTCGACCTCGGCAACGGTCGAGAACTTCCAGATGCCGCGCAGCGAGCGCTCCAGCGTCGCCTTCAGGACGAGCTGGTCGCCGGGCAGAACCGGGCGGCGGAAGCGCGCCTTGTCGATGCCGACGAAATACAACTCCCGCTTCTCGTCCGGATACACGCCGGCCGTGACGAAGGCCAGGATCCCGGCGGTCTGCGCCAGCGCCTCCAGGATGATGACGCCCGGCAGCACCGGCCGTGCGGGGAAGTGCCCGGGGAAGAACGGCTCGTTGATCGTCACGTTCTTGATCGCGCGGATCGACTGCCCGGAGACGCACTCGAGCACGCGGTCCACGAGCAGGAACGGATAGCGATGCGGCAGCCGGCGCATCACTTCCTGGATGTCCATCGTCAAGTGTTCAGTCATCCCCACCCTCTTATTCGTCTGATCCTTGTCCGTCTTTTTCAGGGTCCGACTCGGGCGCCGCTCCGCTCAGGCGGCGTACCTGGCGCGCCAGCTCGTCCAGCCGGTGGAAGCGCGCGGCGTTCTTGCGGAAGCGCGTTGCCTCGTCGGCCGTAATGCCGCCGGAATAGTAACCCGGCTTGCGGATGCTGCTGTTGACGAACGTACGGCCGGTCACGAAGACGTCGTCGCAGATCGTCAGGTGGCCGGCGATACCCACCTGCCCCGCCAGCATGCAGCGCGCCCCGATTGTGGTGCTGCCGGAGATCCCGGTGCAGCCCGCAATAACCGTATGCTCGCCGATGCGCACGTTGTGGCCGATCTGGATCTGGTTGTCGAGCTTGACCCCGTCGCCGATCTCGGTGTCCTCGATCGTGCCGCGATCGATCGTGGTGTTGGCGCCGACCTCGACGTCGTTGCCGATGCGCACGCCGCCGATCTGCGGGACCTTGACCATCCCGCCGGCATCCGGAGCAAAGCCGAAGCCGTCGGCCCCGACCGCGACGCCGGGATGCAGCACGCAACGCTCGCCGATCATGACCGAGCTGCACACCGTGACGCTTGCAACGAGCCGCGTATCGGCGCCGATCGTCACGTCGTCAAGCAGCACGCAACCGGGGCCGATCGTGCAGCGCGCACCGATCCGCGCCCGTGCGCCGATCACGGCGAGCGGCCCGATGGCCGCAGACGGATCGATGACTGCGCTCGGATCGATGACGGCCGCCGAATGCCGGCCCGGAATCACAGGCGGCGCCGGATGCAGCAGCGTGGCAATCCGCGCGTAGGTGGCGTACGGATTCTTGGCGATCAGCGCAGGGACAGGACACTCAGCGGCGAACTGCGCGTCCAGCACCACCGCACCGGCCTTGGTCTGCGGCAGGTAGCGCCGGTAACGCGGATTCGCGAGAAAGGTCAGCGACTGCGGATCCGCGCGCTCCAGCGTCGCGACGTGCGCGACGCGGAGATCGGGATCGCCCTGCAGAGTGCAGCCGAAGCGGACCGCGAGCTCACCTAGAGTGACGGTGCTCACGGGCGGATGTGCGCCAGGGCGCCCTCGCTGATTATTGCGGCTGTTGCGGCTTGCTCTGCGGCGGCGGCGGAGTGGCCGCCTTCGGCGTCGCCGGTTTCGGCGCAGCGCCCCCGGTCGCCTTGTAACGAGCCTGCAGCGCGCTGAGAACCTGCGCGGTGATGTCCATCGACTCGTTCACGTAGAGGACGCCCTCGCCGACGATCAGGTCGTAGTTGGAGGTGCGCGCGAACGCCTGCACTTCCTGAAGCAGCGAGCGCTGCAGCTTGCCGATCTCTTCGTTGCGGCGCAGGTTCAGGTCCTCGACGTACTCGTTCTGCTTGCGGGCCAGCTCGCGCTGCCCGTCGCGCAGATCCTTCTCGGCGTTGCGCCGCTCGTTCTCGGCCATGACCGCGCCGTCGCGATTCAGCTTTTCCTCTTTCGTCTTCAGATCCTTCTGCTGCGCCATGATCTCCTTCTGGCGCGGCGCGAACTCGTCCTGCAGCGCCTGCATCGCCGACTTCGCCTGCGGCGCCTCGTCGAGCAGCCGCGGCACGTTGACCACAGCGATCTTCGCCTCGGCGTGTGCCACACCCAGCGGAGCGAGCAAGGTCATGCCCGCCAGAATCGAACCTGCAACGATCGAACCCGGACTCAAACGTGCCATGTAGGATTGACCTCGATACTTGTGTAATGGTTTGTCAGAACGCCTGGCCGATCGAGAACTGGAACCCCTCGACCTCGTCGCCCCAACGCGTGTCGGTATTGCCGCGCTTGTCGTTCAGAGGCATCGCGTAGCTGAACCGGAACACGCCCAGCGGCGCCAGCCATTGCACGGCCACGCCGACCGACTGTTTGAGCTCACTATACTTGAAGCCATAGTCGATTACCCCGGGAACGAAGGTCGGGTCCAGGGGATGCGTGTTCGGCGCCTTGAAGACGATGTTCTGGTCGGAGAACACGTTACCGATGTCGAAGAACAGGCTGAAGCGGGCGCTGTTGCGCCATTTGTCCGGGATCGGCAAGAGCAGCTCGGTTTGCGCCACGGTCTTGATGTTGCCGCCGTAGGGCCGGCCGAAGTTGTCTTTCGGGCCGAGCCGCGACTCGCGGAAGCCGCGCACCGAGTCCGGGCCGCCGGCGAAATACTGACGGTACGGCGGCAACGCCGTGGTATCGCCGAGCGCCCGCCCGTAAGCCAGCTCGGCGTTGAACATGAGCGTGAACTGGCGCCAGATCGGCACGAACTGCAGGTAGTCGTACGACGCGCTCCAGTACTCGACCTCGCTGCCCGGCAGCGTGTAGCCGACGTTGAAGCGATGCCGCGTGCCGCGGTCGGCGAAGATGGCGCGGTTGCGCGAATCGAAGCGCCAGCCGAGGTTGAGCTCGAACGTGTCGAACTTGCTGCTGACGACCTCGAACTCGGCAAAGTCGGTGCAGTCGTCATCGAGGATGACCTGGCGGCAGGTGACCTTCGGATTGCCGTTGTTGCGCACCCAGTCGACCGCCTGCTCGGCGCTGCCGCCCTCGGTGGTCACCAGCTCTGAACGCTGCGCCGTGACGCCGACGCCCACGTACTGATACTCGGTGATCGGCCAGTCGTAGTTGAGACCGAGAGTGACCGACTCGGTGTCGAAGTCCGAGGCCGCCGAAGTGAACTGCGTGACGTCGCGGTAGCCGAGCGAGACCGTGCGCTGCACTTCGTCGATCGTCGTGTAGCGGTCGGTGTGCGAGAAGTTGAACGACTTCGCGTATTTGCCGGAATTGATCTCGGCGGCGATGCGATTGCCGGTGCCCATGAAGTTCGAGTGCACGAAGTTGCCTTGCAGGATCACCGACTGCGACTCGGAGTAACCGACACCGCCGCCGAACTGGCCCGGCAGGCCTTCGGTGATCTGGAAATCGACGTCGACCAGGTCGGCCGCAGCCGGCACCTGGTTGGTCTCGACCTCGACCTTCTCGATGAATGGCAGCCGCTGGATGCGCTGCTTGGAGCGCTCGACCGCGGCGTTCGACAGGTACGAGCCCTCGAGCTGGCGCATCTCGCGCCGGAACACTTCGTCGTTCACGCCCGAGGTGCCGTTGAAGTTCACGCGCCGCACATACACGCGGTTCTTCGGGTCGACCACGAAGGTCAGCGTGATTTCCTTCGTCTGCTCGTTCACCTGCGGCACCGGATCGATCGTCGCGAACGCGTAGCCGTCGAAGCCGAGGCGCGCCTTCATGGCTTCGGTGGTCGCCGTCACCGCGCGCAGCGAGTACTGGTGCCCGGCCGGCATGAAGATCAGCCGCTTCAGCTCCGACTCCGGCACGACCAGGTTGCCGGCGATCTTCACGTCCGACACCTTGTAGACGTCGCCTTCGTGCACGTTGACCGTGATGAAGATGTCGTCCTTCTCCGGCGCGATCGCCACCTGGGTCGAGGTCACGGCGAAGTTCGCGTAACCGCGGTCCATGTAGTACGAGCGCAGCTTCTCCAAGTCGCCCGACAGCGCCTCGCGCGCGTAGCGGTCGTCGGAGCGGTACCACGACAGCCAGTTCGGCGTCTTCAGCTCGAACTGCTCGAGCAGCGTCTTGTCGTCGAACGCCGAGTTGCCGGCGATGTTGATCTGGCGGATGCGGGCGCGCTTGCCCTCGTTGACGTCGATCGTCAGCTTGACCTTGTTGCCCGGTACTTCCTCGACCTTGGCATCGACGCGCACGGCGTACTTGCCGCGCGAGAAGTACTGGTCCGTGAGGTACTGCTTGACCTCGTCGAGCACCGACTGGTCGAAGGTCTTGCCGGTGGCGAGGCCGACGTTGCGCAGCGACTTCTGCAGATCCTCGGTCTTGATGTCCTTGTTGCCCTTGATCTCGAAGCTCTCGATCGAAGGCCGCTCGAGCACGGCGACCACCAGCGTGCCGCCTTCGCGGCGGATCTCGACGTCGCGGAAGAACTTGGTCTCGTACAGCGCGCGCAGCGCCTCGGCCACGCGGCGCTGGTCGAGCCGGTCGCCGATGTTGATCGGCAGGTAGTTGTAGACCGTGCCCTCGGAGATGCGCTGCAGGCCTTCGATGCGGATGTCGCCGACGGTGAACTGCTGGTCGTCGGTGCGGTTGTTGGCGCCGGTGCCGCCGGGCAGGAGCTGGGCAGCGGCGGGCTCGCACAGCGCGCCCGCGGCGGCCAGCGCGAGCGTCGCGTGGATGATCGACTTCAAACGCATCGGCCGGGACCCCTTCTGACGTCAGTTCAAGTGTCGTGCGATGTCGTTATAAAACGCCAGCGTCATCATCAGGATCAGCATCGCGATGCCGATCTGCTGGCCGAGGAGCTGTGCACGCTCTGAGACCGGCCCGCCCTTCACCAGTTCCGCAAGCTGATAAACCACTTGTCCGCCGTCGAGAATCGGGATCGGCAGCAGATTCAGCACGCCCAGGCTGATGCTGATGAGCGCCAGCGTGCCCAGGAAGGTGCGCCACCCCTGCCGCGCAGCGAAACCTGTTGTTTCCGCGATACTGATCGGGCCGGAAATGGCCTGCAGCGAAACGTCGCCGGTGATGATGCGGCCGACGATGCGCAACGTGAACACCGAGGTGTCCCAGGTCTTGGCCGCCGCCTGCCCGACGGCCGCGACCGCGCCGTACTTCTGCAGGGTCAGCATGTCCTCCAGCGTGCGGCCGGTAGGAATCCGCTGATCTTTCGGCGCGATGCCGATCAGCCCGGTCTTGCGGCCGCCTTTCGATTCCTCGCCGATAGTCACCTTCATGTCTCGGACCGCGCCGTCACGGCGTACTTGCAGGGTGACTGTGCGTCCCGGATTGGGCTTCACCCGGTTCACCAGCTGCTGGAAATGCGAGATCCGCTCGCCGTCGATCGCCAGGATCTCATCGCCGACCCGCAGCCCCGCCCGCTCGCCGGCGGTGCCCTTGTTGACCAGGCCGATGATCGGCTTGACCCGCGGCCGCCAGATCTCGAAACCCAGCCCCGGAAGCAGCGCCTCGGGCTGCGTGAGCGCGCGGCTGCGCTCGCCGACCGGCAGCGACAGGTCGCGGTCCGCGCCATCGACGCCGCGCACGGTCATGTCGATGGTGCCGTCGTCGGTGAGGTCCTCGATGATTGCCAGCGTCGCCGCTTCGAGCGTCGGCGTCGGTTGACCGCCGATCTGCAGGATCTGGTCCTCGTAACGCAGCCCCGCGCGCGCGGCGATCGAGTCCGGCGTGATCTCGCCGACGATCGGCTTGATCGCCGGCACGCCGGCGGTGAACAACACCCAGTACAGCGCGATTGCGAAAATCAGGTTCATGGCCGGCCCGGCGAGCAGCGTCGCAATGCGCTTCCACACTGGCTGGCGATTGAAGGCGCGCGGCAGATCGCGCTCCGCGACGTTGCCTTCACGCTCGTCGAGCAACTTCACGTAGCCGCCGAGCGGCACCGCGGCGACCACGAACTCGACCGGATCCTTGCCGAGAACGCGCGAGTACAGCGGCTTGCCGAACCCGATGGAGAAGCGCAGCACGCGGATGCCGAGCTTGCGTGCGACCCAGAAATGCCCGAACTCGTGCACCGCGACCAGCACGCCGATCGCCACGATGAACGCTGCAACGTTGATGACGAATTGCAGCGGGCTATCCGTCGAAATCATGCATGAACTCCTGCCGGGCCGGCGATTGCGGCCTGCGCCTCGCGGCGCGCCCAACCGTCTGCAGCCAGAATGTCTGCTACGCAGTCCGCCGGCATCGCGGGCCGCCGCGCCAGAACTCGCTCGATCAACGCGACGATGTCCGGGAACCGGCAGCGCCCTTCGAGAAACGCGCCGACGGCCACTTCGTTCGCGGCATTGAGCACCGCCGGCGCCGTACCGCCGGCCTCCGCGGCGCTGCGCGCCAGGGCCAGGGCGGGGAAACGCTCGAGGTCGGGCGCTTCGAAATCGAGGCGGGCGGCGCGCAGAATGTCGAGCGATTCTACACCCGAGCTCAGCCGCTCCGGCCAGCCCAGCGCGTGCGCAATTGGCGTACGCATGTCGGGATTACCCAGTTGCGCGAGCATCGAGCCGTCCACGTACTCCACCAGCGAATGCACGATGCTCTGCGGGTGGACCACTACCTCGACCTGGCGGGCCGGCAAGCTGAACAGCAGACAGGCTTCGATCAACTCCAGGCCTTTGTTCATGAGCGTTGCCGAGTCGACGGAGATCTTGCGCCCCATGACCCAGCGCGGGTGAGCGCAAGCCTGATCGGGCGTGACATTACGTAAATCGGCCGCGGGCGTGCGCAGGAACGGACCGCCGGAAGCCGTGAGCAATACGCGCCGCACGCCGGCAGCGCGACTGCCGCCCATGCATTGGAAGATGGCGTTGTGCTCGCTATCGACCGGGATCAGCGTCGCCCCGCCCTCGCGCACCGCCTGCACGAACAGCGGGCCGGACATGACCAGCGCTTCTTTGTTCGCGAGCAGGATGCGTTTGCCGGCGCGTGCGGCAGCGAGGCTCGAAGCGAGGCCGGCAGCGCCGACGATCGCAGCCATGATGATGTCGACGTCGGCGTGCGCGGCGATGTCGCTCAATGCCTGTTCGCCCGTCAGAACCTCGGTCGGCGAGCCCGCGCTGCGCAGCTGCGCTGCCAGCAGTGCGGCTGCTGAATCGTCAACGACGACGGCGAATCGCGGCCGGTGTTGCAAACATTGCTCGCGCAGACGCGCGACGTTGCTGCGCGCGGCGAGTGCGAAAACCTCGTAGCGGTCGCGATGCCGCTCGAGCACGTCCAGCGTGTTCAGCCCGATGCTGCCGGTCGAGCCAAGAACGGCGACGCGCAGCGGCGCGCTCATCGCAGCAACCCCAGGCGTTCGAGACCGATCAGGAAAACCGGCGCCGCCGCCGTCACGCTGTCGACGCGGTCGAGCAAGCCGCCGTGCCCCGGCAACAGCCGGCCGCTGTCCTTCAAACCGGCGTGGCGCTTGAACAGGCTCTCGGTGAGATCGCCGATGATCGAAGCCACCACGACCACGATGCACAGCGCCAGAAACCGCGGCGCGTCCACCTTGAACCACCACACGCCGACGCCGGCCATCAGCGCTGCTGCAACGAAGCCGCCTATCACGCCCTCCCAGGTCTTGCCCGGACTGACGCGCGGTGCGAGCTTGTTGTGGCCGAAGCGCCGGCCGGCGAAATAGGCGCCGACGTCCGCGGCAACGACCAGCAGGATCAGGAACAAGAGCAGCTGCGGACCGAACGCGTGCAGGCGCGCCAGCGCAAGCCACGCCGGGACGAGCACCAGCAGCCCAGCACCGGCGGCGGTCACGCGATTGACCCGCGCAGGAGCGATCGCCACCCAGACCAGTGCGAATACCCACCACGCCAATGCTGCCTGGATGAGACGATCCATCTCCTCGCGTTCGACGCCGAACCACCAGGTGGCCGCGACGCATGCAGCCACGAACGCTACATAGAAGATCCGTGCTGAATGCTGAGTGAAGCGCGGGAACGCCGACCACTCCCACGCCGCGGCGACGACGAGCAGCGCGAGCGCCGCCATCGTCGCGGCATGCGGCAGCATGAAGATCACCAGCAGCACGAGCGCGGCGAGGATCAGTGCGGTGATGACCCGTTCGCGCAGCATCAGCGCGTCCCGGCCTGCTCGGGGACGAGCCCGAAGCGACGCTGGCGGCGGCCGAAATGCGCGATCGCGGCATCGAGCGCACGATCGTCGAAATCGGGCCACAGCGTGTCGCAGAAGTACAGCTCCGTGTACGCGAGGTTCCAGAGGAGAAAATTGCTGATGCGCTGCTCGCCGCCGGTGCGGATCAGCAAATCGGGATCGGGCAGGCCAGTCAGTGCCAGCTGCTCGCCGAGCAGTGCCTCATCGATGCTGTCGGCGCGCAGTTCGCCGGCGACGCAGCGTTCGGCGAGCCGCCGCGCGCCCGCGGCGATGTCCCAACGCCCGCCGTAAGCGATGGCGATGACGAGCATCATCTTGTCGTTACCCGCCGTGAGCGCCACCGCCGCATCCATGCGTTCGCGCAACGCCGGAGAAAGCTGCTGTAGGTTGCCGACGAAGATCAGGCGAATGCCGTTCTGGTGCAGATCTGCGACTTCGTCGTCGAGCGCCTGCAGGAAACGGCTCATCAGCATCGAGACTTCTTCCTTCGGCCGTTTCCAGTTCTCGCTCGAAAACGCGAACAAGGTCAGCACCTGCACGCCGCGCTGCGCGCAGTTCTCGACGATCTGCTTGACGGCCTTCACGCCCATGCGGTGGCCCGCCGGACGTGGCAACGCGCGCGCAGCGGCCCACCGGCCATTGCCGTCCATGATGACTGCAATGTGCCGCGGCATGCCGCTGAGCTCTGCGGTCTTCGCCATTCAGACCTGCATCAGCTCTTTTTCTTTTTCGGCGAGCAACTGGTCGATCTCGGCGACGTGCCGGTCGGTCAGCTTCTGTACTTCGTCATGCGCCCGACGATCGTCGTCCTGCGAGATCATCTTTTCCTTGAGCATCTCTTTGAGCTCGCCCATCACGTCGCGGCGCACGTTGCGCACGGCGACGCGGGCATTCTCGGCCTCGTGACGCACGACCTTGGTGAGATCGCGGCGGCGCTCCTCGGTCAGCGGCGGCATTGGCACGCGGATCACGGTGCCGGCAGTGTTCGGCATCAGCCCGAGGTCGGACTTCATGATCGCCTTCTCGACCACTTGCACCATGGTCTTCTCCCACGGCGTCACGGTCAGCGTGCGCGCATCCTCGACGGCCAGGTTCGCGACCTGGTTGAGCGGCACTTCGTTGCCGTAGTACTCGACCCGGATGTGCTCGAGGAGGCTGGTGTGCGCGCGACCGGTGCGCACTTTCTTCAGCTCGTTCTTCAGCGCCGCGACGCACTTGTTCATGCGCTCATTGGCGTCTTTCTTGACGTCTTCCAGCATGGGCGTTCTCCCAGCTACGAATTGGTGACCAATGTCCCGACGTCCTCGCCCCGCACGATGCGCAGCAGCTCGCCCGGCTTCGTCAGGTCGAAGACGCGCAGCGGCAGGTTGTTGTCGCGGCACATGACGATCGCCGTCGCATCCATCACGTTGAGACGGTCCATCAGCACTTTGTCGAAGGTCAGGCGCGCATAGCGCGTCGCCTGCGGATTCTTCATCGGATCGTCGGAGTAGATGCCGTTGACCTTGGTGGCCTTCAGCAGCAGGTCGGCGTTGATTTCGATCGCGCGCAGGCTCGCCGCGGTGTCGGTGGTGAAGAAGGGATTGCCGGTGCCGGCGGCCAGGATGCAGACGCGCCCCTTCTCGAGGTGACGCACTGCGCGACGCCGGATGTACTCCTCGCACACTTCGTTGATGCGGATCGCGGACATCACGCGTGCGTGCAGCCCGAGCGCTTCGACGGCATCCTGCATCGCCAGCGAATTCATAACGGTGGCGAGCATGCCCATGTGATCGCCGGTGACGCGGTCCATGCCGGCACGCGCCAGCCCGGCGCCGCGGAAGATGTTGCCGCCGCCGATGACGACCGCGACCTGCATGCCCAGGCTCATGACCTCGCGGATCTCGAGCGCGACCCGCTTGAGCATCTTCGGGTCGACGCCGTAGTCCTCCTGACCCATCAGCGCCTCGCCCGACAGCTTGAGCAGGATGCGCCGCAGGCCCGCCGTGGCAGGAGTCGGGGCTGGGGATTCGCTAACAGGCTTACCAGTAGCTGCCATGAACGGCGTGACCTCGTGACTTCGTGACCCTCGTCACCCGGGCTCATTATAAAGAACCCCGCCGGGGCGGGGTTCTGTGGGTCGGTGCGTCAGTGCTTGGATTTGGCGATTTCGACCTGCTTGGCCACCTCGGCTGCAAAATCTTCCTGCTTTTTCTCGATGCCGGCCCCGACTTCGTAGCGCACGATCGCGGCCACCTCGCCGCCGGCGTTCTTCAGGTACTGCTCCACCGTCTGCTTGTCGTCCTTGACGAACGGCTGGCCGAGCAAAGTGATCTCGCCGAGCCACTTGCGGACCTTGCCTTCGATGATCTTGGCGACGATTTCCTGCGGCTTGCCCGCAGTCTTCGGGTCGCTCTTCGCCTGCTCGACGAAAATTGCACGCTCGCGCGTCACCTCGTCGGCGGGGACCTGCGCGGACGAAATGAACGCCGGGTTGATGGCGGCGACGTGCATGGCGATGTCCTTGGCGACAGCCTCGTCGCCGCTCTTCATCGCCACCAGCGAGCCGATGCGCGTGCCGTGCAGGTACGTGCCGACCACGGCGGGCGCCTCGACCAGGGTGAAGCGGCGCACAGTGATGTTCTCGCCGATCTTCGCAATCAGAGCGCGACGCCCATCTTCAATGGAAATTGGATCGATCGACTGGCCGCCCTCGAGCGGCGCCGCGAGCAACGCCTCGACATTCGCCGGGCGCTTCGCCAGCGCTGCCTTGGCGACGCCGGCAGCGAACTGCTGGAAGTCGCGCTCGCGCGCCACGAAATCGGTCTCGCAATTGACCTCGACGACCGCCGCGCGACGACCGTCGCCGGAGCGCTCGATCACCACGACGCCTTCCGCCGCGATGCGCGCGGCTTTCTTGTCGGCCTTCGCCAAACCGGCCTTGCGCATCAACTCGGCAGCGGCATCCAGGTCGCCGTTGGTTTCGACGAGTGCCTTCTTGCACTCCATCATCCCCGCGCCGGTCCGTTCGCGGAGCGTCTTCACTGCTTCAGCGGTAACAGCCATGATCACTCCGTCGCGCCAGCTGCAGGAGGTGTGCCGCCGCCGGCCGCGGGCGTGCCACCCGTTCCAGTCGGCTTGCGCTTGGCGAGCGCGGCCTTACGGCGCGCCATGAACTCTTCCGGCGACACGTCCGCCTCGACGTCGTCGACTTCCGCCGCGACGACCTCCTCGACCGGCTCGTCCGGCATCTTCTCGGGCACGCGGCGGCGCGGCGCCTGTTTCTTGCGCACGGCGGCTGCGCGGCCACGGCGCGGCGCGGGTGCGCCCGTCTTCGGCCGTGGCTTGCCTTCCTCGTCGAGCTCGACGAATTCGTCTTCGCCGGTCGGCACTTCCGGCAGCGCCGACTTGCCGTCGAGCGCCGCGTCAGCGACGCCTTCGGCGTACAGCGCGATTGCGCGCATCGCGTCGTCGTTGCCCGGTACGACGTAATCCACGTCGTCCGGCGCGCAATTGGTGTCGACGATCGCCACGACCGGGATGCCGAGCTTCTTCGCCTCGTGGATCGCGATCTTTTCGTGACCGACGTCGATCACGAACAGGACGTCCGGCAGCGAGTCCATTTCCTTGATGCCGCCGAGGCTGCGCTCCAGCTTCTCGCGCTCGCGGCGCAGACCCTGCGCCTCGCGCTTGCTGTGCTGCTCGAGCGTGCCGTTCGCGGTCATCTCGTCCAGCGCGATCAGGCGCTTGATCGAGCCGCGCACGGTCTTGAAATTCGTGAGCATGCCGCCAAGCCAGCGATGGCTGACATAAGGCATGCCGCAGCGCCCGGCCGCCTGCTTGATGGCTTCGCGCGCCGAGCGCTTGGTGCCGACGAACAGCACACGGCCGCCGTCGGCGACGACCTGGCGAATGAAGGCAGCCGCCTCGTTATAGAGCGGCAGCGTCTTTTCCAGGTTGATGATGTGGATCCGGTTGCGCTCCCCGAAGATGAAAGGGGCCATCTTGGGGTTCCAGAAACGGGTCTGATGTCCGAAGTGGACGCCCGCTTCCAGCATCTGCCGCATGGACATGCTGGCCATGATCGAGTCTCCTGTAGGGGTTAGGCCTCCACCTGCCCCATGCAACGACCTGCAGTTCTCTCGAAGCTGCAAGCACCCCGTCACATGTGTCGGCAAGGTGTGAGAGTTATGGCCCACTGGAATGAACCAGACGAGCCGAGAATTCATTGCGAAAAAAACGCGCGCTTTATACCATAAACTTCATGATCGTCCAAAAGTTTTCGCCGGATTTTCCCCCCGATTTTCCAGGAGTCAGCTAGATGCGCGGCCTGCTGCAATCCCTGCCCCGCTGGCCGACTTCGCAGGGCACTTCGAATTCGGAGAGCGCCGCAAGGAGAGGCAGCCAGGTGACGATCAAGACGCCGGCCCAGCAGGATCAGATGCGGACCGCCGGTCGCCTCGCGGCCGACGTCCTGGACATGATCGGACCCTACGTCGTCCCCGGCGTCACCACCGACGAGCTGAACGCGCGTTGTCACGATTACATCGTCAACCAGCAGCACGCCGTACCGGCCCCGCTCAACTACCGCGGCTTTCCCAAGTCGATCTGCACCTCCGTGAATCACGTCGTCTGCCACGGGATTCCGAGCCCGGACAAGCGCCTGAAGCAGGGCGACATCGTCAACGTCGACGTCACGGTCATCAAGGACGGCTGGCATGGCGACACCAGCCGCATGTACGCGGTCGGCAAGGTCGCTCCGGCGGCACAGCGGCTGATCGATATCACCCACGAGGCGATGTGGATCGGCATCCGCCAGGTCCGCCCCGGCGCGCATCTCGGCGATATCGGCTCGGCGATCCAGACCTTCGTCGAGCCGCAGCACCTGTCCATCGTGCGGGAATATTGCGGGCACGGCATCGGCCAGATCTTTCACGAAGACCCGCAGGTGCTCCATTACGGCGAGCGCGGCCAGGGCATGGAGCTGGTGGCGGGCATGACGTTCACAGTCGAGCCGATGGTCAACGCAGGCAAGCGCCACGTGCGTCTCCTCCCGGACGGCTGGACGGTCATCACGAAGGATCACTCGTTGTCAGCGCAGTGGGAGCACACGGTGCTCGTCACTGACACCGGCTTCGAAGTGCTCACACTGGGCGCGGCCGAACGCTGAAGCCGCGGCCCCTCGCGCTGCGGCCATGCCCGTACTTACCCACGAGGACTTCGACGAGCTCACGACCGCAGTGAGCGATCCCGGCTGGGATTACCTGGCCGGGCTGCCTGCGTCGCTGAGCGGGACGAAACAGGAGATCGCTGCGTTCCGCGGCGCGCTCACCGAAGGCGACAACCGCCTCAAGCAACGCTTCCACGACGACGAGCCGGTCGAGCGACTGGTGCGCGATCGTGCGCGTCTCGTCGACACGTTGCTCAAGACGGCCTGGACGCAGCACCTCGGCGATCACGTGCGCGAGCTCGCGCTGATCGCTGTCGGCGGCTACGGGCGCGGCGAGCTGAACCTCTGCTCCGACATCGACATCATGGTGCTGCTGCCGAAGAGCGAGACCGCACCGTGGCAGCCGGATCTCGAGCGCTTCCTCACGTTCATGTGGGACATCGGCCTGGAGGTCGGTCACAGCGTCCGCACCATCGACGATTGTCAGCGCGAGAGCGCCGCGGATGTGAGCGTCGCGACCACCATGATCGAAGCGCGGCTGCTGGTCGGCCCGGAATCGCTGTTCGAAGCCATGCGGCGCGCACTCGCGCCGGAGCGCGTCTGGCCGACGCGCGACTTCTTCGAGGCCAAGGTCGCCGAGCAGACCGCGCGTCATCACCGCTATCACGACACCGCTTACAACCTCGAGCCCAACGTGAAGTCGAGCCCCGGCGGGCTGCGCGACATCCAGACGATCGGCTGGGTCGCGAAGCGGCACTTCGGCGGCGACTCGCTCGAAGAGCTGGTCGAGCACGGCTTTCTGGCGAAGAGCGAGCTGCGCAAGCTGAAGACCGCGCAGGCGTTCCTGTGGAAGATCCGCTTCGCGCTGCACGTGCTGACCAATCGCCGCGAGGACCGGCTGCTGTTCGATCATCAGATCCGGCTCGCGAAGATGTTCGGCTACGAAGACGCGACCTACACGCTCGCAGTCGAGCAGTTCATGCAGCGCTACTACCGCACGGCGATGGATGTGAGCCTGCTGAACGAAATGCTGCTGCAGCTGTTTCGCGAAGCAATCCTCACCAGCCCGAACACGCCGCCGCTGCCGGTGAATCCGCGTTTCCAGATTCGCAACGACTATCTGGAGATCACGCACGACGACGTCTTCGACCGCTACCCCTCCGCGCTGCTCGAGCTGTTCGTGGTCATCGAGCAGAATCCAGCGATCCGCGGCGTGCGCGCCTCGACCATCCGCCAGCTGACGCGTCACCTGTGGCTGATCGACGAGGAATTCCGCCAGCATCCGCGCAATCACCGGCTGTTCTTCGAGATCCTGCGCGCGCCCACCGGCGTCACGCACGAGCTGCGGCGGATGAATCTCTACGGCGTGCTCGGGCGCTACATTCCCGCGTTCGGCCGCATCGTCGGCCGCATGCAGTACGACCTGTTCCACGCTTACACGGTGGACGCGCACACATTGTTCGTCGTCAGCAACCTGCGGCGCCTGGCGATGGCGAAGTACGACCATGAGTTCCCGGAGCTGTCGCGCATCATGCAGGCGTTGCCGAAGCAGGAGCTCGCGTATCTCGCCGCGATCTTCCACGACATCGCCAAGGGGCGCGGCGGCGATCACTCCGAGCTGGGCGCGGTCGACGCGGAGGCATTCTGTCTCGAGCAGGGACTGTCCGTCTACGACGCGCGCCTGGTCGCGTGGCTCGTGAAAAACCACTTGGTGCTGTCCGTGACCGCGCAGAAGAAGGACATCTCGGATCCCAAGGTGATCCACGAGTTCGCGAAGCACGTAGGCGACCAGAACCATCTCGACTATCTGTACGTGCTGACCGTCTCCGACGTGCGCGGCACCAACCCGAAGCTCTGGAACAACTGGAAGGCGTCGCTGTTCGCAGGCTTCTATCAGCGCACGCGCGAAGCACTGCGCCGCGGGCTCGAGAGTCCGATCGACCAGGATCAGCTGATCGCCGAAACGCAGACGCGCGCGCGCGAGCTGATCGCGCGCGATGGGCTCGCGGAAGCGGCGTTGCAATCGATCTGGCAGCGACTCACGGATGCCTATTTCCTGCGGCATACGCCCGAAGAAATTGCCTGGCACACGTCGATGCTCGCGCAGCGAGACAGCGCGGACAGCGGCTCGCTGGTTTCGGTGCAGCAGCAGTCGGGGCGCGGCGGCACGGGCATCTCGACCTATACCTCGCATCGGCAACACAGCTTCGCGCGGACGACGGCGTTGCTCGACCAGCTCGGGCTCACGATCGTCGATGCGCGCATCACGCCGACGGCGGACGGCTCGAGCCTCGACGTCTATCACGTGCTCGAAGACACCGGCGACGAGATCGGCGATCCGGTTCGCATCCGCGACATCCAGCAGCAGCTCGCACATGTGCTGTCGCAGGAGGATCACACGGCGGTGGCGGTCACGCGGCGCGCGCCGCGGCAGGTGCGAATGTTCACCACGCCCACGCAGATCACGTTCGTCGAGGATCCGGTGAACCGCCGCACGATCGTCGAGCTGATCGCCGGCGACCGGCCGGGCCTGCTGTCGCAGATTGCGCAGGTGTTCATGGCCGAGCGCGTCGACATCTACAACTCGAAGATCATGACGGTCGGTGAGCGCGCCGAGGACGTGTTCTACGTCGCGGACGAGTCCGGCCGGCCGCTCCCTGCAGAGGCGCAGCAGCGCCTGGCGCAGCGGCTGACCGAAACGCTCGACCGTCGCACATGAATCCGGCGCTGGCACAGCTGCGGCCTTATCCGTTCGAGCGCCTGCGTGCACTGCTCGCGGGCGCCAAGCCGCCGGCAGATCTGCCGCACATTTCCATGTCGATCGGCGAGCCGCGCCATGAGCCGCCGGCTTTCGTGCTCGAAGCGCTGACGAAAAATCTTGCGGGGTTCGGCAGCTATCCGACGACGGCGGGCGTGCCGCAGCTGCGCGCGGCTGCGGCAGCGTGGCTGACGCGACGTTTCCAATTGAGCCCCGGCTCGATCGATCCGGAAACGATGCTGATCCCGGTCAACGGCACGCGCGAGGGCCTGTTCGCGTTCGTCCAGGCGATGGTCGACGTCGCACGCCAGCCGCTGGTCGTGATGCCGAATCCGTTCTATCAGATCTACGAAGGCGCCGCGCTGCTCGCGGGCGCGCAACCGCATTTCCTCGGCAACGATCGCGGCAACGAATATCTACCCGATCTCGATGACGTGTCGCCGGATGTCTGGCGGCGTTGCCAGGTGCTGTTCCTGTGCTCGCCCGGCAATCCCACCGGGGCGGTTGCAGGCATCGACTATCTGCGGCGCGCAGTCGCGCTCGCGGATCGATACGACTTCGTGATCGCAGCGGACGAGTGCTACAGCGAAATCTATCTCGACGAAGCGAAACCGCCGCCCGGGCTGCTGCAAGCGGCAGTCGCCAGCGGACACAACGGGTACGAGCGCTGCGTCGTGTTCCACAGCCTGTCGAAGCGGTCGAGCGTGCCTGGTTTGCGTTCCGGATTCGTCGCGGGCGATGCGAAGTTGATTCAGGCGTTCCTGCAGTACCGGACGTATCACGGCTGCGCGCTGCCGCTGCCGACGCAGTTCGCCAGCATCGCGGCCTGGGGCGACGACCGGCACGTCGTCGAGAATCGCCGCTTGTATCGCGAGAAATTCGCGCGCGTCCTGCCGATCCTGCGCGAGGTGCTCGAAGTCGACGCGCCGGACGCGAGTTTCTATTTGTGGCCGAAGGTGCCCGACGACGAGCGCTTCGCACGAGAGTTGTTCGAACAGCAGCACGTCACGGTGCTGCCGGGCAGCTACATCGCACGCGACACGCCGCACGGCAACCCGGGGCGCGGACGCGTGCGTATCTCGCTGGTCGCGAACGTTCCCGAGTGCGCCGACGCCGCTGCACGCATAAGAAAATACCTGGGGTGAATGGATGACCGACGCTGCCCTGCCCTCTGTTATCGACGCCGCGTTCGAGCGCCGCGCCGAGTTCAGCCCGAAGAGCGCGCCCGCCGAAGTCCGCGACGCGGTGGAGCGCGCGATTGCACTGCTCGACTCGGGCAAGGCGCGCGTCGCCGAGAAGCGCGACGGTGCATGGCACGTCAATCAGTGGCTCAAGAAAGCGGTGCTGCTCGGGTTCCGGCTCAACGACAACCGGCGCATCGAAGCCGGGTTCACGCAGTTCTACGACAAGGTCGCGCTGAAATACGCGGATCACGACGATGCGCGTTTCCGTAGCGAAGGTGTCCGGGTCGTGCCGCACGCAGTCGTTCGCCGCGGCGCCTACGTCGCGCCCAACACGGTGCTCATGCCCTCCTACGTCAACGTCGGCGCCTACGTCGGCGAAGGTACGATGATCGACACTTGGGCGACCGTCGGATCGTGCGCACAGGTCGGCCGCAACGTGCATCTGTCCGGCGGCGCGGGTCTCGGCGGCGTGCTCGAACCGCTGCAGGCTGCACCGACGATCATCGAAGACAACTGCTTCATCGGCGCGCGCTCCGAAATCGTCGAGGGCGTGATCGTCGAGGCAGGGGCCGTCATCTCCATGGGCGTCTTCATCGGTGCGAGCACGCGCATCTACGATCGCGAGCGCGACGAGATCTCGTACGGCCGCGTGCCGGCCGGCGCAGTCGTCGTGCCGGGCTCGCTGCCATCGAAGGACGGTCGCTACGCGCTGAATTGCGCCGTGATCGTCAAGCGCGTCGATGCGCAGACGCGCGCCAAGACGAGCCTCAACGAGCTGTTGCGCGACTAAGCATCGGGCTTCAGCCTGACCGCGGCTTGATCTCCTGGAACATCGAGGACACCCACGGACGGAAGGCCGCGAGCATCGCGACGTTCTTCTTCTCAGTGGCCGGCAAGCCCACGTCCAGCGTTGCGAGCTCGGCGAAGTCGCGCGCCAGCTGCTCGATCTTGCGCACCAGCACGCGAGTCGACGCATCGGAGAGCTCGGCGGAACGGAAGTGCAGCACCTGATCGCTGCCGTGGAATTCCGCTTGCAGGAATTCCGCCTTGACCTGCCGCTCGTACACGCGATGCACCGGCCCGTCGACGCGATAGCTCACCACGGGCCCGACTCGCAGCCGCGCTTTGAGACGCGGCTGCAACTCGATGAGCCCGGCATTGTCGAGCTTCACATATAGCTCGCGCAGGCCGCGCTCGGACAAGTCCATGCGCTGCACGATCTCGGCGCTGCTGCGCCCGTTGAGCAGCAGGTAGAAACACGCCAGGAGCCGCGAATCTGTCGCGAGCATTTGCTCCTGCTCGAGGCTCAGGTATTGGCAACCCGCTTCGTGCGAGTTGGCTGCGGCACGCATGAGCTCGCTCATGCTGATGCCGATCGCCGTGCAGATGCCTTCCAGCCGCTGCAGCGTGAACGTCTCGGCTGAGAACACGCGCTTGATCGAGCCTTCGCTCAGCCCGACCCGCCGTGCCACGTCGCGGTAGGTGAGTCCGCGCGTCTTGAGGGTGCGCTTCAGGACGTCGATGATTTGCGCCGTTTCGCTCACGTCACCCCTCCCCAGCATCCATTTGGTTTCGCCGAATGATTGCGCGCACCCGGCGCTGTGTCCACGCGCTGCGCGGCGTTTACCGACGGTTCAGTGCGCGGTCGCGGATTGCGTGCCTTGCTGTATCGGGAAATGGCACCGCTGAAGCTCGATCGATTCCGCAACGTCGACGACGGTCGGGCAGAGATGGATACCGGCGGGCTGGGCGTGGGCTTCGCGGTCCTGACGCCGGTGGGCCTGCTGGTCGAGGGCGGCACGGAATCCTACGGCCATTGGGATCTGTTCGATGACGACGATGAATTCTTCCTGCGCCAGTACTACCTCGCGCTCGGCTACCAGTTCGAGCTCGGCGACGGCTGGTATCTGCTGCCGAAGGCCGGCCGCTCCAAGTGGAAGCTCACCAGCGATGACGTGCCGCTGCTCGACGACGACGCGGTCGAGCGCGGCTACGAATATTTCTGGGAGGTCGGCTTCGGCAAGCGCATCAACCACGTGATGTCGCTGGGTGCCAGTGTGCGCTCGGGCAACTACGAGTTCGGCGACGCGGGATCGGTGGCGTTCGTGATGACGTTTTCGTTCTAGAGATCAGGCCGATATCTTCTTGGAGTGCCGCAGGTCGCGGCCGCTCGCCACGAACACGACCTGCTCCGCGATGTTCTTGGCGTGGTCGCCGATGCGCTCCAGCCCCTTGAGCGCGAACACCGTGTCGATCGTGACGCCGAGGTAACGCTGATCCTGCATAGCCAGCGTGAGCAGCTGGCGCAGCGCTGCGGCAAACTCCGCGTCGAGCTCCGAGTCGCGCGCACGGACTTGATCGGCGAGATCCGAATCGGATTCATCGAGCGCGCGCACCGCGTCGCGCAGCATGCCGCTCGTCAGCTCAGCCATGTGCTGCAGGTAGCGCGCGACTGCGCGCACGGGACCTTGCGGCTCGCCGCTCGCCATCCGCGAAGCGAACCGCGCGATCTTTTTCGATTCGTCGCCGGCGCGCTCCAGCTCGACGGTGATGCGCGAAACCGCCGTTGCCATGCGCAGATCGCCAGCCACCGGCTGATGCAGGGCAATCAGCTCGAATGCCTCGCGGTCGACGGCGCGCTCCATCTCGTTGACTTGCAGCTCGCGCGAAAGCACGGTCTGCGCCAGCGAGGCGTCGGCATCGAGCAGCGCACGAACCGCGGTGGAAACCTGATCGATCACGAGACCGCCCATGCCGACGGTGTGCAGGCGCAACTGCGTGAGGGCGCCATCGAACGCCTTCGCGGTGTGGCCTTCCATCGGATCGGACTGCATCAGTGCACCCTCCGGAACGGCGTGCTCAGCCATAACGGCCAGTGATGTAGTCTTCCGTCGCCTTCTTCGCGGGGTTCGTGAAGATCTTCGCCGCTTCGTCGAACTCGATCAGCTCGCCGAGATACATGAATGCGGTGTAGTCGCTGACGCGCGCAGCTTGTTGCATGTTGTGCGTGACGATCAGCACCGTCACCTGGTCGCGCAGCGTCGAGATCAACTCCTCGATCTTGGCGGTCGCGATCGGATCGAGTGCCGACGTCGGCTCGTCGAACAGCAGGATCTCCGGTGTGGTCGCGAGCGCACGTGCGATGCACAGACGCTGCATCTGACCGCCAGACAACGCGAGTGCCGAATCCTGCAGGCGATCCTTGACCTCGTCCCACAGCGCCGAGCCGCGCAGCGCCTTCTCGACTTCTTCCGCGAGCGCGGCTCGATTGCGCAGCCCGCGCAAGCGCAGGCCGTAGGCGACGTTCTCGAACACCGACTTCGGGAACGGATTCGGCTTCTGGAACACCATGCCGATGCGCATGCGCACTTCGATCGGATCCACGCCGGCGCCGATCAGGTTCAAGTTGTCCGGGTGCAGCGTGATGCTGCCTTCGTAGCGCGTGTCGGGCTGCAGATCGTGCATGCGGTTGAAGCAACGCAGGAAGGTGCTCTTGCCACAGCCCGACGGGCCGATCAGCGCGGTCACCTGGCGCTCGGCGATCGGGATCGTCAGGTTCTTCAGCGCGCGATGCTGGCCGTAGTAAAAGCTGAGGTTGTCGACCGCCGCCTTCACGTTCAGCGTGCGGCTCCGGCGCGTGTCGTCGACGGCGATGGAGACGCGCGGCGTCGCCGAACCGGCCTGGCCGGCCCCGGTATGCGTATTGCGTGCGGCTTCGTCGTTTGCCACGGTTGCTTCCATCAGAGGATCACCAGTTGATTTTCTTGCGGAACCGGTAGCGAATCCAGATCGCCACCGCGTTCATGATCAAGGTCATGCCGAGCAGGATCGCACCGGCAGCGGCCGCGTTCGCCTGAAACGCCTGATCCGGCCGCGACACCCAGTTGAACATCTGGATCGGCATCGCGGTGAACGGATCCTTAAGCCAAGCGAACGATACGAACGGGAATTCGCTCTGGATCGGCGACTGCGGCAGGAACGCGATGAAGCTCAGCGCGCCGATGGTGATGATCGGCGCGGTCTCGCCGATCGCGCGCGACAGGCCGAGGATCATGCCGGTGAGAATGCCGCCGGTCGAATACGGGAGCACGTGGTCCTTGGTGACTTCCCAGCGCGTCGCGCCGAGGCCGTAGGCCGCCTCGCGGATCGCCTTCGGCACTGCGCGAATCGCTTCGCGGGTCGCCACGATCACGATCGGCAGGATCAGGAGCGCCAGCGTCAGACCGGCCGCAGCGATGCTCTGACCGAGATCGAACTGGTAGACGAACAGGCCGAGCGCCAGCAGGCCGTAGACGATCGAAGGTACGCCGGCCAGATTGGTCACGTTGATCTCGATGACCGCCGTGAACCAGTTCTTCGGAGCGTACTCCTCCAGGTAGATGGCCGCTGCAACACCGACCGGCACCGCACACACAGCGGTCACCAGCATGATCAGCGAAGTTCCGACCCATGCCGCCAGGATGCCGGCGCGCTCGGCACGCCGCGACGCGAAGTTCGTGAAGAAGTCCCAGCCGAAGCGCGAGGCGCCATCGCGTACCAGATCGATGAACAGGATCGCAAGGATCGCCAGGCAAGCGAGCATGACGATCAGCCCGACCAGCACGAAGACCTTGTCGAGCACCTTGCGCCGCGACAGCCCACGACGCAGCGCCTCGTTGCTCAGATAGGCTGCGGCACCGCTCGCGCTCATCAGTAAGCCTCCCGGAAGCGGCGCGTCAGCGAGAAGCCGATGATGTTGAAGATCAGCGTCAGGAACATCAGCACCAGGCCTGCGGCGAAGATGCTCTGATAGCCGATGCTGCCGTGGGGCAGATCGCCGAGGCTGACCTGCACGATGTAGGCGGTGATCGTCGCTGCCGGCTGGCGCGGATCGAAGGTGAAATTGGGCTGCATGCCGGCCGCGATCGCGACGACCATCGTTTCGCCGACGGCGCGCGAGATTCCAAGAATGAACGCCGCGGCCAGACCCGAAAACGCTCCGGGCACCACCACGCGCAACGCGGTCTGCAGTCGCGTCGCACCCATCGCATACGAGCCTTCGCGCATGTAGCGCGGCACCGCTCGCATCGCGTCTTCGCTCACGGAGCTCACGTAGGGCACGATCATCAAGCCGATTACCAGGCCGGCGCTCAGCATGTTGAAGCCCGGCAGCTCCGGCATCAGCCACTGCAGCACTGGAGTGACCATGGTCAGCGCAAAGTAGCCGTACACCACCGTCGGCACCGCACCCAACAGCTCGAGAATCGGTTTGACGGTCTCGCGCAACTGGTGCGGGGCGAATTCGCTCAGATAGATCGCGATGGTCGTGCCGAGCGGAACCGCAACCAGCAGCGCGACCATCGTAGTCGTCACCGTTCCGGCAACCAGCGGCAGGATGCCGTAGTGCGCGTCGGCGAACAGCGGCGTCCATAGGGTATCGGTCAGGAATTCGACGATAGAGACGTGCGCGAAGAACGTGCTCGATTCGTACAGCAGGATCGCGACGATCGTGAGCGTCGTGAACACGGCAACGAGCCCGGCTGCCAGCAGCAAGGCTTCGATCAGGCGGTCACGCACTTTGCGATAGCGCAGACCGCTCGCTGAGATACGTAGGGCGGGTGAGCTCATTTCATTTTTCAGGGTGCGCAGCGCTCATCGCGCTGCGCACTTTAATGGCTGGCGGCAGGCCCGTCGACCGCTATCGTGGGCAGCCGAGTCGGCAGGCTTGCCGCCAGCTGCTACGACCAGCCAACAAGGGGGAGTCTGGCTGGCCGCTAGCAGCGGGCGGCTATTCGTAACTACGTCAGAGCTTGCCTTCGCGCGACAGCAGCGTGTCGATGGTCACGCCTACTTCGGGTACGCCGCCGAAGACCGAGCCGAGCTTGCCGGAGGTGAAGTGCTGCAGCGCCAGCTTGTACGCCTGCTCCGGCAGCGGCACGTAGCCGACTTCCTGCACGAGCTTGGCGCCATCGCCGAGGAAGAACTGAATGAACTCCTTCACTTCGGCGCGCTGGGCGGCCGTGTCGCGGACGTAGATGAACAGCGGGCGCGACAGCGGGTTGTACGAGCCGTCATTCACGGCCTCGATGCTCGGACCGACCGCGGTGCCCTTCGGATTGATGATCGGAACCGCGCGCATCTTGTCCTTGTGGCCGACGTAGTACGCGAAGCCGAAGTAGCCGAGCGCGTTCTTGTTGTTCTCCACGCCCTGCACCAGCACGTTGTCGTCCTCGCTCGCGGTGTAGTCGCCGCGGCTGGCCTTGGCCTTGCCGTTCACGGCCTCGGTGAAGTAGTCGAACGTGCCCGAATCGGCGCCCGGGCCGAACAGCATCAGCGGCTGGTTCGGCCACTCGGAGCGGATCTGGTTCCAGGTCTTGACGCGACCCTGCGCGGGCGGCTCCCACATCTTCTTCAGATCCGCGACGGTCAGCGACTTGATCCAGTTATTCTGCGGATTCACCACGACCGTGAGCGCGTCGAATGCGATCGGCAGCTCGAGGTACTTGATACCGGCGGCGCGACACGTCTCCATTTCCTCCTTGAGGATCGGACGCGAGGCGTCGGCGATGTCGGTCTCACCACGGCAGAAGCGCTTGAATCCGCCGCCCGTGCCGGCGATGCCGACCGTGACGCGGACCTTGCCGCGCTTGCTGATCTGGAATTCTTCCGCGACCGCCTCGGCGATCGGAAACACGGTGCTCGAGCCGTCGAGTTTGATGACGCTCTGGGCGGCGGCGAACTGGGGCGTGAAAGCTGCAGCTAGCCCGCTCAGCACCGTCGTCGCGCCCAACTTGTGCCACAACTTCATGGATTTGACCTCGTTGTAGGATGTCGATCGGAAACCACCTGGCGCGCAGTCTGACCAGCTTCGATGACATTCGTGTTACACGCCACTGCCGGCTTGCCTAATCAGCAACGTAGGAGCGGATGCTACTGTCATACGCGCGTAACAACAGCGGCTTGCACACGGCCGCGGGTCTTCGCTATAAGACCGCGCCCGCAACTGCCTTTGGCCCACCCGGAGCCCTGACTTGTCGACCGACGCCGACGCCACGCTCGCCCTCGCCGAGGACCTGATCCGCCGTCCTTCCGTCAGCCCCGAAGACCACGGTTGTCTGCAAGTCATCGGCCAGCGCCTGGAAGCGGCCGGTTTTCGCATCGAGCGCATGCCGTTCGGTCCGGTTGAGAATCTCTGGGCACGACATGGCAGTGCCAGGCCCGTCCTGTGCTTCGCGGGTCACACCGATGTCGTACCGACCGGGCCGCGAGAGGAATGGCATACCGATCCGTTCGAGCCGGTCGTGCGCGATGGACTGCTGTTCGGCCGCGGCGCTGCGGACATGAAGAGCGGCCTCGCCGCCATGGTCACTGCCAGTGAGCGCTTCGTCGCCGCACATCCCGATCACGGCGGCTCGCTGGCATTCCTGCTGACGAGCGACGAAGAAGGACCTTCCGTCGACGGGACGCGGCGCGTCGTCGAAACGCTGCAAGCGCGTGGCGAGAAGATCGACTGGTGCGTGGTCGGCGAGCCCAGCAGCACGGACGCGCTCGGCGATACGGTCAAAATCGGACGCCGTGGCTCGCTATCGGGCAAGCTCACTGTGCACGGCATTCAAGGCCACATCGCCTACCCGCATCTCGCCGACAATCCCGTGCATGCGCTCGCGCCGGCGCTCGCCGAGCTCGCGACGCGCGTCTGGGACAAGGGCAACGAATACTTTCAGCCGACGAGCTTCCAGGTTTCGAACATCAATGCCGGCACGGGCGCGCCGAACGTGATCCCGGGCGAGCTGCGGGCGCGCTTCAACGTTCGCTTCTCCACCGAGCAGACCGTCGAGAAGCTGCAGCAGACGATCACCGAGATCCTGAACCGCCACAAAGTGAACTACACGCTCGAGTGGTTCGTGTCGGGTCTGCCGTTCTTCACGCCGCCGGGCGATCTGTCGGCCGCCGTCGAGCGCGTTGTCAAAACAAGCACGGGACGCAAGCCGGAGCTGTCGACGACTGGCGGCACTTCGGATGGGCGCTTCATTGCGCCGACCGGCGCCCAGGTCGTGGAGCTCGGCGTCATCAACGCGACGATTCACAAGGTGAACGAACACGTACGCGTCGCGGATATGGCTGCGCTGTCGAAGATCTACGAGCAGGTGATGAAGCAGTTGTTGTCAGGCTGACTTCTTGTAGTTCACGACCAGCGCCCACGCCCCGAGCACAGCCAGCGCGATCGCGACCCACCACGGCATCGACAGGCCGAGCAAGGTCCAATCCACCTTGCCGCACTCTCCCGATCCGGTCAGCACCTTCGAGACCACTTCGGTCACCGGCATGATCTCGAGCAGGTAGTCGAGATCCGCGCCGCACGCCGCGACCGTGCCGGGCGGCTGTGCCTGAATCCAGATGTGTCGCGCTGACACCAGCATCCCGCCGAGCGCAGCAAGTGCAATCAGTGCACCGTATACGCGAGCGCCGACACCGCGCGGGTTGTGAATCGCAGCGATCAGGAACAGCACGCCGGTCACGATGGTGCCGATGCGCTGAAAAATGCACAGCGGGCACGGCACGAGCCCGAGAACATATTGCGCGTAGAGCGCATATCCCATGAGACCCGCGCAGGCGACAAACCCGAGCGCGTTGCCGGAGCGGCGGCTGATCGCTGACAGCATGCGCGACTACCGGCCGGCCGCTTCTTGGTTTTGACTGCTCTGATTGCCCGCGGCCTGATTTCTTTGAGCGCGCGATTGCAGGTGCTTCTCGACCTCGTCGATCGAGAGGTGGCGGATGTCCTTGCCGTGAACCATGTAGACGACGTACTCGCACACGTTCTTGGCGTGATCGCCGATGCGCTCCAGCGCGCGGGCGACCCACAGCACATCGAGCGCGCGGCGGATCGTGCGCGGGTCTTCCATCATGAACGTGATGCACTGACGCTGGATCGCTTCGTACTCTTCGTCGACCAGCCTATCCTTCTTCGCGATCGCAACGGCGCCCTCCGGATCGAGGCGCGCGAAGGCATCGAGAGCTTCGTGCACCATGTCGCCGACCAGCCGGCCGAGATGCTTGATCTCGCGATAACGGTCCGCCGGACGCTCGACCGCGGCCAGCCGCGAGCCGATGTAGCCGATCTTCTCGGCCTCGTCGCCGATGCGCTCGAGATCGGTGATCGTCTTGATCACCGCGACGATCAGCCGCAGGTCGGATGCGGCAGGCGAGCGAGTCGCGAGGATGCGGCTGCAGTCGTCATCGATGGCGACCTCCATCGCGTTGACCTTCTGGTCGCCGCGCGCAACCTGCTCGCCGAGCCGGCTGTCGCCCTGCACGAGCGCCAGCACTGCCTGCTTGAGCTGCTCTTCTACGAAGCCGCCCATCTGCAGCACGCTGGTGCGGACGCGCTCCAACTCCTCGTTGTAGCGGCTCAGAATGTGATGCGAAAGGTCCGACTTTTCCATGATGGGCTCGCGTGACTGATGGGGGCTGTATACCCGCAGCCCCCACAGTCTGCAAGATCGCGCCCCTCAGAACTTCACGTTGAAGTCCAACTGCAGGCGGTTGTAGTCGACCTCGGTCTGGCCCGCACCGTTGGCGCGCTCGACGTTGCGCTGGTTGATGAAGTAGGTCGCATTGAGCACCCAGTTGCGCACCGGAGCGAAGCCGGCACGCACCACGTAGCCTTCGTTGTCCGAGAACCCGCCGGCAAAGTCCGAGTCGATGAGCTGCGCGAACAGCGCATCTTTCTCGATCTTCTGGTACATCGCGCCGAATTCCCAGGTCTTGGCATTGCTCGCACGGCCGAGCAGGAATCCGGCGGAAATGGCAGTGTCCTGATCGTTGGCGACCGTGTTGGCGGGAGGGACGAAGCCGCTCGGATCCTGGTTCTGCGCGGCCTCGACCCACACCTGAAACGGCAAGGTACCCAGCGTCGCATCGAGCTGCGCCATCACATCGAAGACTTCGTAATCGTTGAGCAGCGCGAGCGTCGCGCCCGTGCCGATAGTCGTGTTGTTGTTTGCGTTGGCGTTGTAGAACGGAGCGGCCGGCGCGACCCGGCCCTGCGCAGCACTCAGGTCATAGTAGTGAGCGGCCAGTGTCAGCGTCGAGCTGCCGATGGGCAGTTTCAGGCCGAGCTGAGCGCCATGCATCATCGGGTCGGAGGTCACAGTGTTCTCTGCACCGGAGACCTCCTGCAGCCAGAAGTTATACGCGCTGCCGAACCAGATGCCGCGCGAGAACGTGAACGCCACACCTTCCGGCGTGATGTCGTTATCCCAGAACAGGTTCTGCGCGCCTTTGACGAACGGCAGCTTCATCTTGCCGCCGATCAGGTCGCCCCAGCTCGCGAACTTCCAGTCGAAATAGGCAAGGTCGATCTCGATCGGCTTCTTGTTGAAGACGCCGGTGAGCGACTGATTGCCCGAGCGCGGGTCCTGGTTTTCCGCCGAGGTCAACCCGAGCCCAAGGGTGAGGTTGTCGGTCGCCTTCGCTGTCACTGCCAGGCGCGCGCGAATGCGATCGCGATAGCGGTCGGCGGTGGCTACACCGGCGGGAGGCGCGGCGTTCAGCGTGTCATCGCTGATCGCCTCGTAGCGATAGCGCAGGTCGCCGGTAACGGTGACCTTCGAGGCCCAGTCCGTACCCTTCACCTTGTCCGCGTCGGCCGATTGCTGGGCATTTTCCTTGCGCAGGCCCTTGGTCTCGGCCTTCAGATAATCGCTCTGTGCCTGCAATTGGTCGCCTTGCGTCTTGAGCTGCTGATTCTCGGTCTTCAGCGCCTGGTTCTCCTGCTCCAGCTTGTCGACGCGCTGCATGAGTCCCTGAAGCTGTTCGCGGATCTCCGCCAAGTCGTTCGGGCTGGCAGCCTGCGCTGCGGCGGGCAACTGTGACAGGGCGGCGGCCACCGCGGCCGCGATCATCAGGTTCTTCACGGTAGATTCTCCGTTGTGGTTGTCAGGCGTGGACGCGCTGACTTTATACGGAGGGCTTGTTACAGAGAGATTGCAACCCTGGCGGCGGTTGCGAACGGCAATGTGACGCTTGAATGACGCTCAGGCTTTCGCCTGACTGCGCAGATATTCCGCCGGCGGCTGCATCAACCGGCTCGGCGGAAAGTGACACGTGAAAGTACTACCGCCTCCTTCGACACTGTCGATGGTCAGCGTGCCCTCGTGCCGCTGCAACGCATGACGCACGATCGCCAGCCCGAGTCCCGAGCCGCCGAGGTCGCGCGAGCGACCGGAATCGACACGATAAAAGCGCTCGGTCAGGCGCGGGATGTGTTCCGGCGCGATGCCCACACCGGTGTCGCGCACGGCGATGTGCCCGCCCTCCTCGTCCGTCCGCCACTGCAGCTCGATCTCGCCCTGTGGCGGGGTGTATTTCACGGCGTTCGACAACAGGTTCGAGACGATCGAATGCACCTCGCTCTCGACTCCCTTGAGCCACTCGTTGCTCTCCAACTTCAGCCGCACCTCGTGCGGACGGTGCTCGAGCGCGAGCGTCTCCTTGCGCAGCAGCGCCAGCATGCCGGGGACATCGATCGGCTCTTCATCGAGCGGCCGCTCGCCCGATTCCAGCTTCGACAGCTCGAGCAGGTCGCGAATGATCGTGCTCATGCGCTCGGCCTGGCGGCGCATCTCCAGAATGGGCGCGGTCCAGGTCGGATCGAGCTTCTGATCGTCGGCCAGCGCATCGAGATAGCCCGTGATCACCGTCAGCGGCGAACGCAGCTCGTGTGACGCATTCGCGACGAAATCGCGGCGCATCGATTGCAGCTGCTGCTCGCGGCTGACGTCGCGCACCATCAACAGCTGGCGCTCGGCCATGCCCGTGCGTACGACGTGGAAAGAGAACCAGCGGTTGATGTCGCTCGCGTCCTGGACGACGACGCCTTCGCTGTGCTCATCGCCGTGCAGGTATTCGACGAAATCCGGATGCCGCACCAGATTCTCGATGCGGATACCGAAATCGCGCTTGCGGCGCAGGCCGAGCCACTCGGCCGCGAGCTGATTGAACCAGAGAATCTCGTACTCCGGGCCGAGCAGCACTGCCCCTTCGGGCAGCGCGGTGGTCAGACGACGGAATTCGCGCAATAGCGCGGTAACGCGCGCACGGTGAAATTGCTTGCGGCGATAGATGCGACTGACGATCGCCACCACCTCGCCCCACAGGCCGCTGATGTCGGGTGGCTCCTCGATGCGGCGGCGACGCAGCCAGTGCTCGAGACGCACGAGGTTCCAGACCTGCACGGCCGCGTACAGACCGATCACGATCGCGAAGGCCAGCGCGATGCGACCGGTCACCAGGCCGACCAGGAGAGCGGCCAGCAACGTCATGCCGAGCCGCGAGACGCTCTGCCAGGCCGCCGGAGTCATGGGGCCGGGAAGCTTCAAGGATTACTCCGCGCGCGTGGAGAAGCGGTACCCCGAGCCGCGCACTGTCTGGATGAAACGGTCGTAGGCGAACTCTTCGAGCGCCTTGCGCAAACGCCGAATGTGTACGTCGACGGTGCGTTCCTCGACATAGACGTTGCCGCCCCACACGCGATCCAACAATTGCGCCCGACTGTACACCCGCTCCGCGTGCGTCATGAAGAAGGACAGCAACCTATATTCCGTCGGGCCGAGCTGCACCGTGCGGTCGCCGACCATGACGCGATGTCCTGCTGCATCCAGCACCAGGCCGTCGGCCTCGATCAGTTCTTCGCCGCCGGCATGATTCGAGCGCCGCAGGACCGCGTTGATGCGGGCGAGCAGCTCGCGCGGCGAGAACGGCTTGGTGACGTAATCGTCGGCGCCGCCTTCCAGGCCCATGACCTTGTCCTGCTCCTCGGCGCGCGCCGTCAACATGATGATCGGGACTTCCTGGGTTTCCTTGTCGCGCTTCAGCGCGCGGGTGAGCTCCAGGCCGCTCATGTCCGGCAGCATCCAGTCGATCAGCACGAGGTCGGGGCGGCGATCCGCGACGCTGGCACGGGCGCTGCCGGCGTCCGGTGCTTCCCGGACGTCGAAGCCGCTGCGACGCAGGCCGAATGCAATCATTTCACGGATTGGCCGCTCGTCTTCGACGATCAGGATCTGCTTGGCGGTCATCGTGACAGCAATTTAACAACCTGAAGAATTACTTCATTACAGCAACGGATTATTACAACCGCATGAAGTGACCCTGCCACTAGTACTCATGATGTTACGGCGCCTTGACGGTTGCGACCTGGTCACGGAGATACACAGGCTGTGCCCGCTCCGGCGGTTGTCCGCGCCCGGCCTGCAGCTCGGCGGCCGCCAACCGTGCAATATCGCGGGCATGCGGCCGGGCTGTTCCGTGAACGGCAGCTGCAGTTCGTCCCGCAACGAGCTGCGGATACGCGTCGAAGCCGGTTCCGGCAAGCACGGTCGCATCGCCATGCTCCACGGCCTCGGGTCGGTCGACTCGCTCGGCCGAGATCGGCGCCACCAGCCCAGCCGGCGTCACCTCGAACCTGCCCCAGTACACCTCGTTCATGCGCGCATCCATGCAGACCAGGATCCGGCCACCAGGGCTCGCGAACTGTTGCGCAACCGCGGCCAGATCCGAGACGCCGACCGTCACAAGCTGGGCGCCGTAGGCGAGCCCCTGCGCGACGCCGACCGCAATTCTTACGCCCGTGAACGCACCGGGCCCCCGGCCATACGCCAAGCCGTCGAGCTGTTGCAACGTGAGTCCACCCTCCGCGAGCACGGCCTCGACCATCGGCAGCACGAGATCTGCATGGCCGCGCTGCGTTTCGGTCGCTCGCTCGAAGACGCGATCGTCGATGCGCAGCGCGACTGAGCACCGCTCGGTAGCCGTGTCGATCGCGAGCAGTTTCATGGCGCAGCCCTGCGCGACGACGGTGGCGCAGAAATTCCGACGGCCGCAAGCTTCGCGGTCAGAAAGTCTTCGACTTCTTCGAGCCGCTCGGTGCGCGGCATTTGCGGCAGACTGTCGAGGAAGATCCGCCCGTAGGCTCGCGTGCGCAGGCGCTGGTCGCACAACACGACGACGCCGAAGTCCAGCGGGTCGCGCATCAGCCGCCCTACGCCCTGCTTCAGCGTGATCACCGCCTGCGGAATCTGCTCTTCGAAGAACGGGCTGCCGCCCCGCCGCTCGATCGCATCCAGTCGCGCCTTCAGCACCGGATCGTCCGGCGCCGCGAACGGCAGCTTGTCGATGACGACGACCGAAAGTGCCGCCCCTTTCACGTCGACGCCTTCCCAGAAGCTGCTGGTTCCGAGCAGCACCGCGTTGCCGTACTCGCGGAATTTCGCCAGCAGCGCTTCGCGCGGGCCGTCGCCTTGAACCAGCACGGGGAATGGCAGCGTCGGGCCGAGTCGCCGCAGCAGGATCTCCGCAGCATCGCGCAACGCGCGATGACTCGTGAACAACAGGAACGCGCGTCCGCCAGCCGCGTGCAGCACCGGTAGCGCTGCATCGATCACCTGTTCCGTGTGCCGCGGCGACGATGGCGGATCCAAGCCGCGCGGCAGGTACAGCAACGTCTGGCGCTCATAGCTGAACGGGCTGCCGAACCTTGCGGTCGTCGCCTCGCGCATGCCGAGCCGCCCCATGAAATGATCGAAGCTATCGCCGACCGCGAGCGTCGCCGATGTGCAGATCCACGCGCTGGTGTGCGATTCGACCAGCGCGCCGAGCTGCTCGGCGACGTCGACGGGCACGTAATGCAGCGACATGCCATGCATCGTCGATTGCGCCCAGCGCACGCTCGCTGTCTCGTCTTCATCGGCGGCGACCAGCATCCGCAGGCGCGCGGCCAGCTCTGCGCCGCGTCGGCGCAAGGCAGCGAGCCCCGCATGGTCCTTCGCCGCTTCGGTCAGCGCAGCGACGAACTCGTCGAGCAGTGCTTGCAGACGCTCGACCGATTCGATGATCGAGGCCGGCCACTCCTTGAACTCGATGCGCTCGCGCGGGCCGCGCAACGCGTCATGCAGGTCGTACAGATGACGCTCCAGCGTCTGCGCGAATGTCGCCGGTACTTCCTGACGCGCACCCGACGCGAGCAACTCCGCCGCGACATCCCGCGACAACGACTGCAGCTGACGGCTCGATACTGCGAAGCCGAGAAAATTCGCCGCAATCTCCGGCAGCTGGTGCGCTTCGTCGATGACGATCGCATCGGCGCCCGGCAGCAGATCGCCGAAACCCTCGTCTTTCAATACGAGGTCGGCCATCAGCAGATGGTGATTCACCACTACGACGTCCGCCGCCTGGGCTTCGCGGCGCGCTTGCACGACATGGCAACGATCGAACACCGGACAATCCGGCCCGAGGCAGTTGTCGCGCGTCGAGGTGACCCACGGCCATACAGGATCCGCGTCGCTGAGCTGAGTGAGCTCGGCGATATCCCCTTGTCGGGTTGTGCGCGACCAGTCGCGTACTTTCGCGAGCCCGCGCGCCACTTCCTTGCGCAGACCGCGCGCGATGGCTTGCTGCTCGGCGAGTTCGAGACGATGCAGGCACAGATAGTTCGCGCGGCCCTTCAGCAGCGCCACGCGAACCGGCCGCCCGATCGCCCGTGCGACCGTCGGCAGATCGCGATGAAACAGCTGGTCCTGCAGGTTGCGCGTGCCGGTGGAGACGATGACGCGCCGACCCGAGAGCAGCGCCGGCACGAGATACGCGAACGTCTTGCCGGTCCCGGTGCCCGCCTCCACGATCAACCTGCCGTGCGAGCGGAGCGCGAGCGCGACCTGCTCGGCCATCGCGATCTGCTCCTCGCGCGTGGCGAAGCCGGGGATCGCTGTCGCCAGCGGCCCTTCCATTCCGAACAGGTCAGCGTAGTCGTGCATCAATGGAACGTCGCGCGAAACCGCGCCAGCGCCGTTGCGCCGGGCGCGAGCGGATTGCGGAGCTGCCAGCGGATGTGCGTGTACTGCGAGGTCCGCGCTAGCTGCCTCGCGCCTTCGCTTTCTATCAGCAGCGAATCGGCAGGCCCGAACGTCTTGCCGCCGTCCACGGAAAAAGTCACGGCCGCCCCGGGCCCGGAGGCGGAGTCAGCCAGATACGTCGTGTTCGCCGGAACGGGCTGCACGACGGCGACGTTGCGCAGGGGCACGGTCGATTGATTGGTGATGCGCAATGTGTAGTAGACCACCTGGCCCTGTTCGAGCAGCCGCGCGGGTACGAACCGGTAGAGCTCGCGGCCGGGGGTCGTGCTGATGTTCTCGCGTACTTCGGCCACCAGCTCGGCCGCGACGTCGGACTGCTCCTCAGCGCGCGCGGCCGGCTGAGAGAATGCGGCCAGCACCATAGCGAGTGCGGACCACAAATTCCGTAAATTCCGAGGTTTACAAGGAATTCCTCTTGAAATTCCACGTAGCAGCACTATTGCACCGTGCGGCGGCGCGCGCAATCACTGGGCGAGGCCGACCGGTATAATCCCGCGCCTGTTTTTCCCTGCGTCCCCACCAGGAGCATGCCGTCTAAATGAGCACGTCGAATGCGACGCTTCAAAACTGGGTCGAGCAAGTCGCGCGATTGACCAAGCCTGATTCGATTCACTGGTGCACCGGGTCGGACGCCGAAAACTTGGACCTGATCGAAGCGATGCTTCGCAGCGGCGATCTTATCAAGCTCAACCAGACCACCCACCCGAATTGTTACCTGCACCGCTCGAGTCCTTCCGACGTCGCCCGCGTCGAGCACCTGACTTTCGTCTGCACGCGCAACCGCGACGATGCGGGCCCGAACAATCACTGGATGGATCCCGCCGAAGCGCACGCCAAGGTCGATGCGCTGTTCGACGGCGCGATGCGCGGCCGCACGTTGTACGTCATCCCGTACTGTATGGGGCCGATCGACTCGCCGTTCTCACGCTGCGGCGTCGAGATCACCGACAGCGCGTATGTCGTGGTCAACATGCGCATCATGACGCGCATGGGCACGCCCGCGCTGCGCCGGATCGAGCGCGACGGCGCGTTCGTGAAGGGCCTGCATTCGATCGGCGACCTGAGCCCCGATCGCCGCTTCATCATGCACTTCCCGGAAGAGCTCACGATCAAGAGCGTCGGCTCCGGCTACGGCGGCAACGCGCTGCTCGGCAAGAAGTGTCACGCGCTGCGCATCGCCAGCTGGCAGGCACGCGACGAGGGCTGGCTCGCGGAGCACATGTTGATCATGGGCGTGCAGAACCCGGAAGGTCGCACGCACTACATCGCGGGCGCTTTCCCGTCCGCGTGCGGCAAGACCAATCTCGCGATGCTCGTGCCGCCGGCCTCGATGCCGGGCTGGAAGATCTGGACCGTCGGCGATGACATCTGCTGGCTGCAGCCGGGGTCGGATGGGCAGCTGCGCGCGATCAATCCGGAGGCCGGCTACTTCGGCGTCGTGCCTGGCACGAATCGCAAGACCAACCTCAACGCGTACGACATGATCCAGCGCGACACGATCTTCACGAACGTCGCAGTCACCGAAGACAACCAGCCCTGGTGGGAAGGCCTGGACAGCGGCACCCCGGTGAAGGACTGGCAGGGCAAGCCATACACGCCGGGCAGCGGCCATGCCGCGCATCCGAACGCGCGCTTCACCGTCTCGGCGAAACAGAACCCGATCTACTCCAAGCTCGCTGATGCGCCGGAAGGCGTGCCGATCTCCGCGATCCTGTTCGGCGGCCGCCGCCGCGAAGTCGCGCCGCTGGTCTACGAAGCGCGCAGCTGGTCGCATGGCGTGCTGGTCGGCGCCGGCATGGCGTCCGAGACGACGGCCGCGGCCGTTGGCCAGATGGGTGTCGTGCGTCGCGACTCGATGGCGATGAAGCCATTCTGCGGCTACAACTTCGGCGACTACTGGAAGCATTGGCTGTCGTTCGAAGGCCGTGCCAGCAAACTGCCGCGCATCTTCCACGTCAACTGGTTCCGCCAGGACAAGAACGGCCGCTTCATGTGGCCGGGCTACGGCGAGAACCTGCGGGTGCTGCGCTGGATCACCGATCGCTGCGACGGCCGGATCGAGGCGCAGGACACGCCGATCGGCTTCGTGCCGCGCAAGCAGGACCTGGATGTCACTGGCCTGAACATGGACGCCGCTACGCTAGACACGCTGCTGTCGGTGGACCCGGTGGCGTGGCGCCACGAGGTCGAGTCTATCGGCAAGTACCTGGACGAATTCCGCGAGCGCGTGCCGGCGAAATTGCGAGAAGAGCTGAAGGAAGTGGCGCGGCGGTTGGGATAGAGCGCGATTATTCCTCGCAGACGTACTTCACCGTCAGCGCCGAGCCCGACTCCGGCACCCGCCCGAACCCGATCAGTCCCTCGCCTTTCAACTGCATGCTGTCGCGGCGGACGAACGCCTCTTCGCCTTCACGCGTCGTGACGAACGTGCCGTTGGTGCTCTGGTCGATCAGCAGGAACTTGTTGCGGTTGAACTCGATGCGCGCGTGCAGGCGGGAGATCAGGTTGCCCTTGACGACGATGTCGTTCTCTTCCGCCCGGCCGATCGCGATGTTGGTGCGGCTGTCGTCGACGACGATTTCCTCGCCCTGAAAGCGCACGCGCAAGCGACGCACGCGCTGCTTCTCGCGCGACGCGGCATTGCCGAGGGCGATCGCGGGCAGCATGCTGGTCGCGTCCTCCTTCTGCCACAGCACCTCGAACAGCTCGTCCTCGCTGGTCTTGCCCTTGAGCGTGGCCACGTCGATCTGCCGCACGGCCGACTGCCATTCCGGCGCCAGCCGCTCGACCATCGCGCTGGTGATCATGATCTGCCCGGCCTTCGCCTGGCTGGTCATGCGGTTCGCGGTATGCACGGCGGCACCGAAGATGTCGCGGTTCTCGAGGACGACCGGCCCGAAGTGCCCGCCGATCCGGATCGCGATCGGCTGCCCCTCCACCTTCAGCTCCGAATGGATGCGGATGTCGTGCTGCATGCGGCTCGCAGCGTTGAGCGCGTCGTTCGCCGTGGGGAACGTCGCCATGATCTCGTCGCCGATCGTCTTGATCACCGTTCCGTGGTTCTGCTCGGTCGCGGCCCGCATGATCTCGACGCAGGTCAGGACCATGTCCCGGGCGCGCAGGTCGCCCATGACCTCGTAGATACGCGTGCTGCCCACCACATCGGCGAACAAGATGGCGAGTTCGATGTCTTTTCCCATGACCTCTCGAGTCTCTGACCGCCGTGGGCCAGGCGGTGCGCTATCAGGCGTTGGCATTATACATACAACGCGACATAACCTTGTCGCACCCGGACGGCCCGGTGAATTAAGGAGTTTCCGATGGCGATTGTGGTTCGCTGCGCGAAGGCGCCGACATTGGCCTTGTGTGCAGTACTGGCACCGGCGCTCGCCGGCGGTGCGGACTGGAACGAGCAGCAGCTGGCCACAGCCGGTGCGTTACGCGATCGGGCACTGTCCGGCACCTCCGCATACGAGCACGTCACCTCGCTCGTCACGGAAATCGGGCCGCGTTCCGCGGGCTCGAGCGGCGATCCCGCGGCCGTCCGCTGGGCGCTCAACAAGCTCGGCAGCCTCGGTTTCTCGAACGTTCGCTCGCAGGACGTGCTGGTGCCGCGCTGGGTGCGCGGTCACGCCGAGGTGACACTCGCCGGACCGGTCCCGCAGTCGCTGGTAGCGGTCGCACTCGGCGGCAGCGTCGGGACTTCCGAGGATGGCATCGAGGCGCAGGTTCTCGAAGTCGCTTCGCTGGACGCGTTGAATGCGCTGCCGGCGGCAACAGTCGGCGGCAAGATCGTGTTCATCAATCAACGCATGGAGCGCACCCGGGACGGCGCGGGCTACGGCGCGACAGTGAAGAATCGCACCGAGGGTCCGAGCGCCGCCGGTCATCTCGGCGCGGCCGCAGTGCTGATCCGCTCGGTCGGCACTTCCGACGAGCGTCACGCGCACACCGGCACGACGCGCTACCGAGTGGACGCACCGCGCATTCCGGCACTCGCGTTGTCGAACCCCGACGCCGATCAGCTCGCACGCTGGCTCAAACCCGGCAAGCCTGTGCGGCTGCGCGTGAAGTCGACGGCGCGGGAGTTGCCGGCGACGTGGTCGGCGAATGTGATCGGCGAGATTCCGGGCACCGAGCGCGCCAACGAGATCGTGCTGCTCGGCGCGCATCTCGACTCATGGGATCTCGGGCAAGGCGCGATCGACGACGGCGCTGGAGTCGCGATCGTCATCGAGGCGGCGCGGTTGATCGGCAGGCTGGAACGCAAGCCGGCGCGCACCGTCCGCGTCGTGCTGTTCGCGAACGAAGAGTTTGGACTGTCGGGCGCGAACGAGTACGCGCGACTCATCGGCGACGAGGCTGCACGCCATGTGCTGGCGATCGAAGCCGATCTCGGCGCCGGCGCGGTGTGGCGGGTCCAGTCGAAAGTCGATCCCTCGGCAGTCCCGGCGGTCGATGCAATCCGCGAAGCGTTGAAGCCGCTCGCGCTCGAGGCCGGCGAGAACGAAGCACACGGCGGCTCCGACATCGGTCCGCTGCGTGCGCTGGGCGTGCCGATACTCGACCTGACGCAGGACGCGACGCGCTACTTCGACGTGCATCACACCGTGAACGACACGCTCGCACAGATCGACGGCAAGACGCTGAACCAGGTCGTCGCAGCTTACGCAGTGGCCGCGTACATGGCAGCGAGCAAGAGCGGTGACTTCGGCAGATTGCCGGCAGAAGAGAAGGAGCAGCGCTAGTCTTTGCGTAAGGGGCTCTTGCGATAGCCGTAGAGCGCGTAGACGACGAGCCCGGCCAGCGTCCAGCACACGAACATCGTCTTGGTTCGCGTCGACAACGAGAGGAACAGGAACGCACAGCTCCCCAGCGCGAGCGGTCCGAGCAGCCAGATCGCCGGCGTCCTGAATGGCCGCGGCCGGTCTGGATCGCGTCGGCGCAGAATGATCACGCCCGCTGCGACCGTCATGAAAGCGAACAAGGTGCCGGTGTTGCTGATATCGGCGAGAAAGCCGACGGGCAGGACGCTCGCGAGCGCCGTTACGGCCAGGCCGGTGATCAATGTCACGACATACGGCGTGTTGAACCTCGGATGAAGTCGGGTCAACGACGCGTTGAACGGCAGCAAGCGATCGCGCGCCATCGCAAAGAAGATGCGCGTCTGGCCGAACAGCATCATCAGCACGACGGCCGGCATCGCCAGAAATGCCGCCAGGCCGATGAACTGCGACGCGGTTCGCCACCCGAGCTGACTGATGACGTGCGCCAGCGGCTCAGGGCTGCAGGCGAATGCCTTTGCGTTCGCGGGCAACCCGCACGCCGCCATCAGGTCGGCGCTGCCCGGCTCGAACGCCAGGCCGGTGGCCGCATCGACCACGGGCTGAGCGCCGACCGCACCCACTGCGCCCGCGGATACCAGCAGATAGAAGACCGTGCACACCAGCAGACTGCCGATGACGCCAATCGGCATGTTGCGTTGGGGATCGCGCGTCTCTTCCGCCGCGGTCGACACTGCGTCGAAGCCGATGTAAGCGAAAAAGATCGAAGCCGCGGCGCCGGCGATTCCCATGCCGGAGATCTCGCCGAAAAAGCCGTTGGGCGAGAACGGCTCGAAATTCCCCGCCTGCAGCACCGGCAGACTCAGGGCGATGAACACCACGAGGGCCACGACCTTGATGGTCGCGAGCACCGCGTTGACAGTTGCGCTCGTGCGCGTACCGACGATCAGCAGGGCGGTCATGAGCAGACCGATCGTGACTGCGGGCAAGTTGATCACGCCGCCGGCGAACGGACCGCGCGTCAACGCGTCGGGAATGTCGATACTGAAGGTTCGCTCCAGCAGGCCGACGAAGTAGTTCGACCAGCCCACCGAGACGGCGCTCGCCGCGACGGCGTACTCCAGGATCAAGGCCCAGCCGACCATCCAGGCAATGAGCTCGCCGAGCACCACATAGGAATACGTATAAGCGGACCCTGATAGCGGCACCATCGAAGCCAGCTCGGCGTAGCACAGCGCAGTGAAAGCGCAGGTGAAGGCGGCGAGCACAAACGACACCATCATGCCCGGACCGGCCTTCTGCGCAGCCTCGGCCGACAATACGAAAATGCCGGTGCCGATGACGGCGCTGACTCCCAGCATGATCAACTGAAAGGCGCCGAGCGAGCGTCCGAGCGGCGTGCGCTCAGCGGCGGCGAACAGATCCGCCAGGGGCTTGATGCGCCAGTTCATCGGCAGTCGCCCGCATCACCACTCGGGCGTCGGTCCGGCGAGCTGCATGAACTGACTGCCGTCGTCCTCGATCAAGTGCAGCGCGCTGCCATACCGCGTCTGCGCAATGATCACGATCATCGCGCACATGGCCAACGCGACCATCGCCGCAAGCTTGCGGGCACGCAACGAAGCAGTCTGCAACTTGTGCCGCTCGCTCGCTTCGAGCGCGATCTCTTCGAGCACCGCGTCGACTGCCTCGTCGGCGGCACGCAGCAGACCGAGCTTGTCGAGCTCGGCAGCGACGTACTGCGGTGAAGCGCGCTGCAGGTATTCCATCAGCACAGTGGCCGACGTCGCATCCGGATTCCAGCAAGGCGGCTCTCGGAACATGGCGCTACGCACTCCTCAACTTCTTCACGGCGCGGTGCAGTCGCTTCTTGCCGTTCTCCACCACGCGCACCGGCACATTCAACTCCTTGGCGATTTCGGCGTTGGACATGTCCTCGTGGATCGCGAGCACCAGGATCCGGGCCAGGTCGCTGTCGATCCTCGCCACGTTCGCAATCAAGCGTTCGATTTCCTGCTCCTGCTCCACCGTCAATGCGATGCGCGCGCGGAGACTCTCGTCGGCGACCCGCTCCAGAATGTCGGCAGGCTCGTCCTGCGCTTGCGGCAGCTGGGCCGCGATCCTGATCAGCCTCGAAGCTGTCGAGTGGCACAGCGCGCTGGCCCGCGAGCGCACCACGCCGAACAGGAAGTTCTCGAAGGGACAAGCCGCGGGATCCCATGCTCGGGTGCCATCCAGTGCGAGATCAATAGCGCCAGTCACGATCTCGTACGCGTGATGATCGAGGCTGGCCGCTCGCAGCAGCCGCGCGGCGTAGAGCACGAGGCGCCGGGTCAGGTCCTGAAACTGCTCGCGCGTCAGGCTCGAGATGTGCGCACGGACCTGTTCAGCGCTTGCACGCCGCGTCTCGGTTTCGTCTCTGGTGCCGCCCATTCACTTTATTATGCGGAGGCGGAGACCCGATTTTGCCGCCGGCGGCGGAAAATTACGCCGCTGCGCGCACGATCCTCAGGGCGTCGATGAGCAGGTCGGCGCGCGCGTCGGGTGCGGCCGCACCTTCCGAGAGGAATCTCCGCCACGAGCGCACACGCGGCAGGCCGGCATACAAGCCCTGCACGTGACGAACCATCGCGCGTAAGCGATGACCTTCCGCCAACCGATCCTGTACGTACGGGACGTAACGCTCGACGATCTCTTCGCGCGACGGCAGCGACCACAGCGGATCGACGACCGCTCGATGCAGCAGCGCAAGCAGATAAGGATTCTGATACGCCTCACGCCCGATCATGACGCCATCGAACACCTGCAGATGCTCGAGCGCATCTTCGAGTGTGCGCAGCCCGCCGTTCACGACGAACGTGAGCGTCGGAAAATCGGCGCGCAGCTGTCGCACGACATCGTACTGCAGCGGCGGGATCTCGCGATTCTCTTTCGGGCTGAGGCCGCTGAGGATCGCCTGGCGCGCGTGCACGACTAACACCGAGCAGCCACTGCGCGCAACCGAATCGACGAAGCGCAGCAGAAACTCGTAGGTGTCCGTCGCCGTGTGCGGCATCGGCTCGATCCCGATGCGACACTTCACAGTGACTGGCACTTCAACCGCCGAGCGCATCGCACCGACGCACTCCGCAACCAGCGACGGCTCGGCCATCAGACACGCGCCGAACCGTCCGCTCTGCACGCGATCGCTCGGGCAGCCGCAGTTGAGATTGATCTCGTCGTAACCGAACTGAGCACCGATGCGCGCCGCCTGTGCAAGCTCGTCCGGATTGCTACCGCCGAGTTGCAAGGCGACCGCATGCTCCGCGGGATGAAATGCCAACAGCCGCTGCGGATCGTTGCCGCGCACGATCGCCGCGGCGGTGATCATTTCCGTGTACAGCAGCGCGCTCGGACTCAGCAGCCGCAGGAAATAGCGGCAGTGCCGATCCGTGTAATCCATCATGGGCGCCACGCTGACGCGGCGATCTAACTCATTCATCTGACTATTATTTTCGAGGTGTGTCGGCAGTGTCTAGACTGCACGCATCGGCATTGCCGCGAAGCACGTGTGATCTGAAGTCCTTGGATCCGCTGCGATTTCCCTGACGCCGCTCCGGCTTTCAACTCAAGTGTGCACCCAAATGGCGATGTCAGCTGGTACAAAATTGGTACAAGAAGCGCTCGTACCAGCGGTGTTGAGCCCGCAGCCGATCGATCGCTCCGCAAATCTCTCGGCCGATTCGAGCTGCGTGGCGGCGGCATCGCAGGACGCCGCCGCGCGGCTTGAGGTATGTGCTGGCAAAAGGCGTTTCCTTTCCGCCTGATCGTGCGCGTGGGTGAAGGATCAAGAACCGGCCAGCAACGCTGCTGCCCGCGCTTGCGCGTCCAGTGCTGGTCGCTGCTCGACGACCCGAGGGTACGCGCGCACCTGACTTGCAGGACGAACGCCGCTGAGCAGTGCCGCCGCCTGCGCCTGTGCATCTGCCGTCGTCGATACGGGAGATGGCGCTGGCAAGTGCACCTCATCAGCTTTCACCCCTGCGGACGTGTGAGGGCGACTGAGCAGCGCCGCCGCCTGCGCCTGTGCATCTGCTCGACTTGAAGGCGCGGTGGCTTGCGTGTCGGCGATTGCTGCGGATGTGGCAAGTATCATGGGCATCAGAAGTAGATAGCGTTTCATGGCAGTTCTCCTGTTGAGTGGCCATATCTAAGCACTGCTCAGATGTGAAATCCAAGATCCAAATAAGCACTGCTTAGATTGAATTGGAATCAACCGTCGTGGGCGGCGTAATCAAGCGCAGCGTCGGGGGTGCAAGGGCTACCGGTGCCCAAAGTCGGCGTGACTGCCGCCGCTGTGCTGCAAAGTGGCGCTTGCTGCGTTGACGAGGCGGCCGGAGAATGGCGCGATGCGACTGAAGAAGAAAAGTGGCTACCATCATGGCGACCTCAGGCGAACGCTGCTCGATGTAAGCATCGCCGTGATCGACAAACATGGCGTCGAAGCGCTCAATCTGCGGGAGCTGGCGATTCGGGCCGGCGTCTCCTCCGGCGCTCCGTACCATCACTTCGCTCAACGTGAAGCGCTGTTCGCAGCCATTGCGGAGGAAGGGTTCGGCTACCTCGAGGAGGCCATGATCCGTGAGCGTGACGCGGCGCCTGACGACGCAACGTCTCGCTTAGCCGCCCTGGGTCGCGCTTACGTGAGTTTTGCGACAGCCCATCGGGGCCATTTTCGCGTCATGTTTCGCGGCGACCTGATCGGCGAGCTCGTCCAAGCAAAGCCGCGTGCATTTCAGCTGCTGTGGGAGGCAATCGAGGATTGTCAGCGATCGGGGGTTGCGCCGGCCGGCGATCTGCAGCCGCTCGTCCTCACCGCCTGGTCGGCTGTTCACGGGCTCGCAACGCTCTGGATCGACGGAGCGTTGCCGTACAAGAATCTGAATCCCGAGCACTTGGCGCCGAAAGTTTCGAACTTGCTCGGCCACATGTTCGCGGCACTCGCACACAATCCGCCATCGCGACGTCGCTCGAGCAGTAGGCGAAGAGCGGTCCGCAAATAGCGGCAAGCAGCCCAACCGTCGGGTTGCCACGCGAACTGTCTCAGCGTCGCGCGCGGCCTGGGACGGGCGTGCGTGCGACAAATCGAACGATCAGGTCGGTCAGCTCTGTGGGGCGGTCCAGCGAGAGGAAGTGGCTGCCCTCTGCGACCGTCTTCACCACGACGCCAGGGATCAGCCCGCCGGTTCGCTCGCGCTCCGCCCCCGGCGCCCAGTCCTGCTCGCCGTATATGAGGAGCGTCGGAACTCTGATCTGCGGGTAGAGGCTTCGCGCTTCGGACCATCGTCGCTCGTGAGCGAGCAGACTCAGAAATGCTTGGTAGTGGCCACGGCGTTCGCCAACTTCGTAGAGCTCTGCTCTGAGCTCCGGCGACATCGCGTCGGCGGAGGCGACGCCGCCGGTCATGATGGCGTCGGAGACGAATCGGTTCCGCAACCGCATCAAGGTTGCGCCCAGTATCGGTACTCCGGCGGGCCCCAGAATGAGCCGCGCGACCAGTGAGCTGCCGCGAATGCCGCCAGCCGGCGGATAGTCATACGGATTGACCGCAATCACGCTTGTGACCCGCGGATTCTGGCGCGCGGCGAGAACGAGTGCGATCGTGCCACCGATCGACAGGCCGACTACGCATGCCTCATCGATATCGACCGTCTCCAGGAATGCCTCGATCCATTGATAGAAATCCTCCGGCGCGTATTTGGCATGCGGGATATCGGACCAGCCGTGACCCGGATAGTCGCAGGCATAGACAGTGAATTGCTCTGCCAGCTTGGGAATGATTTTCCCGAAGATATCGACCTGCGTGCGCAGTGTATGGAGCAGCACGAGGTTGGGGCCGTGCCCCGTTTTCAGGTATCTCACCCGTACGCCACCGATATTCGCGTAGTCGATGGAGACGCCAGGGCCCCACGGAGCGCGGGCGGCAGCTGTCGGGCGGCGGCGGAGCGCTTCGACTACGTAAGAAATCAGCACCGGCGCAACGAAGCTCGCCACTGCGATCACCGCGATCGTATCGGTCGTCATGTTCGAGAACATCCTCTATGTCGTCTGTGCACGATCGGGAGGCGGTCGGTCCTTTGCGTCTGCGACGAAGTACGCGCGTGCAGCGTCGTCTGCTTGCGCGCGATAGGCCGCGAGTTGCGCAGCGTCCGCCTTCGCGAACGCCGCTGTGAGTCCGTTGACATCTAAGTCCCGGCAGTACGCCGGCGTGCCGGGCTGCTGTCGCCAGGAGTCGGCGAGCGTGCCGGCGTCGATGCCGTCGAAGCCAAGCGCGTCAATCAGGCGAAGCACCTTTGTTTTCTCAGATACGACGTCTCCGGCGACTGAGAGGCAGATCCGGCCTGGAGTGCCGGCTGGAACGCCGCGTGTCGCCAAGCTCTCGGCAAGAATGTTGTTGAATGCCTTGATCACGGGACGCCCGAGCAACCGAGATACCTAGGCGCTTTCCGGAAGGCCGCGCTCGATCTCTGGGATGCGACTGTCTCTGGAAGGGTAATAGTTCCCTGCGTCGACAACGACAGCCGAGGTGATGGCGAAGATGTCGCGGGACAGTTGCCATACCGACTTCTCGGGTACGGCGAGGATGACGATGCCCCGTGCGCGAGCTGCCTGCTTCACCGTTGCCGCGGTCGCGCCGATGTCAGCGGCGAGTGCGACGAGAGAAGCAGGGCCGCGCGAATTTGCAATCGACACTCGGTGCCCGAGTTCGGCTAGACGACGCGCAAGCGTTCTTCCGATGTGACCCGAACCGACGATACCGATGTCCATGTCGATCTCCACCCTGGGCCGTTCGCTAGGCTGTGACGGGCTGCGTTGGAATTGCAGCAGCGGCTGGCTCGTCCTGTGCCGGTTTGATCTTGAACCAAATGGCATACAACGCCGGCAGGAACACGAGCGTGAGCACCGTCCCGCCGAAGGTTCCACCGATCAAGGTGTACGCCAGCGTTCCCCAGAAAACGGAATGAGTCAGAGGAATGAACGCGAGCATGGCGGCGAGCGCCGTCAGGATGACCGGACGGGAGCGTTGCACGGTGGCTTCGATCACGGCATCGAACGGCGCCATGCCTTCCTTCTCGTTGTGACGGATCTGACCGATCAAGATGAGCGTGTTGCGCATCAGGATTCCGGAGAGTGCGACCAGCCCAACGAGCGCGTTGATGCCGAAGGGCTGCCGGAAGAGCAGCAAGGTGGGAATCACGCCGATGAGGCCGAGCGGTGCGGTGGCGAACACCATCGTCATCAGCGACATCGAGCGGACCTGCAGGATGATGGTGATGAGCGTGAGGGCGATCATGATGGGGAACAGCGGCACCAACGCGCGATTGGCCTTGCCGGATTCCTCGATCGAACCGCCCTCCTCGATGCGGTAACCCGCCGGCAGTTTCGCGATGATGGGTTGAAGCTCTTTCAACACTGCAGTGGAGACATCGGGCGGCTGCAAACCTTCGGCAATGTCACCGCGCACCGTCATCGTGGGCGTGCGGTCGCGACGACGCAGGATCGGGTCCTCCATGCGGATGCCCACTGTCCCGATCTGGGACAGCGGAATCCGTTGGCCAGTGCTTCCGACCAGCGTGAAATCAGCCATCTTGCTGGGATCGAGACGTGCGTTGCCGGCAGAACGCGCCACGACCTGCACCGAACGGATGTCTTCACGAACATCGGTGATCGGAATGCCGCTCAACAAGAACTGAAGCTGTTGGGCCACATCGCTCGAGGTCAAACCAATGCTCTGGAGCCGATCCTGATCCAGCGAAAAACGAAGGGTCGGCACGCGCTCGCCCCAATCGGTATTGGTTGTCCTCATGAGAGGGCTGGCCTGCATAACAGCGCGTACGCGGGCCGCAATGTCACGAAGCGTATTGGGGTCGGGTCCCGTGACGCGGAACGCCACCGGGTACGGCGAATATGGACCGAATACCAGCTGCGTTACGCGCACGCGGGCCTCCGGCGCCAGGCCATTGGCGACTGCCTGTCGCAATCGAAGCTTCAGCGACTCGCGCGCCGCTTCGTTCGGCGTCAACACGACAACCTTCGCGAACGAAGGATCAGGTAGCTCCGGCGCCATGGCGAGGTAGAAGCGTGGCGCACCCTGTCCGACGTAGGCGGTAACGATCCTGGCTTCGGGCTGCTTGCGCAACCAACTCTCGACCTTCACGCTCGCGGCGCTCGTCTGCTCGATCGACGTGCCGTACGGCATTTGAACTTCGACCAGCACCTCCGGGCGATCGGAAGTCGGAAAGAACTGCTTCTTCACCAGACCCAGGCCCAACGCGGCCACGAAGAACGCTGCGACCACGCTTCCCATGACCAGCCATTTACGGCGAATCACAACACCCAGGAGCTGCCGGAAGCGGTTGTAGCGCGGTGTGTTGTAGATCGCCTGATGTCCGCCCTCGATTCTCTGGATGTTCGGGAGGAGCTTCACGCCAAGATAGGGAGTAAACACGACGGCGACGATCCAGGATGCGATCAGCGCAATGCCGACGATCCAGAACATGTTGCTCGTGTACTCACCGGCAGTCGACTTGGCGAAACCGTTCGGCATGAAGCCGATGGCCGTCACCAGAGTGCCAGCGAGCATGGGCGCGGCGGTATGACTCCACGCGTAGGCCGCCGCTTTGATGCGGTCGTAGCCCTCCTCCATCTTCACGACCATCATCTCGATGGCGATGATCGCATCATCGACCAGCAGCCCGAGGGCGAGTATCAGTCACCCGAGCGTAATGCGGTCGAAGTCTTTGCCAGTCGCCGCCATGATGACGAATACCGCCGCCAGCGTCAGAGGAACCGCCGCCGCTACAACGATGCCGACGCGCCATCCCATGCTCAAAAAGCTCACGAGCATCACCACGCCGAGCGCGGCAAAGAACTTGAGCATGAACTCGTTCACGGCCTCCCGAATGTTCACCGCCTGATCCGTGACCTTCGACAGGCTCATGCCGAGAGGCATGTCCGCGTTAATCGCTCCGACGGCCACGTCCAGCGCTTTGCCGAGGTCGAGGCCATTCCACCCCTCTCGCATCACTACGCCGAGCAAGAGCGTCGGCTCTCCGTTGTTGCGGATGAGGAATGTCGCCGGATCCTCGTACCCGCGTTTCACGTCTGCGATGTCGGATAGCTTCAGCGTGCGGCCTTGTGCGGCGATCGCGGTATCGCGGATGGTCTGTAGATCGTCGATGGCGCCGTCCAGCCGGATGAAGACTTGCGGGCCCTTCGCTTCGATGGATCCCGCCGGGGTCATGACGTTGCGGCTGTTGAGCGCGGCGAAGAGATCTTGAGGAGATATGCCAAGCGTTGCGAGCCGGTCGTAGGAGAACTCGACGAAGATGCGCTCCGCCTGCTCGCCAATGATGTTCACCTTCTTGACGCCTGGCACGTGAAGCATTCGTTGGCGCATGACCTCGGCGTCGCGAACCAGGGATCGGTGAGGCTCCCCCTTCGCCTTCAACGCGTAGAGCGCGAACGTCACATCGGAATATTCGTCGTTCACCATCGGGCCGATCACGCCACGTGGGAGGTTGACCGCCTCGTCACCGATTTTTTTCCGCGCCTGGTAGAACTGCTCGGGGACATCCGCCGGCGGCGTGCTGTCAAGCAACACGACCGTACTGAACGCGAGTCCTGGTCGTGTAAAGGTCTCGGTGCGGTCATACCAACGGAGCTCCTGCATCCGCTTCTCCAATCTTTCGGCGACCAGCTCTTCCATTTCCTTTGCCGTAGCACCCGGCCAGACCGTGACGACGGTCATCTGCTTGATGGTGAATGACGGATCTTCCGCCCGGCCCAGCATCAGGAACGCCACGATGCCCGCGATGGAGATCGCGATGAGCAGGAACAGCGTGACGGAGCGTTCGCGTACTGCGAGTGCGGAAAGATTGAAGCTGCTCATTGACGTGCCACGCGATTGCTGGCCTCGCTTGGTGTGGCGACGTGGCTTCCAGCGACTCGCACGGGCTCACCTTCATGCAGCAGATGCGCACCAAGCGTGACTACACGATCACCCGCCTTGAGGTTGCCGACGATCGAAGCAGCTTCGTCGCTGAGGCCTGCGAGTTGCACGGCACGCCAGGTGACGCGAGGCACTGCACCTTCGACTACCCACACGCCGGGGCCGGTGCCCGGGTCGAAGACCGCACCGATGGGCACCTGGACCGACCCGGAGGATGGGCCCTGCACGATCGGGGTGACAGGGATCTGGATGGAAATAGTCGAGCCCAGCGGTGCATCTGCCAGACGATCCTGCAGCACGTAGCGGGCCTCAAACGTTCGAGTCTGACGATTGGCGGCATCCGACAACTGCCGAAGCGTCGCGGCGCCCGTCAGCCCGCTTCCATATAGAGTTGCCCGGGCACTTGATCCAACTAACGGTCGCAGCGTTTCGGGTAGCTCGATCCTCGCTTCTCTGCGCCCGGCATGCGCAACACGCACGACCGCCTGACCGGCGGCGACCACCTGGCCGGGCTCTGCCAGGGTCTCAACCACCACGCCCTCCGCATCGGCTAACAAGACGGCATAGCGAGTTTCGTTGCGGGCGACGTCAGCCCGGGCCTCGGCCGCGTTGAGATCTGCGCTCGCCGATTCGGCGGCTGCCCTCGCCTGGTCATATTCCGAAGCCGACACCGCGCGTAGGGCAACGAGATTCCGGTACCGGACTTCGTCGTCCGCAGTTTGGCGCGCACGCGCGCGGGCAGCAGTAACAGCCTCCTCGTGCGCGCGCATCGCGAGCCTGAGGTCCGTGGGATCGATGCGCATGAGCGGCTGGCCGCGCTTCACCGCTTGCCCGGTATCGACCAAGCGTTCCAGGACTTTTCCTGGAACGCGGAACCCGAGATCACTCTCAACGCGAGCTGCGACGATTCCCGTAAACGAGCGCTCCGGATGGACGGCGCGCTCGACGACGCCTGCTCGAACCAGCGGAACCTGCGTTCGCGGGTCTGTTGAAGAAGCAGCCTTGCCGCATGCTGCCAGCACGAAGGGCAGCAGACCGAGAAACGCAACGAAAGGCGAGCGGATCGCTACGCGAACGGTGTTCATGTGGATCGCTCCTAAATGAAGTGGTTGGCCTCAGGGTCGATCGCACGGTACGTCGCGTGAGCAGCGAACCGCTTTCAAAATCTTCGGAATCGCGAGACTTTGACTTTATATGCATATGCATTTACTATGCTGCCTGCCTCGTGACCTAGTCCAAGGTCAACCCGGAGAGAAGCCATGACCGGCGCGGACTCGCTCTTCGACTACTCGCTGTCGAACATTTCCGATGGTGAACAATGCCCCGCTTGGGTGACGCGCATCATGGCGGGAGAAAAAGAGAGTACGCCTCAGCGCGGAAGCGCCACGCAGCAGGAACTGGTGGCGAACGCGAAGCGCTATATCTCGGGCCTTCCGGGGATGCGCATTCGTTTGACGGACGTGGGACGGGCACTCGATGTGTCGCCCGTATACGTGACAGAGGTCTTTCGGCAGGTCGAAGGCATACCGCTCTATCGGTATGCGCTACGGCAGCGATTGGAGCACGCGGTCCGGCTCCTGCCCGGGTATCAGGGGGACTTCTCACAGCTGGCGCTTGAGCTCGATTTCGCTAACCACAGTCACTTCACGACTGCGTTCCGCCGGGCCTTCGGCTGCACTCCTGCGGCCTTCCGTGAGCGAGCTCGTCGCGTCTGCGGGAATTTTAGGTTTTCAGCTTCTCAGAGAGTCGAAACGCAGAGTCGGTCAGTCGCCGAACATCTTGCTCGCCCAGCAAGCGCTTGACACTCTCCTGCGCTGCTTTCCAATGTGGCTCGGCGCGCTTAAGCCGTGCACGGCCCGAGTTGGTGAGCTTCCAATGGACCGCGCGGCGATCGTCACCGTCGTGTCGGGCGATAAGACCGTCACGCTCCATCAAGGAGAACGTCCGCGAGAGCGTGGTCTGGTCCATCGCCAGGATGTCGACCAGATCGTTCGCCCGCGCCCCAGGATTCTCTTGGAGCGCCATCAGGAGTGTGAAGTGCGTGACCGTAAGGTCTGCTGCCGCCAATGCTGCATCGTACTTCTGGGAAATTACCCGCGTTGCCCTACGCAGGGATGCGCAATAGCACTGAAGACGCACAGCCATGCATCACCGTATGCATGTACATGCATCAAGTCAAGTATCCGGAAGAGGTCGGTGCCCGTCACGATAACGACGGCACATCTCGCAAACAGTAGGAGAACCAGATGAAGCGCAAGATCGACTTCGACCGTCAGGGTCTGACACTCGTGGGCAACCTGTTCACCCCAGAAAATTTCAATGAGAACGGCCACTACAACGCCGTGATCGTCGAAGGCTCATTCACCTCGGTCAAAGAGCAAATGGCGGGAACCTACGCGCAGAAGTTCGCGGACCAGGGCTTCCTCGCACTCGCCTTCGACTACGGCCACTATGGCGAGAGCGCGGGGGAGCCTCGGCAGCTCGAGTCGCCCGCCGAGAAGCTGCGCGATCTCCGAGCTGCAGTGTCCTACCTTACTGGGCTGCCGTACGTGCAGGCCGTTGGCATGGTGGGCCTCTGCACCTCAGCCGGGAATGCGGTCTACCTGGCTGCCATTGAACCGCGTATCAAAGCGTTGGCGACCATCGCCGCGTTCCTGCCTGGTCCTGCGCTCTTCAGCAAGATGTACGGCGTAGAGGGGGTCGCTCGGAGGAAAAAAGCAGCCGCCGACTCTCGCCGCAAGTACGAGGAGACCGGCAAGGTGGACTTCGTCCCCGCCTACAGCGAAGTCGATCAGTCCGCGGTGAACTACGGTTCGGCTGGTTCCTACGACTATTACCTGAACAAGGCGCGGGGCAATGTTCCCGAATACCGGAACGAGTCGGCCCTCATGGGCTTGGAGCAGTTCCTAGAGTTCGACCCCCTCAGCAAGGCGTCCGCCATCCCGACTCCGACCATGGTCGTTCACTCGGATGGGTGTGCCTTCCCTGACGAAGCCAAGAAGCTCTATTCAGAGGTTCAGGGGAAGAAGGAACTCGTGTGGGCTGACGGAATGCACTACGACTACTACGACTCTCAGGGGCAGATCGACAACGCCGTCGCGAACGTGACCCGGTTCTTCCGCACCCACCTGGCCGAGGCACCGGCTACTTGATACCTCCGGATGCATATCACCGACCGTTCGCGCAACAAATTCCTAGCGACCGGAATGAGGAAGACGTTAGCGGCCGACGCAGCGTCCGCCCAACTACGCTGCTACTCGCAGGCGAATTCGTCCGTTGCAGAAAGTGGCAAACCGTCGCGTAGTGGCTCGATGTGTAGCGGCAGTGGAAGCCGCAGCCGCTCATGTCGCTCCGCTCTCTTCCTCATCGCGTCAACCGCTCTGCTCATGAACGCGCCGCGAGTCAAAACTCTTCTAGCAGCTGCGACAAAACTGTGACACGCCCTTTCAGCGCAGCGTAACTTGTTGACGAGTCAGCTGAAGTCGCCTTTGTCGCTCCAGTCCATCATGGGCGCAATGCAGCAACGTCGATCTAAGTCTTTCATCGTAGGCACATTCTTTTCCGATTGTCGGTCCAGTCAAACGCACTGCTGCCATCGTAGAAACGCATAACTATCCGCGGGGTTGTCGTCGCCGATGGACGGCGCGACTAGCGCCATAGTCAGCGTGGACATGCAGAATACTTTGCCGTCCTGCCGACGCAACTCAATGTCCCAGACTTGCCGCTCTGGCCCAATGTGGGTCGCACGCGCGATACAAGTGAGGTAAGTACCGTCAACATCGAGGCGACGGAGATCGCTCGCACTTATGGATTGGCCAGCATAATGCCCAGGCAAACAATCCAACGCGACTCTGCGTTCATCCTAAGAAGTCCAATACAGGAATCGTAAGTGTCAACCTCAGCATTTCCCATCGTGGGGATTGGCGCCTCCGCAGGCGGCATCGACGCCTTTCGTCAGTTTTTCCACCGCATGCCCGCCAACTGCGGCATGGCGTTCATCGTGATTTTGCATCTTCCGGCTGATCGCAAGAGTCTGCTGACAGAAATCCTGAGTCGTTGGACGTCGATGCCCGTCGTCGAGGGTGCCGATGGAACGCGGATCGAGTGCAATCGCGTGTACGTCCCGCCGCCGCACGCCGTCGTTACCTTGGCCGATGGGCATCTGCAGGTATCGACGGCGCCGGAGGGCAGCGATCAGATCTTTCGCCCGATCGATGCATTGTTCGACTCCCTCGGAGCCGAGTTGCGGGAACTAGCCGTCGGCATCGTGCTGTCCGGCACCGGCAGCGATGGGGCGCTCGGCGTCAAAGCCATCAAGGAATGCGGTGGACTGACAATCGCGCAGGGTAGCAACGGGACCACACCTCAGTATGGAGAAATGCCCGCCGGCGCGATCGCGACTGGAGCAATCGATCTGGTGTCGCCGGCGGAGGAGATAGCGTCCCATCTCATGCGCCTGAAAAGAGCGCCGGAGAATGAGGAGCGAAGCCGCGCTGACGGCAGCGACGTCGATTCCGCACGACTCGAGATCTGCACCATTCTGCGCATGCAGCTCGGCCACGACTTCAGCAGCTATCGCAGTCAGACGTTCATGCGGCGGGTCGCCCGACGCATGCAAGTCGCCAACGTCGCAAGCGTCGATGCATACATTGCAAAACTCAAAGCGAGCACGGATGAGGTGACGCAGCTATTTCGTGATTTGCTGATCCGTGTCACCAGCTTTTTCCGTGATCAAGAAACCTTCGCAGTGCTCGCCGACAAGGTGATTCCGCGGTTGTTCGAGGGTAAAGGGGCGGATGGAACGGTACGTCTGTGGGTGCCGGGCTGCGCCACGGGCGAAGAAGCCTATTCCCTTGCGATCCTGGTGCTCGAGCACATGGACAAGTTGTCTGCACTTCCCAAAGTGCAGATATTCGCCACCGACATTGACGAGTCAGCGATCGCAACAGCACGCGCCGGCCGCTATCCGCAGACGTTGATCGAGGGTTTGTCGCCAGGGCGACGGGAGCGCTTCTTCAAGTTCGAGAACGGTACCTGGTGCGTGACTAAAGAGGCCCGCGCTCTATGCACCTTCTCCGTGCACAATCTCGTCCGTGATCCTCCGTTTTCCATGATGAGCTTGGTCTCTTGCCGCAATTTACTCATCTATATGAATCCGGAATTGCAGGCGCGCGTGATCCCGCTGTTCCATTACGCACTGATTCCCGCAGGCGTGCTGCTGCTGGGCGGATCGGAGTCAGTCGCGCAGCATGGCAGTTTATTCGAGACTCTGGATAAGACAGCTCGGATTTTTGTCAGACGCCCAGGGCGCAGTCCTCCCCTCGAACTCAGCTGGCAACGAGGGCAATCAGCCCACCAGGCCCAGCTCACCGCGGGCCAGATGAAAGAGCCGGTTCGCAGCACCTCACACCGACACGGTGGTGCGTCCACCCGCGCCGAAGAACAACTGGCCAGCGCCAATTTTGAGCCAGCCATCTCGCGTTTCGAGCACTTGTTGGGCGCGATTCCACTGAGCGCGGAAACTCTGGCGCAGCTGCAAGCGGCTCTACTCAGTGCGTGCGAAGAGCTAGGGTCGCTCCGCGAAGAAAATCAAACCGCCCTCGAAGAGCTTCGCAGCACGAATGAAGAACTTCACTCCGTCAACGAGGAAATGCAGTCGACGAATGAGGAGCTGGAGACCTCCAAGGAAGAACTGCAGTCGCTCAATGAAGAATTGCACACCGTAAACCTCCGACTGACTGAGAAGATCGACGAGCTCGATCAGGCCAACAGCGACCTTCGCAACTTGTTCGACAGCACTCAGATCGCCACGGTTTTCCTCGATCGCCATCTGATCGTTCGTAATTTCACGCCCGCCATCGCGACCATCTACAAACTCATTCCGAGCGACGAGGGCCGCTCGTTAACAGATATCGTCAGTCACTTGAAGTATTCGAGTTTGCGCGAGGATGTGGCTTTCGTGCTGTCGACCTTGGAACCGCTCGAACGCCGAGTCGTGCGGGAGGACAGTTCAGCCCACTACGTCATGCGCATCCTGCCTTATCGCGAGCCCGACAGCACCGTGAGCGGTGTGTTGGTCACCTTCGTCGACGTCACCGGAATCGTGCAAGCCGAGGCGGCGCTCGTCGCAGCAGATGTTCGGAAGGATGTCTTTCTGGCCACTTTGTCGCACGAGTTACGCAACCCGCTGGCTCCCATACGGATCGCAGCGCAGCTGTTGCAATCGCCAAAACTTGGCCCGAAGGAGCTCAAGCAGGCGCAAGCGATCATCAGCCGACAGGTGCTTCATTTGAGCTCGCTGCTCGATGACCTGCTCGACGTGTCCCGGATCACGCGCGGATCCTTTCTTCTCAAGAAGAAGTATGCCGATCTCCAGGTCCTGATTGATGAGGCGGTCGAATCAGTTCAAGCGATGGTCGACGCGAAACAGCATACGTTGCGTCGGGAAGGTCCGACGACACCGCTGCGACTGGAAGTAGATCCGGTCCGGATTACCCAGGTCATCACCAACCTGCTGACCAATGCCGCCAAATACACACCCAAAGGTGGGCTCATTCACGTGGGAACCCGGTTTGAGGGGCCGCATCTGGTGATCTTCGTGCGCGATACGGGCGTTGGACTCAGTGCCGAAGCAATCGCAAAGGTATTCGATATGTTTACGCGGGTCGATTCGGAGATCGGCCGCTCAGAGGGCGGGTTAGGCATCGGCCTCGCACTGGCGAAGGGATTGGTCGAGCTGCACGGCGGACGGCTGCAGGCGCGCAGCGCGGGTCGCGACAAGGGCAGTGAATTCATGATCCGCCTGCCACGATCGCTCATCGTGGAAGAAGTGCCGGATTCGAATCAGTCCGACAACGTCATCAGCCCCAGCAAGCCGCGACGCATCCTGGTCGCGGATGACAATCGCGACAGTGCCACGACGCTCGGCATGCTGCTCACACACTCAGGCCATGAAGTACATCTGGCACACAGCGGCGCCGAGGCCTTGGAGGTTGCCAAACGCATTCGGCCCGAAATCGCTGTATTGGATATTGGCATGCCCGATTTGAGTGGCTACACGGTCGCCGAGCGCATCCGCCACGAGGCATGGGGAAGTGACGTCACGTTGATTGCGGTCACGGGCTGGGGTCAGGAGTCCGATAAGGGTCGAGCTCTCGCGGCGGGCTTTGATCATCACCTGACCAAACCGATTGATCCCGAACAGCTGGAGCGTTTGTTCGAGAAGCTGATCTAGGAAGTCGGTCGACCGTCAGAGCCGAGCCCATGCGACTGGCGCGACAGCGGCGTCGGTTCGCAACGCATTTGTCGCAAACTGTCGCATACGGCTGCACCGTACGAGCGTCGTGACAGCAACGGATCGCAAGCCGCCGCTGCGAAATATTGCGAAGCGTGGAGACAGAATGGGGACAAGCGATTTTGGGGCCGGGTAACTACTTGACCTCGCTGGCGCTTCTCGCTCAGTCGCTCCAGTCCATCATGGGGGCCACGGATATTTTTCTATTAAGACTCAAGATAATGCACTCGATTCATGAAAGTTATTTCAGATGATTGCAGCGACATTCCTGTGAATTAACAGAGCCGACGATTCCCGCCTGCCAGCAACGTCATGCTTGCTCGCTCACTTGGCGTGAAGTCCACTGGATGCGCGATCGCGGAACATTCCGTGCGTACACCGCTCACCCATTACCTACCTTGCACGCGCGGTGTTTCCGGGACAGCGAGCCATCGCTCAAGAATTCTCGCAATCTCGCCACAGTAGCCATCGGCATCGACGGGTTTGATGCAGTACTCGTTCGCCCCGAGCTGATGCGCACGCTCCACCATGAGGGGATTGCTGGTTGAGCTCATCAGCACTACCGGTAGCTCGCGTGTGGCGGGATGCTCGCGTATCGCCTCTAACGTTTGCAGCCCGTCGGTTCTCGGCATCTGCAAGTCGAGCAGGACGAGCCGAGGCATACCTCCAGCACGACCCACGAACCCGTCGGTCTCGAACAAGAACTGCAACGCCTGGTCGCCATCCTTCACACGTAGCACGCGCAGTTCGGGAGCCGCACGTCGCAGTGCCCGGAGCGCTAGCACGGCATCATCATCCGAATCCTCGGCCAGAAGAATGTCCACTACGGTGCGCATGTGCGCTCACGAGCGATCAGTTGGCTGAAGATCCGCTCGGCGCGAACTGCGACCACGGATAGGTTGCCGCGAGCGTCGACCAATGCCGAAGGCAGTCGTCTTCCGATATCGCGCGCTGCACGTTTTGAACTGATAGGCCGGTTCGTGCGGCGATCTGCTCCTCTTGCAGACCGCTCAGGGCCAACCTGCGAATGATTCCCCGCTGCACATCGTGCGGCAGCACTCGAAGATGCCAGTGCACGGGCGCACCGAAAGCTGTAACGCCCGTTGAGGTGTACTCGATCGTGTCCATAGCGTCCTCTCATTCTGCGATGAGTGCGAATCGACGGCGAAAAACTAGGGACCCGCAGCTGCATTTCAAGGCCAGCTCTGTGCTCACGGCACGGACGGATCTTCGGAATATTTCAGACAGGGACGCCGAAGTTGGCGGACGCGCGACTACATCCTGGGGGCCGACTGATCGTGCCGCGTGAGACGGCTTGAAGGCGCCAACGTCATCCCTATATGCGAGCCCGTAACTGGTTCGAAAAATGGAGGAGAGACAGCCATGTCAGAGACCCAGACTACTCAGACCGAGACAACGGCAACTCGCAAGGGCTCGTCCAACGGCGAACGCGGATCGGAGACCCAGCAGGGGCGCGGCGTGGTTCAGCAGGAATCCGGCGGACGGACGAATCGCGCCGTTACGACACAGGGCTCTCGCGGGCTTGCGGCTGCGCAAAATCCCTTTGCCGTGATGCGGCAGATGTCGCGCGAGATGGACCAGCTCATGGATTCGTTCTTCGAGCGCGGCTTTGGATCCCTGCTGGGGGAGGCGGGCTCACGCGGCGACGATTGGGAGTCGCGTACGCTCTGGACTCCGCGGATCGACGTGCAGCAACGCAATGACGCCGTGGTCGTACGCGCAGATCTACCGGGCGTGCGCAAGGAGGATGTACAGGTCGAGGTTGAGGACGATGCGCTGATCATCTCGGGTCAGCGACGCGAGGAGCGCGAAGCAGGCGGCGACGATCAAGGCTATCGGCTGGTCGAGCGCAGCTACGGAAGCTTCTATCGCAGCGTGCCGCTGCCGCAGGGTGCGAATCCTGACGAGATCGAAGCGACGATGCGCGATGGTGTGCTCACGGTAACGCTGCCGGTGCCGGAAGCGGCGCGGCCGAGAAGGATCACGATTCAGAGCTGAGCGAGCACGGCGCCCGAGCAACTGGCGCGGGCAGTTTGCCCGCGCCAGTTCATTTGGTTCTCACTTCGGATCCGCGTCGATTGCCGGTGATTCATGCAGCTATGTTTTCTGACAACAGTCGGCAGTGCCGTTCACTGGACGGACTGCATTGTCCCCCGGAACGGCTGGGTACCGAAATCCCCCGGACCGTGGACGGTGTTGCCCAGCCGGCTACTCGCGTTTCGAGCACAGCCGCGATCAGGGATTTCACAGGACGCCAGCGCGTCCCGCCCACGTCGCAATGTAGCTTTTCAGGAATGCAAGAAACTCAGCCGCACCAGGGGGCAACGCTTTCGCCCGGTTACTGATGAGATGAAAGTCGAAGCGCACGACCGGATTGATCAATTGACTCACGACCACCTTCCGATTGCGACACGCCGGCATGCCGAATGACGGAATGATGGCGCTGCCCTCCTCTGCTTCGACCAGTGCGATCTGCGTATCGAGCAGGTTGACGATGGATCCGATCTGCACCTTCACACCGGCTTGCGCCAGGTGCTTGTCGATGAGTTGTTGATGTGGATGGCCGGACGACAATGAGATCAGCGTCTCACCATTGAGTGCCGACCACGTCGTCGTCGCGCGAACTGGCATGTCGGCCTTAGCGGCGCGCGCAACCAGCAGAGAGAAGCGGAAAAATGGCTCGCGACGGATGCCAGCCATGCTCTTGAAGATGCCGAGGCTCATATCGAGCTTGCCGGCCTCGACCATTTTCATCAGCGTCGGTA
>DATENH010000068.1:0-12412 GCA_035275145.1 Steroidobacteraceae bacterium | reverse complement strand
GGGCGACGCGGGAATTCCTGCAGATGCGGCTGCGGGACCTCTCCTACGAGGTCTTCTGCTGCTTGTGGCTGGACAACCGGCGTCGGGTCATCGCTTTCGATGAGCTGTTTCGCGGCACCCTGGATTCGGCCAACGTCCACGCCCGGGAAGTGGTCAAACAGGCCTTGGCCCGCAATGCAGCCGCCGTCATCCTGGCCCACAACCACCCGTCCGGCGTGGCTGAGCCGAGCGTGGCGGACCAGATGGTCACCCAAAGGCTCAAGGAGGCCCTGGCGCTGATCGACGTCCGGCTGCTGGACCACCTGGTCATTGGGGACGGGGTGTGCGAGTCCTTCGCCGAGCGGGGGTTGCTGTAAATCCCCTTCCCTCTCAAGTCATTGGCTGGTATAAAGCGCGACTCTTTTTAGGGATCGCAGCCATGTCCAGAGTCTGTCAGATCACCGGCAAGCGGCCGATGACCGGCAACACGGTGTCTCACGCCAACAACCGGCGCCGCCGGCGCTTCCTGCCGAACCTGCACGTGCAGCGCTTCTGGCTGGAGAGCGAGCGTCGCTTCGTGAGCCTGCGCGTCTCGACGCGTGGCCTGCGCACGATCGAGAAGAAGGGCATCGAGAAGGTCGTCGCCGAGCTGCGCGCCCAGGGCGTCGAGCTCTGAGCGGTCGAGGAGATTAGCCATGCGTGAAAAGATCAAGCTCTTGTCGTCGGCGAACACCGGCCACTTCTACACCACGACCAAGAACAAGCGGCTCCATCCGGACAAGATGGAGGTCAAGAAATTCGACCCGAAGGTCCGCAAGCACGTCGTCTACAAAGAGACGAAGATCAAATAAAAAAAGCCCGCCGAATGGCGGGCTTTTTCTTTCCGGGTCTTTTTCCCTTACGCGGGTTGCATCGCGTAGCCGCGCAGCGTAGCGGCGAAATCCTGCAGCACCTTGATGCGACTCTCCTCTGCCTGGGCGATCCAGTCCTTGAGGTGCTGCACCAGCTTCTCGTTGCTCATGGTCGCGCCGCTCCACATCTGGCGCAGACGCTCGCGGAATTCGTGCACTGTCTGCAGCGCCTGATTCGAAGCGAGGACTTCGCGCAGGCGCGATTGCGCAGTGTTGTCGAGCAACACCGGCTCGCGCACCAGCAGCTTGCGCACGCGGCGACTGAGCGTGCCACCAGCGATGCGCAACTGATCGCGGAACACCGGCAGCGTTACGTGACGCGTGTAAGCACGCAGCACGTGCATGCGATTGACGATTACGGCGCGCACTGTCTCCAGATCGATGTGCTTGCGCGGCTCGACATGCGCCGGCTCCGGCGCGACACGAATGACCTTCGCGAGCCCGAAGAACTGGAACACGCGGATGTACAGCCAGCCGATGTCGAACTCCCAGCGATAGATCGAGAACTTCGCCGAGCTTGGGAACGCGTGGTGGTTGTTGTGCAGCTCTTCGCCGGCGACCAGCAGGCCCCACGGCACGATGTTGCGCGCGGCGTCCGGGCACTCGAAGTTGCGATAGCCGTAGTAGTGACCGATGCCGTTGATCACGCCGGCAGCCATGACGGGATTCGCCATCAGCTGCACCGCCAACACGATGATGCCCGGCACGCCGAACAGCAGCAGGTCGACGACGATCAGCGCGACGATTCCGTAGTTGCGGTAGCGCGAGTAAACGTTGCGCTCCATCCAGTCGTCGGGTGTGCCGCGACCGAACTTCTCAGTCGTTTCCGGATTGCGCGCCTGCGCCTGGTACAGCTCGGCGCCCTCGAGCAGCACTTTCTTGAGGCCGAAGATGACGGGGCTGTGCGGATCGTCCTGTGTCTCGCAGCGGGCGTGGTGCTTGCGGTGAACGGCGACCCATTCCTTGGTGACGATGCCCGAGCTCATCCACAGCCAGAAGCGAAAAACGTGGCGCAACGCCGGGTGCAGATCGAGGCTGCGATGGGTGGCATCGCGATGCAGGTAGAGGGTGACGCCCATGAAGGTGAACTGCACCATCAGGAACGTCACGATGACGTACGACCAAAAGCTAAGATTCAGAAAACCATAGAGAAAGTCGACGTTCACTGTAGGTACCTACGGCGCCCCGGCGCGCACGTTTTCGTATTAAGGAAAATCGAGGTCGCGGGACTATAGCGGAGCACCCCCTCGACCTCAAATGAGCGAATCCCTGCTCCGTTCAAGGGATGTGACCTGCGGTGCGGAGCGGTGATGGATACTGTGATGGTGATCTCACAATCTTCAACCCGCCGGTCTCGCTAAAGGTCCGAATGCCCGAGCTTCCTGAAGTCGAAACGACGCGGCGCGGCATCGAGCCGGCCGTTCGCGGCCGAGTCATCGAATCGATCCTGGTGCGCGAGCCGCGGCTGCGCTGGCGCGTGCCGCGCGAGCTGCCGGAGGAAGCCGCCGGTCAGCGCCTACGCGAGTTGCGACGCCGCGCGAAGTACCTGCTGTTCGATCTCGAGCGCGGCACGATGATCCTGCACCTCGGAATGTCGGGAAGTCTGCGACTGATGCCGTGCTCGATCGCGCCAGCGCTGCACGATCACGTCGACATCGTGCTCGACTCCGGCCTGTGCGTGCGCTTCAACGATCCGCGGCGGTTCGGCAGTTTGCTATGGACTCGCGAAGATCCGCTGCAGCATCCGTTGCTCCGCTCGCTCGCGCCGGAGCCGCTCTCGAAGGAATTCAATGGCGCGTACCTCGCGCGTGCAGCCGCGGGACGCAGCGTCGCGATCAAGCAGCTCATCATGAATGGCCAGATCGTCGTGGGCGTCGGCAATATCTACGCAAGCGAAGCGCTGTTTCGCGCCGGGATCAATCCGCGTCGCTCAGCGAAGCGCATCAAGCGGGCGGAGTTCGATGCGCTCGTGAAATCGATCAAGGCCGTGCTGCGCTCGGCGATCCGCGCCGGCGGCACGACGCTGCGCGACTACGTGAATCCGGAGGGGTCGCCGGGATATTTCCGGCAGAAGCTGTACGTCTACGAGCGCACGCGCGAGCCGTGCCGCGTGTGCCGCACGCCGATCAAGCATTTCGTGCAGGGGCAACGCTCGACGTATTTTTGCCCGAAGTGTCAGCGCTAGTAGACGACGCCAACACCGACGCCGCGCGGGTCTGACACGGCTTTCACCTCGCCGCTCTTGTAATCCCACGTCACGATCTGTGCGTTGCCCGGCATGCGCGATTCGCGCAGCGTGTGGCCGTACTTCTGCAACGTCTGCTTCTCTTCGTCCGTCAGTGCGCCGGGCTCGAACGTGATCGTGTCAGGCATGTACTGATGGTGAAAGCGCGCCTTCTTGATGAACTCCTCGGGCGCCACGCCATCCATCCAGTCGAGCGTCGAAAGAAGAACGACCGTCATGATCACGCTGCCGCCGGGCGAGCCGACGATCATCAAGCCGTCGGGTTTCTCGATGAACGTCGGTGTCATGCTCGACAGCGGCCGCTTGCCGGGTGCGATTGCATTCGCATCCGCGCCGACCAGCCGAAAGCCGTTCGGCGCGCCTGCCTTCGCTGCAAAGTCGTCCATCTCATTGTTCAGCATTATTCCGGTGCCCGGCACCATCAGGCCGGAGCCGAAGAACAAGTTGATCGACTGCGTGCCGGCGACACGATTGCCTTCGGTATCGATGACCGAGAAATGCGAGGTGTCCGTGCCGGAATTCGGCGCGGCGCTGCTCGGCAGCATCGAGCTCGGCGTCGCCTGATCCATGCGGATCGTGGTGCGCTGGCCGGCTGCGTAGAACGGATGGATCAGCCGGTCGGTGGGAACCTGCACGAAATCCGGATCGCCGAGATATTCCGCGCGATCGCGATGCGCACGCCGCATCGCTTCGACGATGAGATGCTTGCGCGTGGCGCTGTCGACTGCATGGAGATCGAAGGCGGAGAGAATGTTGAGCGCGTCGATGATCGTGGTGCCGCCCGAAGACGGCGGCGGAGCAGCGACGATGCGCGCGCCGCGATACTCGCCATACAGCGGTTTGCGCTCGGCGACGCGATAACTCGCGAAGTCTTCCAGCGACCATATGCCGCCGAGCTTGCGCACGCCGTCGACCATGCGCTTCGCGATCGCGCCCTTGTAGAACGCATCAGGCCCCTGCTCCGCGACTGCGGTCAAAACCTGCGCAAGCTCCGGCTGCTTGATGATCGTCCCGACCGCCGGCACTTCGCCTTTCACCAGGAAGATCTTCGCCGCAGCGCCGGCTTGAAACAGATTCTTCTTCGCTTCGATGCCGCCGCGCAGCCGCGTGTTGAGCGCGAAGCCTTCGCGCGCGATACGGATCGCCGGCTGCATGCTCGTCTTCAACGGCAGCTTGCCGTACTTGGTTGCGAGATACGCCCAGCCCGCAGCCTCGCCAGGGATGGCCGCGGCGAGCGCGGTCGAGGTCGAGCGGCCGGGAACGACGTTGCCCTTCTCGTCGAGAAACATGTCGCGCGTTGCCGCCTTCGGCGCCACTTCGCGCGCGTCGACCATCGTCTCGAATCCATCGGACGCGCGATGGAGCAACCAGAAACCGCCACCGCCGAGTCCCGAGCTGCTCGGCTCGACGACCGCGAGCGTCGAGCTCACAGCCACGGCCGCGTCGAATGCATTGCCGCCCTGCTTCAGAATTTCCATTCCCGCCTGCGTAGCCAGCTCATGCTGACTCGCGATCGCAGCCTTGGGCGGTTTCCCTGGCGCGTCGGCCGCGGCGAGCAAGGGCGCGAACAGCGCGATGACGAACAGGAAAGCGATGCGCGAACGAAGCAGTGCAATCTTCATGGGACGCCAATTTTTACGGACGTGGGGGCCTTCGAGAGAATTCAGGCTTTGCGTCGCGCCCAGGCCCGTTGCAGGGCGGTCTCGACGGCGGGGTGCACGAACTGGCTGACGTTGCCGCCGAAGCTGGCAATTTCGCGCACCAGGGAAGAAGAGATGAAGTTGAAGCGCTCGGCCGGCGTGAGGAACACGTAGTCGACCTGGTTCGACAGATGCCGGCTCATCGTCGCGAGCTGGAACTCGAACTCGAAATCCGACACCGCGCGCAGGCCGCGCACGACGACCTGCAGGCCATGCTGGCGTGCGAAGTCGACAGTGAGGCCAGTGTAGCCGGTCACTTCGACGTTCGGAATGTCACGCAGCACTTCGCGCGCCAACTCGACTCGCTCGTCGACCGTGAACAGCGGCGCCTTGCCCGGATTCGCCGCAATGGCGACCAGCACGCGCCCAAAGATGTCGACTGCGCGGCGCACCAGGTCGTGATGGCCGTTGGTGATCGGGTCGAACGTGCCTGGGTACAGAGCGCCGGTCATGGCGGAACCTCGTTGGCTGGGTCGCTGGCTCGCAGCAGATGATAGCCGACCTGACCGGCATGCTTGGTGCGGTGTACGGCCCACTGCGCCGGCAAAGTCGAGACCGGACGATCAGCCGGACATTCCACATAGATATAAGCGCCCGCAGCCAGCCAACCCTGCTGCAGCCGGCCCGCGACCTGCTCGAGCACGGCCGAGTCGAACGGCGGGTCGAGGAAGACGATGTCGAATGGCTGCGCCGGCCGCAGCAGGAATCGCTGCGCGTCCTCGATCACGACGGTCGCGTCGCGGCTGCCGAGCCGTTCCAGCGTTTGCGTGAGATGACGGCCCACTTGCGGCTCGCGGTCGACGAAAGTCACGTGCGCAGCCCCGCGCGACAGCGCCTCGAGACCCAGCGCTCCGCTGCCCGCGAACAGATCCAGGCAACGCGCGCCGACGATCGGTTGTTGCAGCCAGTTGAACAGCGTTTCGCGCACGCGGTCGGGAGAAGGCCGAATCGCTGCGAGCGCCGGAAAGACGATGCGCGAGCCGCGCCAGCGGCCGCCGATGATGCGTAGTCGGTTGGCTGGGCGCGGCATCGTGCGCGGATCATAGCTGATAGAATCTGCCGCTCCTTCGTACGAGCCAGTGTGATCCCGCCAAGCGATGTTCGGGTTCAAATCCAAGACGCCAGAGCAGTCTGAGAAAAGCGGGCCGGCGGCGCAGCCCGGCTTCTTCAAGCGGCTGCGCGAGAAGCTCAACCGCGGCAATTCATGGTTGACCTACGACCTCGCGAACCTGTTGCCCGCAGGCCGCATCGACGACACGGTTCTCGACGAGCTGGAGACGCGACTGATCACCGCGGACGTCGGCGTCGAGACCACCAACCGCATTCTCGATGAGCTGCGTCGCAAGGTCGCGCGTAAAGAGCTCGACGATCTCAACGCATTGCTCGATGCGCTGCGCAGCTCGCTGCTCGACATCCTGCGTCCGACGCAGCAGCCTCTCGCAATCGAGCGCGATACCGCCCCGTTTGCGATTCTCGTCGTCGGCGTCAACGGCGCCGGCAAGACCACGACGATCGGTAAGCTCGCGCGATTGCTGAAGGACCAAGGACTCAAGGTGATGCTCGCCGCCGGCGACACGTTTCGCGCCGCTGCCGTCGAACAGCTGCAGATCTGGGGCGACCGCAACGACGTGACCGTGATCGCGCAGGCCACCGGTGCCGATCCTGCAGCAGTCGTGTTCGACGCATTGCAAGCAGCGCGCGCTCGCAGAGTCGATGTGCTGCTGGCCGATACCGCTGGCCGTCTGCACACGCAGTCGAATCTCATGGACGAGCTGAAGAAAGTGAAGCGCGTGATGGCGCGCGTCGACGAGCGCGCACCGCACGAAGTATTGTTGGTGCTCGATGCGAGCCAGGGACAAAATGCGCTCCAGCAGGCGCGCCTGTTCAACGACGCGCTCGGTGTCACGGGCGTGGTGCTGACCAAGCTCGATGGCACCGCGAAGGGCGGCATCGTCTTCGCAATCGCGAGCCAGTTGCAGTTGCCGATCCGCTACATCGGCATCGGCGAGAGCGCCGAGGACTTCGCCGAGTTCGAGCCCGAAAGCTTCGTCGATGCGCTGTTAAAACGCGAAGAATGATTCGCTTCGATCACGTCTTCAAACGCTATCCGAACGGCCGCGAGGCGCTCAGCGACCTGTCGCTGGAGATTGCCGCGGGCGAGATCGTCTTCGTCACCGGCCACTCGGGCGCCGGCAAGTCGAGCCTGTTGAAGCTCATCGCGCTGATCGAGCGGCCCAGTCGCGGCCAACTGGTGGTCAACGGCCAGAACGTCGCCGGCATCCGCCGCGGCAAAGTGCCGGCGTACCGGCGCCAGATCGGCATGGTGTTTCAGGATCACAAGCTGCTTTCCGACCGCACGATCTTCGACAACGTCGCGCTGCCGCTGATCATCGCGGGCGTCGGCACCAAGGAGATCGGCAAGCGCGTGCGCGCGGCACTCGATCAGGTCGGCCTGCTCGGACGCGAGCAGAGCGCGCCGCTGGAGCTTTCGACCGGCGAGCAGCAACGCGTCGGCATCGCGCGCGCCGTCGTGACCAAGCCGCCGATCCTCATCGCCGATGAGCCCACCGGCAACCTGGATCCGGACCTGTCGCTCGAAGTGATGAAGATTTTTCGCCGCTTCAACGAAGTCGGCGTCACGGTGCTGGTCGCGAGTCACGACATCTATCTGCTGGAGCACTTCCCGGTCCGGCGCGTGCGGCTCGAGGCCGGCAAGATCGCCGACAGCGCGCCGGCCGCTGCCCAGGAAAAGCTGCTCGACCCCCGCAAGCTCCTTGGTGCAGATCAGGGAGCGAAGCCGTGACCGCCTGGTTCCTGCGGCATCTGCAGACAGCGATCGGCTCGCTCGGCCGCTTGGCGCAGCACAAGCTGGCGACGACGCTGACGATCCTCGTGATCGGCATCGCGCTCGCGCTGCCCGCCTGTTTGCACCTGCTCGTCGCGAACGCGCAGCTCGCGACCGGCAACTGGAACCGCGCAGTCGATCTGACGGTCTTTCTCAAGCGCCCGACCTCTGCAGAGGAGGCGCGGCGCACAGCGGAGCGGATCCGTCAGCGGCGCGACGTGGCCGAGGCGCAGCTCATCCTGGCGGATGAAGCTTTGAAGGAATTCCGCCGCGGCTCCGGCTTCGGCGACGCGATCGATGCGCTGAACGAGAATCCGTTGCCGCACACGATCGTCGTCCGGCCCGCCGCCCCCTACACCAACAGCGCGAATCTGGAGAGCCTGGCCACCGACGTCCGCGCTCTGCCCTCGGTCGAGGTCGTGCAACTCGACACAGCCTGGGTCAATCGGCTGAACGCCATCCTCGAGGCGTTTCAGCGCGGGCTGATTCTCGCGGCAGCAGTGCTCGGCCTCGGCGTGATGGTCATCGTCGGCAACACGATCCGACTCGACATCCAGAACCGCCGCGACGAAATCGAGGTCACGAAACTGGTCGGCGGCAGCGACGCGTTCGTGCGTCGGCCGTTTCTGTACAACGGCTTCTGGTACGGCCTCGGCGGTGCCGCGACGGCGTGGGTCATCACGCTCGTGGCTATTGCGGTCCTGCGCGAGCCCATCGGCAAGCTGGCGGGCCTGTACGGCAGCAGCTTCGAGCTTGGCGCCCTGGGCCCCGAAGCCTCCGCCATCCTGCTTGGCGGGGGCATCGCGCTGGGCTGGCTTGGCTCCTATATCGCGGCGACCAGGCACCTCCGTAAGATCGAACCTACCTGATACAAATCAGGTGCTTAGGCGCCACCTGGGCGTGGCCCCATGTGCCGGCCAGGGTGGAACTTTTCAACCCCCTTAGCACTCCAATGGTTCGATTGCTAAACTCCACCCCCCTCCAAGGAGAGACATCTTCGAAATGAGCACTGCGTTGGTCCGTCCGACCACCGATCTCGTCCTGGCCGGTCCGGTCGGGAGCCTCGAAGCCTACGTTGAACGCGTGTCGCGCATTCCCGTGCTGACGCGTGAAGAGGAGCTCGCGCTCGCGCGCAAGCTGCAGGAAGGCGGCGACCTCGATGCCGCACGTCAGCTGGTGCTGTCGCACCTGCGTTTCGTCGTCCACATCGCGCGCGGCTACAACGGCTACGGTCTGCCGATGGGCGACCTGATCCAGGAAGGCAACATCGGCCTGATGAAGGCGGTGAAGCGCTTCGACCCGGGCGTCGGCGTGCGCCTGGTTTCGTTTGCCGTGCATTGGATCCGCGCCGAGATCCACGAGTACGTGCTGCGCAACTGGCGGCTGGTGAAGATCGCCACCACCAAGGCGCAGCGCAAGCTGTTCTTCAACCTGCGCCGCTTCAAGAAGAATCTCGGCTGGCTGAACGATGCCGAGACGCGCGCGATCGCCGAAGACCTCGGCGTGACGGCCGCGGAAGTCACGGACATGGAGCAGCGGCTGAGCTCGCGCGACCTGTCGTTCGATCCGGCACCGGATGCGGACGAGGAAGATGGCGCGTATTCGCCGTCGGCGTACCTGCCGCACCCCGAGGCCGATCCGTCGGTCGCGGTCGAGCGCGAGCAGTGGGACGAGGACACGGCTGACCGCCTGGCGCAGGCGATGGAGACGCTGGACGAGCGCAGCCAGCACATCCTGCGCAGCCGCTGGATGACTGACGAGAAAGCGACGCTGCACGAGCTGGCGGATCGATATGGAGTGTCGGCAGAGCGCATTCGGCAGATCGAGGCGAATGCGATCAAGAAGCTCAGAGGGATCGTGGCGGAGCCGCTGGAAGCGTAAGAGTCAGGCTGAAGCCTGACCCACAGGAGCCAAAGAAAAAGGGCCGGTTCGAAAGAACCGGCCCTTTGTTTTGGAGCGGGATCAGCCCTGTTTGGTGACGGGGACGATCGTGAGCTCGACGCGGCGGTTGGCGGCGCGGCCTTGCTCCGTGTCGTTGGACGCGACCGGGTGACCTTCGCCGGCGCCGATCGTGATCAGGCGCTGCGTCTTCACGCCGTGGCTGCCCAGGTAACCCGCGACTGCTTGCGCGCGGCGCTCCGAGAGCGACTGGTTGTACTGGTCGCTGCCCGAGCTGTCGGTGTGGCCCGCAACTTCGATAACCGTCTTGTCGTATTCCTTCAGCACCATCGACACGCCGTCGAGTGCGTTGAAGAACTGCGCGTTGAGATCCGAGCTGTTCAGCGCGAACGTGATGTTGCTCGGCATGTTGAGCGTGATGTTGTCGCCCATGCGCGTGACGGTCACGCCTGTCCCGGCCATACGGTCGCGCAGCTTCTTTTCCTGCACGTCCATGTAGTAGCCGACGCCGCCGCCCGCGAGCGCGCCGACACCCGCGCCGATCAGCGCGTTCTGCAGCTTGTCGCCTTTCGTGAGCAGGCCAACCACTGCGCCGGCCGCTGCGCCGATGCCAGCGCCCTTCGCGGCTTTGCTCGTTTGCGTCTCTTGCGTGTACGGATTGACGGTCTCGCAGCCCGCGACTGCGAACACCGCCGCAGCGATCACTGCAACTTTCAGGAATCGATTCACCATGTCCTCACCTCTTCGTCGAATTTCTTAGTAACGGATGCCCAATTTGCGGTAGACGAAGCTCAGCAGCCACAACGGACCGATCAACAGGAACTGCACGTCCTTGAAGAACGACGGTCGCTTGCCTTCGTAATGATGTCCGATGAACTGGCCGATCCAGGCCACAACGAACAAACCCAGGCAGAGGATCCATAACGGCCACGGCAGAGTCTGCAACCACATGAGGCTCGCGAGCACCGCGCCTGCGAACAGCACCATGCCGAGCGCGAGCGACCACGAGATCGCCACGTAGTACACCACTGCTCCGACCAGCAGAACCGTGCCCCAGTTCAACAAAGGCGACACCGCTCGCAAGGCTTTTGGCACCGGCAAGTACCACAGCAGGCCGACCATACTGACGACGATGATCGGCACGCAGATCCAGTGCAGCAGCTTGTTCGCAGGGTTGCGATGGCTCTCGCCGTACTCTTCCAGCCATTGGTTGGCGGTGCGCATGGCCGCGTACGCTACGCCGGGGCGAAAGGCCGGACAAGGCGCTATCATTCCAGGCCGCCGAGGAGAGTCTTATGTCTGCCATTGCCCACACACCCAAAACCACTGTCGCCGCCGAGCTCGATCCGCTCGACCTGTACAACGTCCGCAGCATGCTCAGCGACGAGGAGCGCCTCGTTCAGGATTCGGTCGGCAAGTTCGTCGACGACAAGGTGATCCCGATCATCGGCGAGTGCTTCGAGGAGGAGCGCTTCCCGCGCGAGCTGATTCCCGAGGTCGCGGAGCTCGGACTGCTCGGCAGCTCGATTCACGGCTACGGCTGCGCCGGCCTGAACGCAGTTTCCTACGGGCTGATCTGCCAGGAGCTCGAGCGCGGCGATTCCGGTCTGCGCAGCTTCGTCTCGGTGCAATCGAGCCTGTGCATGTATCCGATCTACGCCTTCGGCAGCGAGGAGCAGAAGCAGAAGTGGCTGCCGCGCATGGCGCGTGGCGAAGTCATCGGTTGCTTCGGGCTCACCGAGCCGCACGGCGGCTCCGATCCCGCGAACATGAAGACGGTGGCGCGCCGGCAGGGCAAGGACTGGGTGCTGAACGGCGCCAAGATGTGGATCACGAACGGCTCGATCGCCGATCTCGCGATCGTCTGGGCGAAGACCGAAGAAGGCATCAAGGGCTTTCTGGTCGAGAAAGGCTTCAAGGGTTTCTCGACCAACGTCATCAAACACAAGATGAGTTTGCGCGCCTCGGTGACGTCGAGCCTGTTCTTCGACAACGTGGTCGTGCCCGAACAGAACGTGCTGCCGAACGTCTCGGGACTGAAGGGACCGCTGTCGTGTCTCACGCAGGCGCGCTACGGCATCAGCTGGGGCGTGACTGGCGCGGCGCAAGCATGTCTCGCACAAGTCATCGACTACACCAAGTCGCGAGTGCTGTTCGGCAAGCCGCTCGCGGCAACGCAGGCCGTGCAGATCCGGCTCGCTGAAATGGCGCGCAAGATCACGACGTCGCAGCTCCTGTCGCTGCAGCTCGGCCGCTTGAAGGACGCAGGGCAAATGCAGCCGACGCAGGTGTCGATGGCGAAGTGGCACAACACGCGCGGCGCGATCGAGATTGCCCGCGATGCGCGCGATCTGCTCGGCGGCGCCGGCATCAGCGTGGAGTACGTGCCGATCCGGCACGCGCTGAATCTGGAAAGCGTGATTACGTACGAAGGCACGGAGACCGTGCATCAGTTAACGGTCGGTCGCGCTCTCACCGGCATCAACGCTTTCTGAGCGCTCGCCCGCGTGTGCGATCCGCACGCGCGGTGGCGAGACGCGCATTTCGAGCCGTGCCGACGCGTCCCAGCACAGGACCAGCGTCAGCAGTGACAGCCACGCCCACGTAACCTCCCGCCGCCGCTGCCCGCGGTCAGGGCCCGAAACCGCCGTATTCTGTAGAACGCGCATGGACGCTATTTCAGGGCACCGGTGCGGATCGATGGCGCATGCCGGGCGTCAGGCTCGGGGCAGATTGTGATCAATCGTGGCTCGGCCTCACGGCCGCGCGCGGCGGCGCTAAACTTCATCTCCAAAGGAAGGGCCCATGAAGAAAGTCATCGCTATCGTCGAAG
>DATENH010000067.1:0-15549 GCA_035275145.1 Steroidobacteraceae bacterium | reverse complement strand
GCGAACGGATTGTCGGGCGCGAGCTGGGCATTCGAATCGTTCACGGTTTTTCCCGAAGCAGCGGTGGCCGCCAGCACCAGCGCGGCGGCAAGAAGCATTGACGAGCGCATTGCATATCCCTTGTTGAATCGGCAAGGCGACAATCTTAAGCCAGGAACTCCACCAGGGCCTGCGCCAGCTCCTGTGGACATTCTTCCGGCAACCAATGACCCGCCGGGAGTGCCTTGCCTTGCGCATCCGGCGCACGCGGCCGCCAGGTTTCCAGGACATCGAACAGCCGATGCATCGCGCCGTGCACGCCCCACAACACCAGCGTCGGGCAAGCGAGCTGCGTGCCGAGATCCGCTTCGTCGTGCTGCAGATCGATGCTCGCGCCGGCGCGATAGTCCTCGCACATTGCGTGCAGCGTTTGCGGATTTGCAAAGCAGCGCAGGTATTCGGCGAACACCGGCTCCTCGATCGCTGCGGGGATCAGGCCGCGGAACGCGAAGTTGCGCAGGAACGGCTCGGCCTGGCCGCCGAGCAGCATCTCCGGCAGCGGCTCCGGCTGGATCAGAAAGAACCAGTGGAAGTACCAGGTCGCAAGATTCTTGCTGAGCTGCGTGTAGACCGTGCGTGTCGGCACGATATCGAGCAGCGCCAGTCGCGTGACGGTTTGCGGATGATCGAGCGCCATGCGGCACGCGACGCGCGCGCCGCGGTCGTGACCCACCACGGCGAAGCGTTCGAACCCGAGCTGGCGCATGACCTCGACCTGGTCTTGCGCCATTGCACGCTTGGAATAGCCCGCATGGTTCTCGCCGCCGGCCGGCTTGCTGCTGTCGCCATAGCCACGCAGATCCGTCGCGACGACGGTAAAGCGCTGCGCCAGAACCGGCGCGACGTGGCGCCATTCGAGATGCGTCTGCGGCCAGCCTTGCAGCAACAGCACGGGCGGCCCGCTGCCGCCGACGACACCGTTGATCTCGGCGCCCGACGTCGCGAGCCGGAATCTGCGAAACCCGGAAAAGAACATGCGCAGATGTTACTACTGCGCCGGCAATGTATACGTCGCCTCGATCAACTCTCGCATCTTGCGCCGCGAAGCCCCGGCATCCAGCTTCCGGTCGCGCTCGATCGCAGCGACCTGTGCGGCCAGCGGCTCGTCCTTGATCCCCTCCCGCAGCCAGCGGGACATCTCGCCGCGCTTCAGGTGAAACAGCCAGGTGTCGTCGTCGACGCCGTCGCCCAGGTCCATGAACTGGATCAGGTTCTGTGCCCGCAGGTTGAGCTTTGCTTCGGGGCCGCGGAAATAGAAGCTGCGGTCTTCCGGCAGCTCGCCCTCCGCATACTTGCGCAGGTGACGGCGTCGCTCGGTGCGGCTCGGCTCGACACGCACCAACGTTGGCGGCTTGTCCGTGGTCTTGTTCCACAGCAGCGCCGTGCCAGCTTCGAGCGTTTCCGGCACGTCTGTCACTGCACTCACGCGATTTGCGTCAGTGAACTCGCCGAGCATTTCGCGCGGCTTGTCGCCGATCACGATCACCGTATCGAGCGCGCGCAACACCGAAGGTGCGATCAGGTTGGGTGTGACACTCACCATCACCACGCCGTCGAGCCGCTCCGGCAGATTCTGGTCGGTCGGCCGCCAGTTCGCGGGGATCGCGTGATGCGCTTCATCGACAATCAGCCAATGGGGCCGGCCGGTGCGCGCGCGCAGCTCGCGAATGCGTGTGAACAGCGAGAGGAAGTACCACGGTCGATCTTCGAGCTTCACGCCGAGCAGATTGATGACGGCGTTCTGATCCGGCTTGTTCAGGAGCTGCAGGCACTCGTCGATCGTCGGCGCGTGCTCGGGACTGCCGAGCACGACTGCGGACTCGACGCTGTCGTAGTCGCCTTCCGGATCGATGATGCAGAAGTTGTAGTGCGCGGCGCGCAGCCGCTCGCCGAGCCCGGCCACGACGGTGGACTTGCCGCTGCCCGACGTACCGACAACCAATGCACTCACGCGAAACGGCGACAGTCCGACCGGCTTGCCCTCGACGCTCTTGCCGAGCGGGATGTTGTGGCGTGCCAGCGGACCGGCTTCGCGGCTCGCCAGATCGTCGGCCAGCATTTCCTCGATGAGCTCGGTGACGCCCGCGCCGTGATCGCCGAACGTGACGATGTCCGCTTTCTCCTTGACGGCGGGCAGCGCGTTCGCGACTGCGACCGCGCACTCGCAGATATTGAAGAACGCGTGATCGTTCTCGGCGTCGCCGACCGCCACTGCGTTGTGCGGGGAGAGATTCAGCTCGGCGAGCGCGGCACGCAGGCCGGACGCCTTGTTGACCCCGGCCGGCAGCACCATCACTGCGCCCTTGTTGAAGATGACCTGCAGCTCGAGCCCGCAGTCGCGGATCGTTTCCAGCACGGTCTTCTCGTGCGGTTCCCAGGTCGCGACGATCACGCGGCCGACGGAGATCGGACCGACCCCGCGCTCGACCAGCTTGTCGACGAAACTCTGCGGCGGCGCTTCATCCAGCGGCTGTTCTTCGCGCGTCGCGGGCCGGTAGAGCAGCGCGCCGTTCTCCGCGACGATGCGCGCGAACAGCTCGAGATGCGGGAAAACTGTCTGCAGATCGTCGAGCTCGCGCCCGGTGACGAGCACGAGCTTGCGTCCCGACTCGCGCAGGCGCTTGAGCGCAGCGAGCGTGGGCTCGTCGACGCGGCCGTGATGAGCGATGGTGCCGTCGTAGTCGCAGCACAGCGCGAGATAGCGCATGCGGTCAAAGTTCTCGGCGTTGCAGGGGCGGTCCTGTAACGCCGTGCAACTTTGACCGGTTCCCTGGTCTATTTCCTCGCGTACGCCTTGGCCTGCTCGCGCACCAGGTCGACCAGGTTGCCCATCGCCAGATTCGCGTCGATCAGGTGCAGGCCCCAGTCCTTCTGGATCTGACCGTTGACGACCACGTCGCCGACGATGTCATCCGTGCGCGGGTCGCTCGGATCCGCATTCACGTGTACCGACAGGTAATTGCCCGCATCGCTCGACACGCACTGGGCAGTCAGCAGGCCCGGCACGCTGACGAAGGGCGTGCCGACCTTGCGCTCCGGCATCACCCAGGGCTTGGGCGCTGCGGCCGACGATGCGATGAAGCGGGCGTTCGACAAGTACGAGTGGAGCTGTCCGCTACCGCCGCTGAGCGCCGCCGGATTCACGCACGCCGCGACCATGTTGTCGCCTTGTGCCTTGCCGAACCGCGAATTCGCCGGCGGCGGAATGGTGTCGCGGAAGCTCGCATAGGCAACCGCGCAGCGGACCTGCGACGCCGACCTGCAAAGCGCGATGTGCTGGAACGCGCCGACGTCCTTGCCCTTCTCGACGGGCAGGTTCGTGCCCAGCAGCAGCGCGGAGACGAGCTTGTCTTCCACCGCCCTGCCGTCGATCTCGTTCTTGATCAGCTGCGTCAACACGCCCGAGCCTTGCGAGTGCCCGATGAGCACGACGCCGCGGCCGGCGTTGCCGTTCTTGAGATAGAAGTTCCAGGCATCGCGCACATCGTTGTACGCCAGCTCTCGATCGACCGGCATGGGTTTGCCGGAGATGATCGAGCGCAGTGCAGTCAACGTGACCTGCCGATACAGTGGCGCATACACGCGGCACACCGAGGAGAAGCGCGCGAACTGCTGCGCGATCACGTTGTGCTCTTCCGGTCCCGCGACCATGTCGCTGTTGCCGGATTGATCGAGCGAGACGGTCGGATACACGTAGAAACAATCGATCGGCGCATCCTTCGGCGCCTTGAATTTCTCCTTCGTGAACTTGCCGCTCGGCGCGATGACCGTCGTCGTCAGATCGACGTCGCACGAGTCCTTGGCGTTCGGCCGGCACAGCCAGGCTTCGGCTTTGCTGTAGTCGTTGGGTTGCGCCGCCGGTGCGGCCGGCGCTTCCGAAGTCGCCGGCGATTGCGCCAGAACTGTGGCCGATGACAGCAGCGCGAATGCGCTCGCGAAGCCCGCGATCAATCGCAACATGTTCGATCCCCCTGACGAAAGACTGTTCGAAGGACTGTTTCTGGTGGCCCGAGCGCGAAAGTCTGCCACGACGCGCTGCTGCCTTGCCCAACTCTGACAGTCCTTTGCCCGAGTCCACAGTGCAGACATAAGCGGCGACGAGTGTCGCGGCCCCTTACACCGCTCCCGCGTAGACCCCGAATAGCGCGGTACAACTCGCTCGGCCCACCGCTTGCATCTGTCCCTGTGAACACGCTCTCCGCGGAAGAACAGAATGCGACGACGCCTCGGGCTGCTGCTGATACTGATCCCCATGATCGCGTCCGCTGCTTTGGCGCTGAAGGAATCATCCGAGCACGCCCGTCCCGCCCCCGCGCCGAAGAAACTCGAGGCGCCGCACGCGACGCCCACCGAGTCCTCCGACGACTCGCGTTCCCGGGTTCCGCAGCGTCCACCGGGTGAAGTCATCGGCGTGCCGATGCTCGCCTGAAAGATTGTCCTGAGCAGGGATCGGGTGGCCCTGGGGCCCAGGTCCCAACCAGGGCAGCTCGAAAGGTTAGGCCGGCGGTGCCGGCTCCGGCGACACTCGTTGGTCGACCGGGGCAAGAAGGGCGGCACCGCCGGCCAGCCCGCATGGCGCGGCACCCGGTCGATCCAGCACGAAGCGTTTTCTCAGCACGATTCGGCACCTGCGTTCGGTGCGGACGTCTGCCTGTCTTCCGTTACTGGCGTTACATTGACCCCCGGCGCAAGATTGAACCGGACACCAGGGCTTGCGCACGTACTGGCGTAACGTCACTCGGGAGAGGGTTTATGCGTATCGCGGCAATTGGTTTGGGAGTGCTCGTGGCACTGGGCTCGGGCGCTGCAGTGGCCGCGGGCGGCGGTAGCGCTCCCTCTGGCGGCGGCTCCTTCAACATGCCCGAGCGGCAGATGACGCCGGAAGAGCAGGCGAAAGCGGCCTACAACCAGGGCGTGCGCGCAGTGAAGGCTGCGGACAAGCTGGCCAAGAGTGCCGAGGAAACCACCGACGACAAGAAGAAGGCCAAGGCGCTCGACAAGGCCAAGCGTCAGTACGAAAACGCGCGCGGTTATTTCGCTTCTGCCCTGCAACGCAAGGTCGACATGTACGAAGCGTGGAACTACGTCGGTTACACGAGCCGCAAGCTCGGCGACTACGACAAGGCGCTGCAGGCCTACGACGAGGCGCTGCGTCTGAATCCGTCGTACGGCGAGGCGATCGAGTATCGCGGCGAGGCGTATCTCGCGCTCAATCGCATCGAGGACGCCAAGAACGCGTACATGCAACTGTTCCCGAGCTCGCGTCCGCTTGCCGACCAGTTGATGGCGGCGATGCAGAAGTGGGTCACCGATCGTCGCTCCGCGGGCAACGCTGCACCTGAGGTCGATGCGCTGGCGCAGTGGATCGACGAGCGCTCCAACATCGCGCGTCAGACTGCTTCGCTCGCACCGGATGCGCCGGCGGTCGTGCACTGGAACTGAGTACGACTCGCCTCCTGTCGATCGTCTTGTGTTGCTGGATCGGGATCGCATGGAGCGGTCCCGCCGGCGACGACGCGCAGTACCAGTGGCGCCTGCCGCCAGGCTTTCCGCCCCCCGTCGTTCCTGCCGACAATCCGATGTCCGACGCGAAGGTCGCGCTCGGCTGCCGGCTGTTCTTCGAAACGCGTCTGTCCATAACGAACACGTATTCGTGCGCAAGCTGCCATCACCCTGAGCTCGCATTCACCGATGGTCGCGCCCTGGCGGTCGGCGCGAAGGGCGACAGCATGCATCGGGGCGCGATGACTCTCACCAACGTCGCGTACAACCCCGCGTTCACGTGGGCGAGCGGCAGCGTCGTGACACTGGAGCGGCAGATGGAGCAGCCGCTGTTCAACGAGCATCCGCTCGAAATGGGATTGCAGCGCGACGATCGCGCGTTGCTGGAGTGGCTGGGGCAGCAGCAGAACTACTCGACGGCGTTCCGCCAGTCGTTTCCGCAGGAGACCGAGCCGATCACGATCCCGAACGTGCTCAAGGCGATCGCGTCGTTCGAGCGCACGCTGATCTCCGGGCGCTCGGCATTCGACCGTTACGTTTACGACGACGACCGCGCTGCGTTCTCCGAAGGCGCGCGGCGTGGCATGCGGTTGTTCTATTCCGATCGCACCGGCTGCGCGCATTGTCACTTCGGGTTGAATTTCTCCGGGCCGATGGTCCAGCGCGGCAAGTCCCAGCAGCGCGCGCTGTTCGCGAATAATGGCTCGGCGGTGAAAGGCGACGAGGGATTGTCGGTGGAGACGAAGAAGCCACAGGATCGGGGGCGGTTCAGAGTGCCGACGTTGCGGAATATCGCGCTGACTGCGCCGTATATGCACGACGGAAGGTTCGCGACGCTGGAGGCTGTGGTCGAGCATTACGTTGCGGGAGGCAGGCACGCGGACTCGGTCGGCGTCGTGGACTCGCAGATCCGTCCGCTGGATCTGAGCGCGGAGGAGAAGCGGGACCTGGTGGAGTTCCTGAAGAGCCTGACGGACCAGCAGTTCGTTTCACCGCGGACGTGTGACCGGTCTTCTATCTAGCGCGAGTTCATTCTTCCGCCGGCGCCACGCACGTCGGCGGCGCGGCCGAGCACTGTGACGCGCTGACCGTGCTGCAGCCGTTCGACGCCGCGCACGACGACGAGATCGCCCGCCGCGACCGAGCCCCGAATCGTGACCAGATCTCCATCGGTCGCGACCGACGTCACCGCCACTTTCTCCGCCGTATTGTCCGGCCGCACGCGCATCACGTAGTTGCCGTCCTGGCGCACGGCGATGGCATCGCGCGGTACCACGAGCGAGTCGGTTGCCTCACGCTCAGGCAGGCCGACTTCGATCGGGGTACCGACGCTCAGCGCGTTGTTCGCCAGCGTGAGTCGCAGCTCGAACTGGCGCGAACGCTCCTCGCCAACGGGCACGACCGTGCGCACGCTGGCCTTCATCTGCCGGTCCGCCAACTTGACCGGCAGCTCCATGTCGGGCCGGACCAGGCCGACCAGAGTCAACGGCGCCTGGACGCGCGCCTCGACGTGCACTGTGTCGACCAGATGCGCAATCGCAGCGCCGGTCGCGACGTACTCGCCGCGCTGCGCGAGACGCTCGGTCACGATTCCCGCGAACGGCGCGCGCAGCTCAGTCTGTTCGAGATCGTGCTGCGCCGCTCGCTGGCGCACTTGCGCCTGCTGCAGTTGAGCCGTCAGCACTGCCAATTGCGATTTGACTTCGTCGAGCTGCGTCTGCGAGATCGTGCTGCCGACCTTCTCCAGGCGCTGCACCTGGCGCTCCGACATCGCGCGCTGCGAATCGATGCGCGCGACTTCCGCCTTCGCGTCGTCGACGCGCAGGCGCACGGCTTCGTCTTCCAGCTTCGCGACGCGCTCGCCCTCGCGCACTCGCGTGCCGACTTCTGCGACGTATTCCAGCCGTCCCGCGCCACTCGTGGCGAGACGCGCATCGTTGCGGCTGACGACGCCGCCCGGCACCCAGCGCCGCGGCGCGACGCGTGCGACTTCGGCTTTCGCGACCTCGACCACGACTCCCGGCTCTTGCTGCGGCGGTGCTTCCGCGGCGGCACTCGCTGCGAAAATCGCAACCATGGTGGCGAGCCCCAGCCTCGATCTGCGTGACTTGATCATCCTCATCCCCTTGCCAAAGAAGCTTCCGGCGCGGTCTCTTCGCGCGGGACGCTGCGCTCGTACGCCAGCCGCAACAGGCTCGGCAGGAGCACGATCGAGAACACCATGCTGACGATCACGCCCGCGACGTTCACCGCCGCGAGGCCGCGATAGATCGTGCTCGCCGGGCCCGGATTCACGACCATCGGCAGCGCGCCGAGTGCGCCGGTCAGCGTGCTCGCGACCATCGCGCGCAGCCGCTGGTTCAGTGCCATCCGCAGCGCCTCCTCGAGGCTGTGGCCGTGATTGAGCGCATCGCGCGTGCGATCGACCAGCAGGATCGAGTGATTCACGATGATGCCGATCATCATGATGAAGCCGATCATCGTCAGCAGATCGAGCGGCTGGAACGCGACGAGCCCCAGCGCACGGATGCCCATGACACCGCCGGCGAGCGCGAGCGGAACGGTCAGCACCACGACGGCTGCATCGCGCAGCGAGCGGAACATCGCCGCCATCAGCATGAACAGCACCAGCAGCGCGAGCAGGAAGTTCGTGCCCATCGTCGAGACGATCGTGTCGAGGCGATCGGCGCTCCCGGCGAGCCGGATGTTCGCGTCCGGCGGAAGCTGCGAACGCAGCGAGGGCACGATATCGCTGTCGATCTTCGCGAGCATGTCTTCGAGCGACAGCGTCGGCGGCGGATCGATCGTCAGCGTCACGGTGCGGTGATGACCGATGCGACGGATCTGCTCCGGCGCCAGCGTCGTCTGCAGATTCACCAGCTCGCCGAGCGAGACGATTTCGCCGGACGGAGTCATCAACGGCGCTTGCGCCAGCTCCTCCGGCGTCTCACCCAGATTCGTGCGCAGGATGACGGGCAGGCGAGTCTGGCCGTCGAAGTATTCGCCGAGCCATGCGCCATCGCCCAGTGCTCGCACGACTGTGCCGAGCGATGCACGGTCCCAGCCGACCTCGGCAATGCGGCGATCGTTCGGTTCGGCTCGCAGCTCCAGTGCCTGCACGTCCGCATTCGGGAACGACTGCACGTTCGCGCCGGGGAATGTTCGTTCCAGCATCTTGCGGCCTTCCTCGGCCGCAGCATTGAGCGCAGTCGTGTCGGTGGACTGCAGATGGATCGCGACCGAGCGGGCGGAGCCGCCGATGCCGCCGAACAGCTCGCCTTCGTTCACGAAAACGCGCGTGTCGGGCAAGCCAACGACGACTTCGTCGCGCACGATGCGCTCCAGCTCGCCAATCCGGTCATCGTCGATGACGCGCGCACCGATCGTGCCGCCGCCCGGCCACAACAGCACGTACCAGTTCTTGAGGCGCGGCTCCTTCTGGCCCTTCATGTAGGGCTCCATGCGCTTCAACAGCGTGCCTACGATCTCGCGATTCACGGCCTCCGGGCTCATGCCCGGCGGGAAGCTGAAATACGCGTCGATCGCCGCGCGCTTCACCGGCGGCAGATAGTCGAGCTTCGGCATCAGCAGCCACGACAGCAGCAGCGGGGCGACCAGCAGCGCGCCGACCCAGCCGAGCTGCTGCTTGCGCGTGCGGGTCCACGCGATGACGCGATCGGTCAGCCACGGCCAGCCGGCACCGTAGCCGGAGTCCTTCGAGTGCGCGCCGAGCCAGCGGCCGGCGGCTGCCGGCACGACAGTGATCGCCACCACGATCGAGAACGCGACCGCAATCGAAATCGTCAGCGCGAGATCGGCAAAGATCTGCCCCTCGACATCCTTGAGGAACAGCACCGGCAGGAACACTGCAATCGTCGTCGCTGTCGACGCAAACAACGCCGGCACGACCTGTCGCGTGCCATCGTGCGCCGCTTGTTCTATCGGCATCCCGCCTTCCTTGAGCCGGATGATGTTGCCGGACACGACGATTGCGCCTTCGACGACCATGCCGACTGCGAACGCAAGGCCGGCGAGCGAGATGACGTTGATGCTGCGACCGGCGAGATCGAGCACGCAGAACGTCGCCAGCAAGCAGACCGGAATCGTCGACGCGATCAGCACCGTCGCGCGCACATCGCGCATGAACCACCACACGCACAGCAGCGCGAGCACTGCACCGACGACGAGATTCTCGACCAGCAGGCTGACGGCGCGATTGATGAACAGCGAGGCGTCGAACGACTGCTCTATTCCCAAACCACGCACCTTGAGCGGCCCGTCGCGCAGTTCGGCGACGACCTTCTTCACTTCCTCGAGCGTGCTGAGCACGTTCGCGCCCGGCGCGCGCACGATGCGCAGCCCGATCGCCGGATTGCCGTTCTGATAGGAGAAGAACTGGCGCTCAGGTGGCCGCATCTCGACCGTCGCGAGGTCCGCGAGCCGCACCGGCTGACCGTCGCGCCACGCGAGCACGAGTTGGCCGAGCTCCTGCGCGTCGTAGCGTCCCGTATACCGCAGCGAGTAGGTCCGCCGTCCGACATCGAGCTGGCCAGCGGACACGTTGGTCGCACTCGCAGCCTGGCGGGCGATGTCCGGGATGCCGATGCCCAGCGCAGCAGCACGGGCCAGATCGAGAGTGATGCGCACGTCATCGGGCGGACCGCCCTGAACTTCGACCTGCGCGACCCCGGGCACCGATTCGATGCGCGGCTTGATGACGTCTTCGACGAAGCGGCGCTGGCGCTCGATCGGTCCCTCGGTACCGGGGAGAAGCTGTACGAAGAAGAAGGAGAGTTGCTGATTCGAATCGCCGCCATCGCCGCCGAGCTGTACCACAGGCCGGTCCGAGTCGCGCGGCAGCGGCGGCAGGCGGCTCATGCGGCCGATGACGTCGACCAGCGCCGATTTCATGTCGGTGCCGATCGCGAACGTCAGGAACACCTGGCTGCCGCCGGAGTTCGCGTTGCCGTTGACCTCCTCAACGCCGGGCAGGCCCTGCAGCACCTGCTCCTGCGGCTCCAGCAGCTCGGCTTCGACTTCCTCGGGCGAGGCGCCGCGCCAGTTGGTGAAGATCGAGATGACCGGCCGCTCGATGTCGGGAAACAGCTGCAGGGGCAGGTGCTTCAGGCTCAGGACGCCGAACAGGGAAATAAGTAAAACCGTGGCGGCGATCGCAACGGGGTTACGGATGGCTCCTGCAATGATGCGCACCGGTGAACTCCCTGGATCTTGGTTGCGGCGATTGGACCACCAACCACCCAGCACGTTCGGCCTGGTGAGACCAAGCGACGCAATAGCGCGATCAGGCGTGCCCTCATGGGATGCCGCGGATTCGCCCTGCGTTTATCTGGTGCTGAAGAATCGTCAACGGTCGCACCGATGGCTCGCACCGCGCCGGGGCAGCGATTAAGCTGTGCGCGATTGAAACAACGCCGCCAGGAATAAGCGCGGCGCCGAAACCCTTCAAAACTCATGGGAGTCAGCCCGATGTCCACCTCGCGGATTAACGCTTTGCGTCTTCTGTGCGTCGTCACTGTCGCAACAATTGCTGCCGCTTGTACGACGACGAAGGCCCCGCAGTCCGCGCCGCCGCCGCCGCCGGCCGCCGCCAAGGTCACGGATGTGTCCGGCACGTGGGAGCTGAATGTCGAGAGCCCAATGGGCTCGCGCGCCTCGGACGCGATCTTCACGCAGACGGGCGGGACGCTCGGCGGCAAGATGGTCAGCCCGCGCGGCGAAGTGCCGCTTACCGGCACCGTCGACGGCAACACGGTCAAGTTCGGCATCAACGTGAACGTGCAGGGTCAGAACCTGCAGATCGACTACACCGGCACGGTCACCGGCGACACGATGAACGGCACCGTCGTGTTCGGCTCGTTCGGCGACGGCAAGTGGACTGGGAAGAAGAAGCAGTAGGATTGACCGACCTCGTCGTAACCCCTGCCGAGAAGCGGCTGACCTTAGCCGCTCTCGCCGTCGTCGTGCTGCTCAGCGCGCTCGACCAGACCATCGTTTCCACGGCAATGCCGCGCATCATCGAGCAACTGCAGGGGCTCTCGATGTATGCGTGGGTCACCACGGCGTACATGCTGACGTCGACGGTCTCCGTGCCGATCTACGGCAAGCTCAGCGATCAATACGGCCGCAAAGGCATCCTGATTCTCGGCGTCGTGCTGTTTCTCGCGGGCTCGGTGCTGTGCGGCCTGAGCGGCGAGTTCGGCGAGCTGCCGCTGCTCGGCAGCGGCATGATGCAGCTCATCGTGTTTCGCGCGATCCAGGGTCTCGGCGCCGGTGCGCTGATGACCGTGTCGTTCGCGATTATGGCGGACATGTATCCGCCTCGCGAGCGCGGCCGGCTGTTCGGCGTGTTCGGCTCGGTGTTCGGCATCGCGACCGTGGTCGGTCCGTTCATCGGCGGCTTTCTCACCGACCATGGCACGTTCCAGTTGCTCGGGCACGAGGTCGCCGGCTGGCGCTGGGTGTTCTACGTCAACCTGCCGCTCGGCATGGTCGCGCTCTTCATGATCATGTATCGCATGCCGGTGCTGCGGCATGGCGCGGGCGGTCGCATCGACTATCTCGGCGCGGTGCTGGTTGTGCTGATGGCGGCGACGCTGTTGCTCGGCCTCTCGCTCGGCGGCACTTCGTATGCCTGGGACTCGCCGGTCATCCTCGCGTTGTTCGCGTGCGGCGGTGTTTCGCTCGCGGTGTTTCTGTGGGTCGAGACGCGTGCGACCAATCCGATCCTGCCGCTGCACCTGTTTCACATCCATGCATTTCGCATGACGGCGCTCGCGTCGTTCGTGATGAGCACTGCTTTCCTCGGCGTCGTGATGTTCATGCCGCTGTACATGCAGGTGGTGCAGGGGATCAACGCGACGCAGAGCGGCTTTGCGCTGCTGCCGCTGATGGGCGGATTGATCGTCAGCAGCATCACCTGCGGCCGGCTGGTGACGCGCACGGGCCGCTACAAGGCCTTCATGATCGGCGGCGGCATCGTGTTGATCGCCGGTGTGATCGCCCTGACCGGCATCGGGCCGGACACGACCAGTGCAGAGCTCACCTGGCGCTTGATCCTCACGGGAGTGGGCCTGGGCCCGGCGCAGACCCTGTTCAACCTGGTGATCCAGAATTCGGCGCCGCCCGCCGAGATCGGCGTGGCCACCAGCACCGGACAATTCGCACGACAGATGGGTGCGACCGTGGGCGTTGCCATCTTCGGCACGTTCCTGACGCACGGCCTTACCGAGGAATTACCCAAGCACGTGCCGATGCTGCCGGGTGTGAGCCAGCAGCGCATCGACCTCGCGCACGCGCAGAGTCAGGCGATGAACGCGGACGTCGTTCGCTTGCGCGTCGAGTCGACGCTCGAAGAAAGGTTCGCGGTGCTCGAGCGCGCGTACCACGAAGACCCCGCGGCCGTTGCCGAGATCGTCGGCGATCCGCGCATGCCCGAGCAGATCAAGAAGGCTCTGCGCGACGGCGGCGTGCGCAGTCGCGTTCATGCGCAGCTCGTGCATCGCGCCGAGACCGTGGAAAGCGAGTTGAACGCGGGCGAAGAGGGGCGCGAGCGTCTGCTGAAGGATCCGGAGCTCCCTGCGGGCGTGAAGCAGCAGCTCGCCGATATTCCATTGCGTGCACTGCGCGAGCCGGAATTGATCGCCAACGTCGCGAGGCTGTTCCGGGAGGCGATTCTGTCGAAGGAAGATGCGCTGGTCGCGTCGACGGCTCAGCAGTCGCTGCTCGCGGTGCACGCCGCGATGTCGATCTACGGTAAGCAGCTGGTCGAGCGCATCCAACGCGGCATGAAGGTCGCGTTCTCGACCGCGATCGTGCAGATGCTGAAGCGCGCGCTATGGATCGTCGGCCTCGCCGTCACGCTCGTGCTGTTCATTCCGGAAGTGCCGCTGCGTGCACGTGCGGCACCCGCGGCTGCTGCCGCAGCCGATTAACGTAGGTCAGGACTTACTTCTTCTTGCTGCTGCGGCGCCGGCGGCTTGTCTTCCTTTTGCGACTCGAACGTCGCTTGGGAACTTTCGCGCCGGAGCGGCGCGCTTCCGACAAACCGATCGCGATCGCCTGCTTGCGGCTCTTCACCTTGCGGCCCGAGCGGCCGCTGCGCAGCGTGCCGCGCTTGCGCTCGTGCATTGCACGTTTCACTTTCCGCGATGCTTTCTTGCTGTAACGGCGCGCCATGGCGCTCTCCTGTAGGTCAGTCCCGGCCGCTGGAACGCACGCCCGAGTTCGAGTGTTCCTAGCGCATGCAGGACCTGATCTGTCAGGCAATCAGGGAAAAGCGTCTGCTGGAGCTGTACTACGAAGGGCAAGCACGCCGAGTGGCTCCGCACATCTACGGCATCGATGCAGCGGGCGAGGAACTGTTGAGCTGCTACCAGGTGTGGGGCGACGGCGCGCCGGCGGGCTGGCTGGAATTACGACTCACGGACATCTCGCAGCTCAAGCTCACCAGCAAGCGGTTCGCGCCGCGGCCGGAAAATCAGCGCCGCGATGCGGTGATCGCGCGCGTCTTCTGTCAGGTTTGAAGAGCAGAAGGAAGACAAGGAATAACTCTCGCCAAGACGCCAAGACGCAAAGGTCGGAAATCGGAAATTCTGAGTTCTGAAGAAGGAATTCCTCTTTTCTTCCTTTGCGCCTTGGCGTCTTGGCGAGAGTCATTCTTCTTCTGTCTGTCTCTGCTAATACAACAGAAACTGCTGCCGCTCCTGCGCCCAGTCGCGCTCGTCCTTGCTCGCCGCGGCTTCGAGATCGGCAACTGTCGCGCTCTTGTCATCGACCCATTCGCGCAGCAGCGAGCTGCCGTTGATCACGTCGATCGCGAGACGCGTTTCGTATTCATACGGGAAGTCGCGCCAGATCGGATAACCCGGCTGCAATTGCCGCAGTGCTTTGAACGCGAGCGACTGCAACCGCCAGGGGCGGAACGCGTCGTGGTCGTAGCTCGGGTCTTCGACATGAATCTGGATGCCGGAGCAGAGCTTGCCGACGTGCTTCTGGAACGTCGGTTCGAAGTAGCACTCGCGCAGTCTGCAACCGCGCAGCCATTGCGGCGCGAGCTGACGCATCGTTGCGAGCAGTGCACGCGCGTCGATGTCCGGTGCGCCGAAGAGCTCGAGCGGCCGCGTCGTGCCGCGACCTTCGGAAAGTGTCGTGCCTTCGACCATCACCGTGCCGGCGTACGCGCGCGCCATCCAGAGATTCGCTGCGTTCGGGCTCGGATTGATCCACGTGCGCTCGCCGAGCGGCCAGCCATAGCCGGGGGCTGCGGACGGCTGCCAGCCTTGCATCTCGATCACTTTGTAGTCGACCGATAGCCGCAGCGTGCGGACGAACCAATGCGCGAGCTCGCCGAGCGTGAGGCCGTGACGCATCGGCAGCGGTCCGGCACCGACGAAACTCTCCCAACCGGCGCGCAAGCGCAGACCTTCGATCGGGCGTCCCGCGGGATTCGGGCGATCGAGAATCCATACGCTCTTGCCGCGCGCGGCGGCTTCTTCGAGCACATAGCGCAGCGTCGTGATGAACGTGTAGATGCGGCAGCCGAGATCCTGCAGATCGACCAGCAGCACGTCGAACGCGTCCATCATCGCGTCGGTCGGACGGCGCACTTCGCCGTAGAGGCTGAACACCGGGATGCCGTGCACCGGATCGCGGAAGTCCGGCGACTCGACCATGTTGTCCTGCTTGTCGCCGCGCATGCCGTGTTGCGGACCGAACGCCGCGGAGAGCTTCACGTCGCGCAGCATCGCGAGCGCGTCGAGCGAGTGCGTGAGATCCGCGGTGACCGACGCGGGATGACCGAGCAGCGCAACGCGCTTGCCCGCGAGCGGCTTGCGCAGGCTTGCGTCGTCGATCAGCCGATCGATACCGTTTTTCATCTGATCAAACCTCGAGAATGAAGCCGGCCGGATGGTGGAAATCCGGCTTGCCGGGCGCGTGCTTCAGCGCCCAGTAGGAGACCGAGCCGTTTTCGTCTTCGATCACGGCAGA
>DATENH010000066.1:0-7858 GCA_035275145.1 Steroidobacteraceae bacterium | reverse complement strand
GATGCATCGCCGCGACCGCTCGCGACATGGGCGCCTACGTTCAGATGCTCGCCAGCCGCGGCCGCGGCCCGCAGCGAAACCTGGTTTCTGCGGAGAGCTTCGAGCTGTTCTCGAAGCGGCACATCAAGGCAGAGGAATTCGGCCCGACAGCGAGCTATGGCTACGGCATCGCCGTCGACGAGCTCGACGGCAACCCGCTGCTGCGACACACCGGCGGCATGGTGTCGTACATGTCGGCGTTGCAGGTCGACATCGGCGCGGGCATCGGCGGATTCGCTTCGGTCAACGCGCAGCAAGGTTATCGTCCGAATGCTGTCGTGAGATATGCGCTGCAGCTCATGCGTGCGCGTGTCGAGGGCAAGAAGTCGCCGGCAGCGCCTGCCGCCGATTCTGAATTCGAGATCGCCAACGCCGGCGACTACGTCGGCACCTTCAAGGGTGAGCGCGGTCAGCTCGAATTCGTCCGCGATGGGACGAAACTCTTCGTGGTGCGGGCCGGCAAGCGAACCCCGCTGCAGAGTCTGGCAACACCCGACCAGTTCCATAGCAGCGATCCGGAATTCGGCCGCTTCCCTCTGGCCTTCGGACGCAAGAAAGCGGACGGCCCGGTCGTCGAGGTGAGCTGCGGCGACGCGTGGTATACGACGGATGCCTACGACGGACCCCGCCAATTCCAGATTCCAGATGCCTGGCGCAGCTTGGTGGGCCACTATCGCAGCGAAGATCCCTGGATCGGCTCGCTCCGCGTCGTGATCCTGAAAGGTCGATTGATGCTGGACGGCCAGACGCCGCTCGAGCCCGACGGCGAGCTGTTCCGCCTGCGTGACGAGCCTTCCAATACCGAGTGGCTGCGCTTCGGCGAGATCGTCAACGGCAAGTGCCTGCGACTGAAGTATTCGGGCGTGGATCTGTGGCGGGTCGCGAGCGCGTGAATCACGAAGCGCGCGGCGATCCGGTTCTCCACCAATCGACCAGCGCGGTTCGATTGCTGGTACCGCTGGCGCGATACAAACGCTCGAGTACTGTCTTCACCGTCGCAGGCGAGAGATCGAGCTCGCGTGCGATCGTCTTGTTGGTGTGACCGAGCGCGACTCGCGAGACGATCGTCGCCTGCCGCGCGGACAGCTCGATCGGCACGACACCTTTGTTCAGCAGCACCGCGCTGTGCAGCGGCACAGCCAGCTGCGAACACACCTGGATCAAAGCAGATCGCTCGCGGCTGCGAAACGGTCGCGTGCTTGGTATGTAGGCTCCGACCCACGCAATCATCCTGCCGCCGTGACAAACCATCATGCGGCCGTAGTCCGGCACGTCGCACGAAGCGAGCCAGCGCGGTACACCAGGTTGGGCGAAGTAATCCGGACCATGGACGCCGGCGTGCAGTGGCTCGATCCAGCCATTGCGTTGCCAGCCAGGAACGTTTTCGATGTCGACCACCCACGGCACCCGCTGCGCAGGGCGCGGCTGCGGCGGCAACAGTGTGCGATCGACGACGGTCGCAAACGAGTCGTAGTTGCCATCGAGCCGCCGAGTAAAAGCCACTGCAGTTCCACGAGGACACACGGCGGCGATCGCCTGCGCGGCCAGGCGCACGATGCTTCGCGTGTCGCTCAGCAACTCTGCTGCGGCAGTGACTTCCGCGATGCGCTCTCTGATCTCACGCAAGGAACGACGCCCTGTTCTGGGGATGGGAAGCGATCGCGGCGCGGCGTGCCGTGCAAGCGCAACCGGGCCGCCGGCGAGGCAATCTGCTGATTTCCGTCCTGTCGTTCGTCCTCGGTGGAATCACCGGGACGGCATTGCTGGCACTGGCTGCCTGGACGAATGAGCGACATTGGGGAGTCTTCGCAACCCTCAGCTTGCCGGCCTGGATCCAGTGGCTTCTCGGACTGGTGTTGCTCGACCTGACGGACTACTGGCGCCACCGCATCAGTCACGCGATCGGCTGGCTGTGGCGCCTGCATCGCGTGCATCACACCGATCTCGCGCTGGACGTGACGACGTCCTTCAGGAATCACCCGCTGGAGATGCTGTTGCGCGCAGCCTGCCTCGCCGTCGCTACGCTAGCGTTCGGCATTCCACCGATGGCGCTGCTACTGCAACCGCTCCTCATGCTACCGGTGCTCGTCTTTCAGCACGCCAACATCCGGCTGCATCCTGCGATCGACTCGCTGCTCGCATGGTTGATCGTGACGCCGGGGATCCACGTCGTGCATCACTCGCGCGCAACCGCGGAGGCCGACAGCAACTTCGCGACGCTGTTTACGGTGTGGGACCGATTGTTCCGCACGTTCAAGCCTGCAAGCGCACCGGCTGCGCTGGGCGTCGACGGATTCGAAGGTCCTGACGCACGAACCCTGGGTGCGATGCTTACGACCCCTTGGCGATGAAGCGAGTCGGCAACGGCTCTGCTTCGTTCGCGGCAGTCCACAGCCACAAGCCGATCAACGTGCGGCCGAGAGGCTGGACGGCCGGATAGCTCCAGCTCGCGAGCGGCTCCGGCATTGTCCACAACTGCATCTCGCCGGTGATGAGCGGCAGCGTGATCGCTACGGCGGCAAGCAGGAAGCATCCGACGATGCGCGTCACGCCCCGGCCAGCGCGCACCAGCGCAAGACCCAGGCTCGTATTGCCGATCGAAAAGCCGATCAGCAGCAGCAAGTACAGCGCATCCCAAAGACCGTCGTACATTGCAGTATTGGTGCGAATGATCGCCCGCGCAGCCTCGTCGGCAGCGAAATAAGCCGCCCGCCACTTGTCGAAAGCGAAAATCGTCATTGTCTGCTGTAGGGCTTCGTTGCCGGCCCAGAGCGCGAATCCCGCGATACCGATGATCGCCGCCACCGGGCGGACCGCGCGAATTCGCAAGGCGACGCCCAGCGCCGCCGCAAACGTGATGAACGGATGGACCAGGTACACCCACGAACGCAGGACATACGCCGGATCCGCGACGCGCCGCATCCGACCCTCGAACCCGTCGATGGGCGGGTAGAACTCCGGCAGGTAGATCAATCCAAGCGTCGTCACTGCGGACAGGACCGAGCACACCGCCACGCTGCGATAGAACGAAGGTTCGAGCTTCATAGGCCTGCCAGTTCAGCAGCCCGCAGGGTCGCCCTCAATCCCGCTGGGACGAACGGAGCTCCGTTGTGACGAACGCGGCCGTGTTGTCGCCAAACTGACGGCCGACCGGCAACTCCGCGCCGCTGCGCAACGCAACGAGCCGCCGACCGCGCGGACCCCGTCGAGTGGCAACCACGTGCAGAGGATTTACGAGCAACGAGCGATGCACCCGCACGAAGCCGGCTGCGCCTAGCTGAGCGCTGAGATCCTGCAGCGTCGTGCGCATCAATAACGTTCGATCGCCGGTGATCAGCTCGACATAGTTGCCGGCCGCCTTGACGTATTCGATGTCGCAGGCCCGCACCGCGAGCACCCCGCGGCGGGTTGGGACATCGAGAACCGGGTCGACCTGCGACTGGTGCGATCGCTTCGCAGGCCGCAGCAGCCATCGTACGAACGCTATGCCGAACGGAATGGGCAACAGCCTGTACACAATCTGCGCGAGCGAGTCGGTGTCGGCGGAGTAAACCTTCGCGAGCGCGTATTCCAGCGCGGCACAAACGACCAGCGTCGCAAGCAACAACGCTGCAGCGTGCAGAGATCGCAAAGGTTGCGCCGGCTGCGCGCCCAATCTCCTCAGCCCTTCCCATGCGCAGAGCCACGGGAACGTCGAAACGACAGCCCATGCCAGCGTGCGCGGCAGGTTGATGACGTCGTCGATCAGCAGTCCGTGAGCCAGGCAGTACGCTGCGGCGGCAAAGCTCAGGCCCGCGGCAGCTCCGGTGAACCTCAATCCGCTAACGGCTGGCACGGCAGGTCTCGCTACTGGTTGAGCTGCGAGTAGGTTACATTACGCGCTCCCGCCGTCGAGAGGCGCTGCAGCGGATCCCATCCGTCACGCTCGACGCCGGTTCCTGGTTCAAGGGCGCCTCCTACGGAGGTGCCTCATGCGTGATCGTGAGAACGGCCGGCCTGTCGGTCGCGTCGTCGGATTGTGGCGTTACCCGGTGAAGTCGATGGCGGCCGAGCCGCTCCCCGAGGTCGAGGTGTCGTGGCACGGCTTCGCCGGAGATCGGCGTTGGGCCTTCATCCGCGATGGCATGCCGCAGAGTGGCTTCCCTTGGCTCACGCTGCGCGAGCGGCCGAACATGAGCCACTACCTGCCCTCCTTCGCCGATCCGACGCAGCCGGACAAGTCGCCGACGATCGTGCGGACGCCCGCCGGTGTCGTCCATGACGTGACCGATCCGGCACTCGCAGCAGAGCTCTGGCCCGGAGGTGCGCGTGCGATCAAGCAGAACCGCGGCATCTTCGACACCTTCCCGCTGTCGCTCATCACGACGCAGACGATTGCGCGCCTCGGCGAAGCGGTCGGCACCCCGCTCGACGTCAAGCGCTTCCGACCGAACATCCTGGTAGAAGCCGCCGACGCAGCTCCTTTTCAGGAGGACGACTGGGTGGGCTGTGTGCTGCAAGTCGGCGGCATGGCGATGCGCGTCGACAAGCGCGACGGCCGCTGCGTCGTCATCACTATCGACCCCGCAACGAGCGAGCGTAATCCGATGGTCTTGCGCACGGTGGCGCGCGATCGTCAGGGCTGTCTGGGAGTCTATAGCTCGACGGTGACACCTGGCCGCGTAGCGGTCGGCGATACGGTGAGCGTATGCTGAGATCACCATGATTCACTCGATCAGGCGCACGCGAGCGGTCGTCTTCTTCCTGTTGACCTGCGCATGCTTCGCGGCATGCGCAGAGAGCTTGCCGACGACTGCCGCCGAAATCGATACGCTCGCACGACGCGTCGCCGGCGATGGCGGCGCCGTCGAGCGAAACGCAGCGGCTCGTGGCGTGGACGAACTCGCGGCTCCAGTGGTCGGCACGGACTACCAGAAGCGCACGCCCGAGCAGATCCTGGCTCGATGGGCAAACCGATCTGTATCAGCAAGCGGGGCTCATCGATGAGCTCGCCAGCACGTACGCGCAATTGCAAAAGGAAGCGCACGCCGCGGGACTCACGAGCATCAACTGACAGAAACTCCACTATGCCAACCAACAGAAGAGCGTTCCTCGGAATGGCGGCGACGGCCGGCCTCATTGGCCTGCGGCCAGCGCTACTCTCCGCCGACACTGGCGTCGCGAAATCTCCTGCCTCGCTTCCGCCGCCGATCACTCGCGCCGAACGCGTGCAGCGAATCGCGAAGGCCCAGCAGTTGATGCGCACGGCTGGGCTCAAAGCGTTGCTCGTCGAATCCGGCAGCTCGCTGGTGTATTTCACCGGCGTGCAATGGCGACGCAGCGAACGACTGACAGCCGCACTGATTCCTGCCGAAGGCGAGACTGTCATCGTCACGCCGGAGTTCGAAGAGCCTTCGATCCGCGAGATGCTGACGGTTCCCGCCGACGTGCGCGTCTGGAACGAGCACGAAAGCCCGTTCGCACGGCTGGCAGACTGGCTCAAGCAACACGGCGCGGGCAAAGGCCCGGTGGGCGTGGAAGAGACCACGCGCTTCTTCGCGTTCGAAGGCCTGCGTACGCTTGGCATCGACACGCGCGCTGACTCCGGCGTCGTTCGAACTTGTCGCATCAGCAAATCGCCGGCGGAAATCGCGCTGATGCAAGCCGCCGCCGATATCACCATAGCCGCCTATCGCGAGACTGGTCCGCAGATTGCGCTTGGCATGAAGCCCGCTGACATCAGCAAGATCATGTCAGCCGCCATGGCGAAGCGCGGCGCGACACCGGAATTCACGCTGGTGCTGCTCGGCGAGGCCAGTGCCTATCCGCACGGCTCACGCAAGCCGCAGGAAGTCCGGCCCGGCGAAGTCGTGCTCATGGATTGCGGCTGCAGCGTTGAGGGCTATCAATCCGATATCTCGCGCACGATGGTGATGGGCGAAGCGAGCAAGCACCAGCGCAGCGTTTGGGATCTCGTCAAGCGCGGCCAGCAGATCGCATTCGAGACGGCCAAGATCGGAACACCCGCAGGCGCTGTCGACGACGCGGTGCGCGCGGCGTACGTGAAGGCCGGCTACGGTCCCGGGTACAAACTGCCGGGTACGTCGCATCGAACGGGGCACGGCATCGGTCTCGATGTGCACGAGCCCGTCAACTTCGTGCATGGCGAGGTGGCACACCTTGCGCCGGGCATGTGCTTCTCGGACGAGCCCGGCATCTACATTCCAGGGAGCTTCGGCGTGCGACTCGAGGATTGCATTCGCTTGACCGAGAGCGGTCCGAAGTGGTTCTCGGTTCCGCCGACCTCGATCGACGCGCCGTTCAGTTGATGGCGAGTCTTCGTGGCGAACGATCGCCTGCATTGGGACAGCGCATACCAGGCCCGGGCGTCCGACCGGGTCAGCTGGTATCGCGCGCATCTCGAGATCCCGTTCGAGCTGCTGGTCAAGGCGGGGCTCGGTCCGCGCTCTCGCATCATCGATATCGGCGGTGGAGCATCGACGCTCGTCGATGACCTGCTCGACTTCGGCGTCCAGTCGATCACCGTTGTCGATCTCTCGCCAGCTTCACTGGCAATCGCTCGACGTCGACTCGGTGCGCGGGCGGACCGCGTCGAGTGGCTCGCCGCAGACGTGACGTCGCTGGATCTTGCCGAGAGCAGCTTCGACCTCTGGCACGATCGCGCGGCCTTGCATTTCCTGACCTCACCGGAGGCAGTTCGCGCCTACGTGCGAACCGCCACTCGCGCGATCACGCCTGGAGGTCACACGGTGATCGGATGCTTCGCTGCCGACGGACCCGAACGCTGCAGCGGATTGCCGGTCGTTCGTCGCGATCCCGAAGACATTGCCGCCTTGTTCGGCACGGCCTTCGCACTCGTGGAATCGCGACGAGAGGTCCACTCGACGCCTGCAGGGATTCAGCAGCGCTTCGCGTATGCGCTGCTGCGCAAGAGTTAACGCGAGTGGCCTGACGTTTCCGCCGCAACGCCCATGTCGACGACCACCTTGCCGCGCGTCCGTCCACTGCGATTGTGCTCTTGCGCTTGCGCGATGGCTGCCAGCGGATACGTCTGATCGATATTGATCCGCACCTTGCCGGCCGCGATGAGCGGCGCGACAGCATCGAGTCCACCCTTGACGTCCCACGGCGGCGTCGCCGGGCACACTACACGTCGCCGCTCGCAGATCTGCGCAGGCACCGAGCCCACGAGCGTTACCAACCGCCCGCCATCGCGCAGCACCTGCTCCGAGCGGACCAGCGTGTCGCCGCCGACCGTATCGACGACGACATCGACATTGCGCACCTGATCTTCGAAGCGCGTTGCCTGATAGTCGATCACTTCATCGGCGCCGATGCTTTTGAGGTACTCCCGATTGCGAGCCGACGCAGTCGTGATGACATAGGCGCCTCTCGCCTTCGCGATCTGCACGATCACCGAGCCCGTGCCACCTGCCCCGCCCTGCACGAGGACGCGCTCGCCACGCTGGACGTTCGCCGCTTGCACGAGATAGCGCCAAGCCGCAACGGCCACCGTCGGATACGCAGCCGCCTCCGCCATCGTCAACGCTGCCGGCTTGCGAACAATCTCGGTCGTCGGCACCGTCAGGTATTCGGCGTAGCTGCCGCTACGTTCGGTCTGATCCACGCTGCCCGCGACGAGATCGCCGCAAGCGAACTCGGTCACACCCGATCCGAGCGCGATCACTTCGCCAGAGAAATCACCGCCTGGAATCGCGGGAAATGGCCGCCGGCCGCGCTCCTGCAATTTCCAGTCGACCGGATTGATGCTGGCGTAGTGCACGCGAACGAGCACCTCACCCGCGAGCGGCGCGGGCAC
>DATENH010000065.1:0-23431 GCA_035275145.1 Steroidobacteraceae bacterium | reverse complement strand
ATGTCTACTCGAGGACGATCGATCTCGACTGAAACCGACAGGCCGGCGGAAGTATAGTTACACGCCTGCGATGACGTCGTCGCAGACTGATTCGCAGAAGGGGCACGCATGCTCACGGTTCTTTTGATCCCGCTCGCGCTTGGGGCGATCCTCTACGCGCTGATACTGGTCCGTGCCGCTCTCGCGCGCCGCGCCGTGCCAGGTCTCGAAGCAATCGTGCTCGGAGCCGTCACCAACTTCTTCGATACGCTGGGCGTCGGCTCGTTCGCGCCGACCATGGCGTGGCTGAAGTTCCGCCGGCTCGTGCCGGACCGTCTGATTCCACGCACCATGCTTGCGGGGCACACGCTACCGGCAGTCGCGCAAGCGATCATCTTTCTCGTTCTCCTCGGCGTGCTGGTCGAGCCGGTGCTGCTCATCGGCTGCGTGGCCGCGCTGGTGACAGGCGGGCTGCTAGGCGTTTCGCTGGTCATCAGAACAAAAGTGTGGGTCGTGCAACTGATCGTCGGCCTCGCGCTCATCCTCGCAGCCATCATGTATGCCCTCACGAATCTGCACCTGATGCCGGGCGGTGGAACAGCAACGGGTTTGCCGATGCCGCTGATGGCGACCGCCGTCGCCGCGAACCTCGTGTTCGGCGTCTTGTTGAACTTTGGAATCGGCAACTACGCGCCGACGCTGGTCATGCTCAGCTTGATGGGCATGGACCCGCGCCTCAGCTTCCCGATCATGGCTGCGGGAGCAGCGCTCACGGCGACCGGCGCGAGCCTGCGTTACATCTCGATCGGCGAAATCGATCTGCGGCTTGCGACGGGAATCGCGTTGGGCGGAATTCCCGCGGTGCTCATCGCCGCGTTCATCGTGAAGAGCATGTCGCTGGAGCTGCTGCGCTGGCTCGTCGTCGGCGTCGTCCTGTATGCCGCGGTCGTAATGCTGAGGGCAGCGATTAACGGCCGTCGCATGGAACCTTCGACCGTCGCGTCCGGTTCACAGCCGCATGAAACCTAGAATCACAGGGAATCGTCGGCAAGGAAATCGAATTCGGCGCCGTCGCGTTCTTTCGTTTGCAGGGAGGCCTGCAACTCGCGTTGTGGCCGCGCAAGAGCATCGCGCACGATTCCGGCCTGGCCGTTGCCACTCCAGCGCCGACGGAAGTGACGATCGGTCACAACGTATCGTCCAAGGCCGAAGTGGACGAAGTGATGAAACAAGTCAGTGCTGCCGGCGCGACGATCGTCAAAGCGGCGAAAGACACCGACTGGGGCGGCTATGCCGGCTACTTCCTCGACCCTGACCAGCATCTTTGGGAAGTGGTCTGGAACCCTCAGCTGCTGCCGCCGGACTGACCTCGCTACTTCTTCTTCGGTTCCGCCTGCGCCGTGCGTTCCTGCTCGCGCGCTCCAGCCAGCATGCCCGGCAGCGCGTAATTACCCTCGGCGCACGCGTACTCGTAAATCGGCTCGTTCATGCGGTTGAACGGCAGCTCGCCGCTGTACGACGCCGTCAGGTTCTCCGGATCTTCCACCGTGAACTTGTAGTTCAGAACATCCGGGCCGGTGCGCGTGAAGCGCTCCGTCACCTTGATCTTGTCGGACACGCCGCGATAGGGGCCGAAGCCGGACATCTGGGACATCTGCAGCGGATTGATGTTCGTGGTCTCGACCACGAGCGTGTCGCCGTCCCAATGCCCGATCGAATCGCCGAACCAGGGGCGGACCTGCGACGGCGCGTGCTGGGTCGCTCCCAACTTGATGACGCGCGTGTCGTGGACCATCTCCGTCAGGATCATGACGTGGTCCTTGGTCTGCACGATGGTGTAATTGTTGTTGTAGAAGTAGTTCGCCAGCATCGGCGGCCCGAGATTCGAGCCGAACGAAGTCAGGCAGCGGTCGGAAAGCGAGCGCATTTCGGGGCCGTCGAACTCGCCGTGCTTCTTCGACATGCTCGCGCGTTCCTGCATGCGCTGTTTGCCAGCGTCGGTCAGCGGCGGGACGTGCCCGTCCGGCGGATCGGTGAGAATCGAGCTGCGGGCCACGCCATCGATGCGCACGACCCGGTTACCCGGGTCGAGCCAGAAGCCGTTGTAGCCGCCGACTGCACCGCCGGCAGCCTGGGCAATCCGCTCGACGAACGTTGGTTCGCCCGGTACCGACGCCAGCTCGTAGGTGCCGTTGTCCTTGGTCGCCGTCTCTCCCGGCTCAGTGGGCCGGTCGCGGAATTCCTGCACATCCTGCGCGCGCTTCTCGAGCGCGGCTGCCTGCGCGTCGGTCAGCGTGGGGCCCTGTTTGCCCATGCGTTCGAACGGCGTCTGAGTTGCGTTGGTCCAGTTGCCCTGGAAGTCAGGTTTTCCCTCAGGGGTGCGCGGCGCAACCCAGGGTTTGGCGGTGCCCGGCGCCTTGGCAGGCGCTTGCGCTTCGACCGAGGAAAACGCCGAGAGACCCAGCGCCACAGCGATTGCGCCGACCAATGTTCTGCTCACCGTGATGGACTCCTGAATGGGCTTTAGCGCTTCGCATACTAGTGGGCCTTGAGCCGACGAACAAGGAAGTACGACGCCAGTCGCGCCATCGAAAGCAAAGAAATTTCAAGCACTTCGCTATTGGTCAGCGGAGCCCCTCAGTTAGCCCTCTTCGCCCGCGTTTTCGTCAGCAACGAGCTTCACGAGCTGCCCTCGGATGTTCGCGATCGCCGTTTGTATCGTCCGCGACTGCAGGCGCTCGCCGAAGCGCGAAGTCCAGAGATCCAGCTCCACCACCGCGATTGCGCAATCACCTGGCGGCGAGCTCTCGCGACAGCGGCGATAGTCGGTGTAAGCATCCGTCTCGTGGCCCAGCAGCAGGTTCGCAAGCCCATTCCACGAATGCCATTCATCACCGTCCGTCGCCTGACGCGCTTGCTCGAAACGTGCGAGCGCGTCGGCGAAGTCCTCGCGCATCAACGCCAGCAGGCCCGCTGCGGCGTCGGCCGAACCGGACACCGGATTCGACTCCACTTTGGGCAGTTCCGCTTCGGCTTCTGCGGTTCTTCGCAAGGCGAGCAGACTGGCGATGCGGACGACTCGAATTCCCGAATCATCCGGTGACGCCGCGAGTACGGCGTCGAAGTCGGCGAGCGCCGTCGTGAAGTCTCCCTGGCCGTAGCGACTGTGACCGCGCACAGTGAAGAGCAAACCGCGTAGCTCGCCCTGCTCCGCCGTGGTTCGCTCCAGAGCTGCGTGAGCATCGCTCTCCGCCGCTGTGAAGCGACCGCGCTGCAAGCGAACGAACGAGCGCTGCGCCAACCCGACGATCTCGGCGGGATCGCGAGCGATGGCAGCATCGAGGTCGCGCTCGGCCTCGCAATACGATCCGAGCTCGCGATAGCACAAGGCTCGCAGGAAATGGACGCGGGCGTCGTCGCGTCCCTTGGAAATCGCCGCAGTGTAGTCGGCGACCGCCGCATCGAACCTGGACTGCTGCCGCAGGCAATCCGCCCGATCGACGTACACATTGACGTCGTCGACCCCGCCGTCGATGGCTGCGGAAAGATCCTGCTCCGCAGCTTCGAGCTTGCCGAGCGACAAACGGGCGTGCCCGCGATGGCGATAGACCCAGGCACTGGTCATGCCGCCTGCCAACGCCGCATCCAGATCCTGCTCCGCTTCCTCGTACCGCTCCAGCTCGAGCCGCACGGCCGCGCGCATGAACGACGTTTGCGGATCGGGGTCGCCGCGGTGCAGGGACTCGCTGAAATCAGCGTCGGAGTCGGCGAGACGTCCGAGATTCATACGCGCCAGGGCACGCCAGCGATACACGATGAAATCATTGCGCCCGAGCTCGATTGCGCGCGAGACATCAGCTTCGCCTTCGGCGAATTTATTCAGATTGATCCGGGCACCGCCACGCACGGTGAACCCGGTCGGATCCTCGGGGCTTGCGCCGAGACCCGCGTCTGCGTCCGCTTCCGCTCCGGTGGGATTTCCCGTATCGATGCGCAAGCCCGCGCGCAGGAACCAGGCCGGCGCGAGGGCGCCATCGCGTTCGATCGCCTCACCCAGGTCGGCCTCCGCATCCTTGAGATTGTTCTGTCTCTGTCGCGCGAGTGCGCGCCAATAGAACACCCATCCGTCCTGGCGCCCCAGCTCGATCGCCCGGTCGAGATCCGCCGCCGCCCCCGGAGTATCGTTCGTGTTCAGTCGCGCGAAGCCGCGCAGTGTGTAGATCTCGGCCTCGACCTGCCCCAGATCGATGGCTCGCGTCGCTGCCGCTTCGGCTTCTGCGAATCGTCCCATGCGGTTGTAGATCTGAGCGCTCAGCCAATGCGCGAGCTGCGGAGTGAAACCGCGCGCCAATGCTTCCTCTGCGTCCTGCAGCGCCTCCTCATGCCGCCCGAGCTCGAGCCGCGCCGCAGCGCGGACCTGAAAGATCGCTGCGTCCCGCGAGAAAATGTCGACCACGCCGCGCAGATCTTTCGCAGGTTGCTGCAGCCCGGGCAGTTTGGTCTGCTCCAGAGCGGTAAACATGCCCACGAATTTCGCGCCGAATCCGCCCTCGATGGCAGTCGTCAGATCGGGGTCGGCTGCGGCGAACTTGCCCAGCATCACGCGGACGATGCCGCGCATGCCGTACACCAGCGAATCGTCGCTGTGGCTCGAAGCACTCATCTTCTTTTCGTACTCTTCGAAAGCCTGCGACGCATTGCCGCTGCCGATGCCGGTGAGCACGTCCAATGCCGGGTCCAAAGTGAGCCCGCGTTCCAGGACCGACGTGAAGTCAGCTTCCGCTCCTGCGTAGTCGCCAGTTTGCTGGCGTATGGCGCCGACAAACAGACCCAACGGTGCGTTGGCATCCTTCTGCACGGCCAGCGTCAAGCCGGCGAGCGCCGGTTCCCACTGCTGGAGGCGAGCGTGCGCATAACCCAGCGTGGCATGAATCGCAGCTTCATCGCGTCCCAGCTCCAGCGCTTTCTTCATGTCTTCGATCACGCCATCGAACTCGCCGAGCAGGTTGCGCACGTTGCCGCGTAACACGTAACTCTGCGCGTCGCGCTCGTCGCGAGCGATCGCGGTGGACAGGTCCGATACTGCGCTCGGCAGTTGACCCATGAGAAAGCGCGCAGCACCACGGAGCTGGTAGACACGGCTCGTGTCCAGACCCTTGTCGATCGCGAGCGAGGCGATCCGCTCGGCTTCCTTGGAATTCGTGGCACGCCCGAACGCGCCCGCCAGGTAACCGAGATCGTCGAGCCACTCGCGGCGTTTCGAGGCCTCGTCGATCACCACCGGCGCGATCAGCTCGAGTGTCGCGGCAAGGGGTCGCGGCTCCGCACCCTCTTCCTCGAGCTGCTCTGTGCTGAATGCAGTCAGCATGTTCTGTCTGAGCCGCAGGAGGCCTTCATCGACGAGGCCGTCAATCGCACGAGTTCCGTCTTCGCCGCTCAGTGCGCGACTGATGGACTGCACATACTCGACGCGCGGCGCTATTCCGGCGAGCGTAACCATCCGCAATGCTTCGACGACGTGGCGGGCGAGCGGGAAGCGCGCATTCGCCGCGAGCGACTTCTGTCGCCACGAGTCGCCTTCTGTCGGCAGCCAGTTGCTCGAAGTGAGCGCCGTCCGCGCCGCCGCAGCGACATCGACATTGATGAACAGCGTCTCGGGCTTGCGATCGCTGTTCTCGACCAGCTTGGGAACGTCGTCCGCTGCCACCTCCACACCCGCGTGCTGCGACAGGCTCACGAGAATTCGTTGCAGTCCTTCGAGCGTGAATTCGGGGAGCCGATAGTTGCCGAAGGTTCCCCAACGCGCGTCGCCGGGCCGCAGGCCGAGCTGCTGCATGAAACGCGGCTCGTCGCGCGCGATTGCGATTGCGCTGACATCGCCGGGCGCGAGTCTTTCGATATCATCGAGAAATGCTTCGAGGCGCGCGACGTACGGCGTCGGATCTTCCGCCGGAACGAGCATGCTCGCGTGCACGTTGTCGAACACGAACAAGAATCGCGAGTCGACCAACGCAATGGGCAATTCCGCCAGCGGACCGATCCGCGTGTGATGTCCCGCCTTCGCGAGGCACACCTTCCAATGCTTGCTGGCCAGCGCGCGGCTGAGCTCGGCGACTTCTCGCGTCTTGCCGATGCCGCCGCGTCCGAGCACGAGCAAGCGTCCGCCCGCACTGTTCAGCGCCGATTGCAGCGACTCCTTGACGTCCGGCACTCCTTCGCGGTCCTTCACATACTCCGCATCCTGCGGCGAAAGCGCAGCGGTCTTGCGACTGCCGATGCCAAACAGAGCGCGCGGAATTTCGTCACCGCCCGGGAGCACCTCGAAGAGCTCGTCGAAGCTCGGCCGCGGCCGCGCGGACTGCACGATCTGCACCGGCGAGCCGCCTGCCAGCGGCACGAGCAGCTGCAAGCCCATGGGTGTTTGCACGAGGCTTGCTTGCTGACTGGGGATTGCAGGTCCCGAGACGTTCGGCATCGCGCTCGGCATCGTCGCGCTTGCGCCGGAAGTCATCGTCGGCGTGAGCGGCTGAGGCGGACTGCGCGCGGCCGACGGCGTCTTGCCAATCATGTCGGTGATGAATTGCAGCAGCAGCCGATGCTGTATCTCGCCGTTGTCCTTCGGCTTGGCGATGGACGAGTGATCCGAGCGGGCAACCTTGAACTGCTCGCCGAAGTAGACCGCGCCGGAGAACGGTGCCACTACCTGAGTTCGCAGGAAGCGCCTCACCACCACGAACTTGTCTTCGACCAGCTCCTTGCCGACGATCTGCAGCCGGCCGCTGTCACGCAGATTCTTGAAGTTCTTGTCGAGATCCGCGAGCCACAGATTGTTGCTGACGAAGCGCAGCGCCTCAGCTTGCGCATGACCCATGAGACGAGCCAGCGGCGACAGCCAATCGGCGTAGCGTGAGCCGAGCGAGGGCGAGGCAACCAGGTACAGCCCGACGGCGATCCCTTTTTCGCTGAGATCGGAGGATCGGTCCACCAGGTACTTGCGTACAGCGAGCCCGCCCATGCTGTGGCATACGAATATGAGGCGCCTGGCGTCGAGCGCACGATCCAGCCGCAGATGCTCCTTGAGCGCGTCGACCACGTCGCCGAGGCTGTAGCTGCCGCTGAAGACGTCGGTCTGATAGGTAAAGACGTAGACGCCGTACCCGTCGCCTGCCGTATCGTCCACCAGCAAGCGAGGCCACGATGACCCGGTCGTACCGTTGAGCCAGGCCGTTTCGCCGCTCGACAGGATGCCGTGGACGAAGATCACCGAGGTGTCGGCACCCGGCTTTCTCAACCACTCTCCCCGCATCGCAGGCTCCTGCATTCTTCTGTGCCGGCATCGTACGCCTTTCGCACGTCCTGCATCCACGGACATGTAAATCCGAGTCTCAGAAAAATCCCATCTGCGAAAAATAGCGCTCGATCGCGGGAACCTTGCCGCGCTCCGCATGCTTGAAGCATTCGCTCGCAACGGACCGTGTTCGCAATGGGGAAAGCATCATGCAAGAGCGTACGACTCGCCTGGTCGTCTGTGTTCGCTGGCTCGCACTCACGACAATCTCGCTTCTCGCCTTTCCATTCGCTTCGGCTTCGGCCACCACCCTGACTCCACAGAATTCCGGACACTGTCTGAGTGTCGTGCAGGATGCGAATGAGCTGCTCGACGGCGCGCGCATCGAGCAGCGAGCGTGCAACGGCGCTTCACGCCAGAACTGGACGCTCGAAGACTTCGGCGCCAGCCGCCAGTTCCGCGCCAAGGTCCTGAGCAGCGGCAAGTGTCTGCAACCCGTCGACGACCCGGTCATCAACGGGACCGAGCTGGAGCAACGAGCCTGCGACGGTTCCAGCAAACAACAGTGGACGCGAGAGGCCACGACTGTCGAAGGAACGTATCGGTTCCACCACGTCGCCAGCAGTCGCTGCATGGATGTGCCGCAACGATCGACGGTCGAAGGCGTCCACATCATCCTGTGGGACTGCCATCCGGACGTGCGGCCTCAACAGAGCTGGGCGATTGCTCAGCGCGTAACCCCGAAGCATGCGTTGGGCAAGTGTCTGGATGTTCGCGGCGGTCCGCAGCAGAAAGACGATAACGCAGTCATCGATCAGTGGACGTGCAACGAAGGCGCATGGAATCAGTTCTGGACCGTGCGCGACATGGGCACCGGCCAGGTCAAGCTGGTCGCGCAGAACAGTGGCAAGTGCCTGCAGCCGCTCAACGGCGACGTCGCTGATCTCACGCAAATAGTGCAGATGACCTGCAGCGACACGGCAACGACGCAACTGTGGACCTTGCAGACGACGGCCACCGCCGCCGAATACAAGCTCGTGCATGGCAGCGGTAAATGCATCGATATCAAGCAGAGCCTCCAGACCGATGGTGCAGAGGCGCTGCTGTTCACTTGCAAGACGACCAACGACGCGAACCAGAGGTTCCAGTTCGGCACGGCGCCGACGATCGAAACGATACTGAGCGGCGAGTACTGGTCGCTGCCGGCGCGCTATCCGGCGAAGAGTCCGAACGGCGGCCTGCATCAGTTGTTCGGCGGCGCGGCCCGCTGGAAACCGATCCTCGACATGGTCTACCTCGGGGGATACTGGCGCGACCTGAATCCAAACGATGGCGATTACAACCGGCCGCGATTCGAAGACGGCACCGGCACCTTCTATGGACTGAACGAGCTCGCAGCGCAGGGCAAGACCGGAATCATCTGGATCAACGCCATCGGCTTCGACACGACCCGTGTGCCACACGTCATGCATACACCGGATTGGCTGATCACCAAGTGCGGCAGCGGACCCGACCAGGCTGTGACGATCCCGCAAAACGGCACGCCGGGAAACGACCCCTGGGGCGTGTCGATGTGGAATGACTGCCCGAAAGCGGAGATGGTGAAATTCATCAGGACGATGTTCACGCCCTATAAGAACGATCCCGCGATCAAGTACGCCTATGTCACGACGTTCAACGCGAGCGAGTTTTTCATCCAGGACAACGTCTACACCTGGGCCAAAGACCATGCGGGCCTGACGCCACAGAAGCTGGAAGCGTATGCCAAGGCACTCATCGACGTATGGGTCGAGGTGCTCGGACCGGAGCGGGTCGTCTGGATGCGTGCCAATGACGATTGGAAGCTGCCCGTCACCGATCCCACCGAACAGACGACCCCGAGTCGCGTCAACGACTACGCGCTGATCACCAAAGGGGTGCAGATGCGCGAAGGCAACGCGGAGAACTTCATGGCGAATCTGGATCAGCCGCTGATCAACCAGGGTGTCCTGCCGGTTCCGTTCCTCGACCAGACGACACCGAACGGCCAGCATCACTGGTACCTGACAGCCAAGACGATCTACGACATGCTGCCCACGCCGCGAACGTTCTACGGCGACGAATTCGAAGTCGCCGACAAGGGCGGCGCACCCACTATCAACAGCGACGGTACCAACTTCGTTCCGGGCAACTACCCGTACTATCGCCTGGCCGTGTTGAACATGCTGCGCAAGGGACAGAACTGGACCACGTTCTCGAAGGCCTTGCGTGACGGCGACTGGGACCAGGATCCGCGGTTCACCGACTACGTCACGCTGCGCAACTACTTCCGCCAGAGCGCCGGCTATGCGGTGACGGAGTCGCCGGATGCCTGGGTGACGCTGCACGAGACGAACGACAGCTGCTTCAACGGCCGGCGGCACTATCACAACTATGAAAAATTCCTGCACCAGATCGAACAGACCGGCGGCCTGACGCAGCCGGCTCTGCCGCTGCAGTGGCCCGCGAACACCTACGCATTTACCGGCTGCTTGCCGGCTACCACTCAGTTTGCCAAGCGCACCGATTGGGCGAGCGGCAACAACTACATCTACTTCGATCTGGACGACACGTTCGCCACGAGCACGGAGCACCGGTTTCGGATCGCCGTGACTTACCAGGACACGGGCACGAACAGCTGGCGCGTGGACTACAACTCGACGTCGAGGCCGGACGCACCGACGCCGAGCGTTACGAACACCAACACGAATGCAGTGAAGACCGTGATCTTCAGCCTGAAGGATGCGTCATTCCAGAACGCGCTGGACGGGCAGAAGGACTTCCGTATCTCGAACATGCTGAGCAACACGGACGTCGTCATCCGCAGCGTGCGGGTGCTTCGCGGTGATCCGTGACGATCAGAAACCGATACGCGCCAGGATCGCCGGGCCCCAGTAGAACTTGGTGAAGAAATAGGTTCCGAGCACCAGGAAGGCTGTCGCGCAACTGAAGGCGACAGCCGCCGCCCAGCGCGCGCTCCGCGCCCTCGCAGCGCGCGGCGTGCGGATCAGCGCTTCGACGACGAGCAGATTCGGCACGTAGAAGAAGAACGCCATCACCTTGTCGAACGGACCGCTGAAGTCCTTGAGGTGGCCCGCGCCATCGGCCAGCAGAAACCAGAAGCCGTAGTCCATGCGATAGAGCCACGAGCCGATCGCGAGAGCGAACAGTCGCATGGCCCAGGCGCGATGCGTATCCAGACGGCGAGTGCGCGCGTGGCGATAGGTCTCGATCGCAGCGGCCGCAGTGAGCACACCATAGATCCCGAATCCGACGTCCATCGTCGTACCGCCGATCGTGCCCTTCGTGACAATGAACGTGAGTCCGCCGATGCCGGCGAGAAACGCCGCGGTCACATAGACGCGACCGATCCAGCGGTGCACGGCGGGATAGCGGGAGCGAATCGATCCGACGAACTGGATGCAGCCGAGCGCGAGAATGATGCCGCCCGCGGCGAAGTGCATACCGATGCCGGCTGTTGCGGCCGGGGTGTCGCTTTCGTAGAGACGCGGCAGACTGTCATTCCACTTCGCGATGTTCCCATCGACGAGCGCAGCCGCATAGAACGCGAGAATATAGAGACCGAACAGCCCCGCGCTGATCCAGCAGGTCGCGGTGAGTGCACGCGCAGTCCACTGCAGCGCTCGCGCGCTGGTTTCCATCTGCACGATCGGCGCCGAAGACGAAGTATCTAGTGGAGTGCTGACCATGGGAGGACAGGGTAGCAGTATCAAAAGGGCCGTTCACCCTGCCCTAGCCCGTCAGTTCGATTCTGGCCGCGGACGAGTTCGCCACACTGCATTCATCCATCAGGAGGAACGCAGCATGGCAATCTTGGGAATGGTCGTCGCTCTCCAGACTTTCAACTCGGAAGATGCGGGCACGGACGATGAGATCTATCTTGGAATGTGGGGTACGGGCGGCGGCCGCGAGTTCCCGTTGTCGTCGGCCAATCACGATGACTTCGAGCGCAACGCCGACGACTTCTACATTCTCGGCGTCGATCCGGGTTTCGGCTTCCCGATGCATCGATCGGAGCGCTCCGCGCCAGGTCAGGACAACGACCCCGCGCTGCTGCCGATCGACATCAACAGCATTCAATATGTGTATCTGCGCAAGCAGGCGTATGGACAGGATCAGGACGACGACGCCTGGCGCCTGGAGTCGGCGATCGTGCTGCTCTATGACGACGCAACGCTGCCGCTGACCGGGTCACGGCTCTTCTCCGTCTTTGCACGCAAGGGAATGTGGATGGGGAACGAGCACGGTCACCAGGTGTGGCTGTCGGAGCCGCGGCCGCCGGGCGTGCTCAGCTTCTTCAAGCGACTCGAAGTCAAGGCAGCCGAAGCGAGCAAGATCGTCACTCCCCGGCCGAGGCCGGCGGCGAAGAAGCGCAAGAAGTAGCCTCTTCGTCGAAGCTATTGCAGCGGGGTCGCGCGAGCGGTCGTCCCGCTGCGCTTGAAGTAGAACGTCACCCTCATGATCCGCTGCCTGGCAGAGGTCGTGGGGGTGAATGTCCACTTCCCGGCGGCCTCGACGGCGAGCCGCTCGAAGTAGCGGCTCGGCCCCGACTCTTCCGCGGCGGCCGCGACGACCTTGCCGTCCTGGTCGAGAGTCACCCGAATCGACACGATGATCGTGCCGCGGATGGTCTCGCGAGCGCTCCGCGGAACATCCGGGATCACCTCGTTGGTCGCGGAAGTCGACGGAGCGGGTGGCTGCTGCACTTCCGACTTCGTTTCAGGAGCCGGCTGCGGGATCGGCTCTTCGTCGACCGCTGGCGCCGGCGCACTCGGCGCAGGCGCTGGCACCGGAACGCTTGGTTCCTTCCGGAGTTTGCCGATCCCGAACCAGACCAGCACTATTACCAGCGCGAGCGCCGCCAGAGCGAGCAGCAGCGCACCTTTGTTCAAAGGCTGCTGGGCAGGCGGCGGCGGATCTTCCACCGGAATCTTTACGCGGACCACCAGCCGGGTCGGGGACGGTGTGTCTGGCGGCGGCTCCTTTGTCTTCACCACGCCGCGGAGTATGCCACCATACGCGCAACATGAACGATGCTCAGGCGCGGGCGCGATGGGCCCTGCTGTTCGGCAACTTCGTCATCGGCACCGGCGTGCTGGCACCCGCGGGTCTCATCAACGAGATCAGCAGCGCGTTCGCGGTCGACGTTCCTACTGCCGGATCGTTGATCGGCTACGGCGCGGCCGTACTCTGCATCGAAGCACCTCTGCTCGCATTCCTGACAAATCGCGTTGACCGCCGAGCGCTGCTGACTGCAGCTCTGTTGCTGTACGTGATCGGTCACCTGCTGTCCGCGTTCGCACCGAGTTTCGGTGCCCTGCTCGCGATTCGTCTTGCGATGGTCGGCGGCGCAGCCATATTCACTCCGCAAGCGGCGAGCGCGATCGGCCTGTTCATCGCGCCCGAGCAGCGCGCGGGGTCAGTCGCCTTCATCTTTCTAGGCTGGTCGGTCGCGCTGGCGATCGGCGTTCCACTGGTCAGTCTGTTCGGCGCGCACTTCGGCTGGGCGATGACGTACCTGGTACTCAGCGTGGCGAGCGCGGTCGCCGCGATAGCAGTCTTCACAACCGTTCCGCCCAGACTCGCGACCCCGCCGCTGTCGGTCGCGGCCTGGAAGGCGGTGTTCGGCAATCGCAAGGTGCAGCTTCTGCTCGTCGTCACCTGCGTCTTCCTCGCGGGTCAGTTCACCGAATATCCGTTCGTCGCTGCGCATCTGAAAACGGCGGTCGGCGCAGATCCATCGACGATCGCAGTGCTGTTCGCGGTCTACGGATTCGCGGGGGTTGTCGGCTCGACGATCGCCGCGTGGGCGATCGATCGGTTGGGCGGGCCGCGGACCACGCGCGCGTCGCTCGTGTTCGTGATGCTCGGATTGCTGGTGTGGTCGCTGAGCGGCGCCTCCGTGCTGCTCGCCGGCCTCGGACTGGCGATCTGGGGGTCGGGCGGCGGGCCCGCGATCGCGGCTCAGCAGGCGCGTCTGATCGCAGCGGACCCGATGGCCGCCTCCGCCACCGTCGCGCTGAACACGTCGTTGCTCTACGCGGGGCAAGCCATCGGCACGACGCTCGGTGGCTGGACGCTTTCCACCGGACACGCAGGCTGGTCCGGAGTCGTCGCAGTCACGCTGATAGCAGTCGCGCTGGCGGTCTCCCTCACCGCACAGCGTCGACTTTCTGCTTAGCTCAGAAGTCCGACTTGCCGAAGCGCGCGACGCCCTGATTCATCCCCGGTGGATCGAGCACCGACAGATCGAGCGGCAGCGGCTCGCCGAGCCATTGTCCGAGCGTCGTGTGATCGGCGAGATCGTCGTCGGTCAGCGGATGCACGAGCGCGTTCAGCCCGGTCTCCTTGATCATCGCGACGATCTGGTCCAATGCATCCTCGCGGAAGTGCGCCTCGAACTGCGCCTTCGGATGCGGGCCGACGGGCTCGTCGCGCAAGTCGCCCACGAATAGCACGGCCTTGGATGCGGACAAACGCTGCTGCAGGCGACTCGCAGCGGCGCGGTCGCGCGATTCGTAATAGATATGAGCGTGGTACGGCTGCCGTTCGCTGGGCACGGTGTCTCTCCTCGCAATCTCAAGCGTTCCGGATCGATTCCCAACTGCGCAGCCGCTCCGCGATCAACTCGGCGCGCTTCTTGTCGTCGCGTCCTTCGAGGATGGTCACATCCTCGGGATCGGCGCGCAAATAAATGCCCGAGGTGCGGACGACGAAGCTCGGAGCAGTGCAGACCGTGATCCAGTAGCCCGCCGCACGGTCAGCAGACTCGATTCTGATCTCCCCGGTTCCGTCGAGCGGAGGCAGGGTCGCGCTGCGGGGACGTTCGCCTTTCCAATAGTAGAAGACGCCCGGCGGATCCTTCTTCTCCTTTGCGGCCTCGCTCCAGTATCGCGATGACAGCATGCCATCTGCCTGCCATCCCCGGCCATTCACTTCGAGCATGCCGTCGCGGTCGCGCGTGATCCGCAAGAGGCTCACGGCCGAAGGCTCCTCGGCACTGCGCTCCGTCAAGGAAAACTGCCACCACGTGCCTTCGATACCGGCGAGACGCCCTTCGGTTTCGATTGCCTTGCGAAGCTTCTGGTTGATGGCTCTGATCTCGGCAGCAGTGAGCTCCTCGCCGTAGCGGATGCAGGTGAGGCCGAGAAGATCGGTCGGCAGCTTTGCGCCATTCGCGTGCAGGATGAAGGTGCGACGCATGCCGAGGACACCGCCGAACAAACCCGCTTCGAACACGACGTTGTCGCGCGGCGCTGCCTGGCCGGATCCACCCGCTTGCTCGGCTGCACTGGCGCTCTTGACTGTCCAGTCGTCGCGCGCGAACACGAATGCGGCGAAATCGACCTGGCGGGTGAGCTCGAGCAGCCGGTCCAGCGTCGTCGTGCCTGGGTTGAAGGAAGCGGTCCAGGGTTCGACGTGCGCGATGTCTTCGAGACCGCGGGTCATCGATTGCACTAACTTCGTCTGCGTTGCCGACGAGCCCAGAAAGATGCGAGGCTTGTCCATCACTGTCCCCGACGATCGATAGGTCGGCCTAGCTTAATACGTCTGACGTGCAGCGGTAACTCACATGGACACCTCACAGCAAGCCATTCTCACCATCTCCCTGCTGGCCGCGTTCGCCGACGGCGCGAACGATCGCGAACGTGAAGAGATCCGCCGCATTGCCGACTCGCTCGCGGGCGAGAGCGGCAACGCGCAGCTCGCTGCGCTGTATCAAGATGTGCTCCTCAAGCGCGTCGACCTCGCGAAGGCCGCAGCGGCGCTGAGCGATCCGGCGCACAAGCAATTGGCGTACGAGATGGCGGTGTGTGTCTGCGACGCCGACGGAATTGCGAGTCCCGCCGAACAGCAGTTCTTGCGAGAGCTGCGCACGGCGCTCGGGCTCGATGCCGGGCAGGCCGCACAAGTCGTGCGTGACGCCGATGCGGTCGCGGCCGCACCGCTGGCTTCCGGTACCGCGACGAGCTCGATGTCGGATGCCGAGATGGACAAGTACATCCTGAACCACGCGATCGCGAACGGCGCAATCGAGCTGCTGCCGCAGTCGCTGGCGACGATGGCGATCATTCCGCTGCAGATGAAGCTCGTGTATCGCATCGGCCAGTCGTACGGCTACGAGCTGGACAAAGGACACATCAAGGAATTCCTTGCCACCGCCGGCGTCGGGTTGACGTCGCAGTTCGTCGAGCAGGTCGGCCGCAAAGTCCTCGGCGGATTGCTCGGTGTAGTCGCCGGCGGAATCGGCCGCGGACTCGGCAGCGTCGCCACGGGCGCGGCGTTTTCGTTCGCTACGACGTACGCACTTGGTCAGCTCGCCAAACGTTACTACGCGGGCGGCCGACAGATGAACACCGCGTTACTGCAGCAGACCTACCAGTCGCTGCTCGCTCAAGCGAAGCAGGTACAAGGTCAGTATGCAGGTCACATCCAGCAGAAGGCACAGTCGCTGGATGCGACCCAGGTGATGAATATGGTGAAGGAATAGCGGATGCCGCGGACTCGTCGTGTGGCGCTGGATCTCCGCGGTTTGACCGACCGCATGGAGCTCTTTCGGCTATCGGGCGGCAAGCAGCGGGATCCAGCGATCGAGCGCTGGCTGAGCGACGATCCCGCCGAGCTGCGATCAATCGCGAAGACGTGGTTTGCCCAGATGCGGCGCTGTGGTGCCGACGTCCGGGAGCTGATGCACGATGGCTGCCCCGTCGCGTGCGTCGAAGATGCGCCGTTCGGCTACGTCAACGCCTTCAAGAACCACGTCAACGTCGGCTTTTTCTATGGCTCGCAGCTCGAAGATCCCGCCGGCCTCCTGCAAGGCAGCGGCAAGCGCATGCGACACGTGAAGTTGAAGGCGGGGGCCGCCTGCGACGCTGAAAGCCTTCGCAATCTCATCGACACCGCCTACGCAGATATTAAGATGCGCCTCGCGCAATGACCCGGCGCGTAACACTCTAACAATCGAGGGAGTCCGATGAAGGCCATGCTCCGCTACGCCCTCCTCTTCGTTTGCCTGGCTGCGGCTACGACGCAGGCTGCGACGGTCTCTGTCACGCTGGCGCCGGAGCATGCGCGCGAGCCGCTCGACGGCCGGCTGCTCCTGCTGTTGTCCGTCGATTCGAGCAAAGAGCCGCGCTTTCAGATCGAGGAAGGCACGAAGAGCCAGCAGGTCTTCGGGATCGACGCCACGGGCTGGAAAGGCAGCGAGAGCCTGGTGTTCGATTCCAAGGCGCTCGGCTATCCGCGCATCAGCCTCGCCGATGTGCCCGCTGGCACCTATCGCGTCCAGGCGCTGCTTCATCGGTACGAGACCTTCCGCCGCAAGGATGGGCATGTAGTCCAACTGCCGATGGATCGCGGCGAAGGTCAGGCGTGGAGCAAAGCGCCGGGCAACCTCTACAGCAGCGTGCGCGAGATCAAGCTGGATCCGGCCGACCAGCAGCCGATCGCGCTCGCGCTCGACCAGATCATCGAGCCGATCAAACCGCCGGCGGACACGGAGTGGGTGAAGCACGAGCGGATCAAGAGCCGCCTGCTCTCCGAGTTCTGGGGCCGCCCGATGTATCTGGGTGCGCACGTGCTGTTGCCGCAAGGCTGGGCCCAACATCCGAAGGCTCGCTATCCGCTGATGATCAACCACGGTCATTTCCCGGAAGATTTCGACGGCTTTCGGCCGGAGCCCCCCGACGCGAATCTCGAGCCCGACTACAGCGACCGCTTCCGTCTCAAGGGCTACAACCGGGTCCAGCAACAGCTTGCACATCAGCTCTACAAGGATTGGACGAGCCCGGGATTCCCACGCGTCATTGCGATCGAAATTCAGCATGCGAATCCGTACTACGACGATTCATACGCAGTGAACTCCGAGAACCTCGGTCCGTACGCGGATGCAATTCAGCAGGAGCTGATTCCGTACCTGGAGCGCAAGTACCGCGCGATCGGCTCGGGCTGGGCGCGCTTCACCTACGGCGGCTCGACCGGCGGATGGGAAGCCTTGGCCGTTCAAGTGAAGTATCCGGACTTCTACAACGGCGCGTTCGCGGCGTGTCCCGATCCCATCGACTTTCGCGCTTACGGCAGCGTGAATGTTTACGAGGACCGCAATGCGTACACGGTCGACGCGCCCTTCAAACAAACTCCGCGCATCGCGATGCGCGACTACCTGGGCCGGCCGGTCGCTACGCTCGAAGAAGTGAATCGGCTCGAGCTCGTACTCGGACCGAACAGCCGTTCCGGTGGGCAGTGGGATATCTGGCAGGCCGTGTTCTCACCCGCCGGCGCCGATGGTTATCCGAAGCCCATCTGGGACAAGCGTACCGGCGAGATCGATCGCAGCGTCGCGAACTACTGGCGCGAGAACTACGACCTGGTGCACATCATGCAGCGGGACTGGGAGAACGGTCTCGGGGAGAAGCTGCGCGGCAAGATTCATCTCTACGTCGGCGAGCTCGACAACTACTATCTCGAGAGCGCTGTGTACCTGGCGCAGGAATTTCTCGAGTCGACGCGCAATCCCAAGTTCGAGGGCGTGATCGACTACGGCCGGCGCGCCGAGCATTGCTGGAACGGCGATCACACCCGGCCGAATGCCGAGTCGCGTTTGCGCTATCACCAGATGTTCATACCGCTCGCCGTGGAGCGCATGCGCAAGACGGCACCGCCCGGCGCCGATCTCGACAGCTGGAACTACTGACGCCAGTGTCGTACTCGTTCGTCGCGCTCCGCCACGCGGGCTTTCGTCCATTCCTGGCCGGCGGCGTGCTGGCCATGATGGCTGACAATATCGAGCATGTGATCACCTACTGGGTGATCTTTCAGCACTTCAAATCGCCGGCGCTCGGCGGCTTTGCCGTCATCGCGCACTGGCTGCCGTTTCTGCTCTTCTCCGTTCCGGTCGGCGCTTTTGCCGAGCGCGTCGATCCGCGGCGCCTGATTCAGAGCGGCATGACGCTCTTCATCCTGGTGTCGCTCGCGTGGGGCGTGCTGATCCTCACGAATACGCTGCAACTCTGGCATGCGGCAGCGCTGCTCGTTGCGCATGGAATCGCCGGAGTGCTTTGGACTACTCCGGCGCAGCTACTGCTACACGACATCGTCGGTCGCGATGGCCTGCAGAGCGCGGTTCGGCTCAATGCCACGGGCCGCTATCTCGGCATGTTCCTCGGGCCTGCGGTCGGCAGCGGCATGTTGCTCGCGATAGGTCCGGCGTACGCGCTGTTTTGCAACGCGCTGATCTATCTTCCGCTCACACTGTGGCTGTGGAATGCGCCCTATGGACCGAGATTTCGCGGCGAGCAAACCGCGCCGGCGCCGGCCGTGCGCAGCGTCCGCGACGTCGTCGCAGTGATTCGCGACATCGGCCACTATCCTGTCGTCGCGACCATGACGATGCTGGCCGGCGGCGCCGCATTCTTCATCGGCAACGCGTACCAGGCGCAGATGCCGGGGTTCGCGATGGACCTTGGACATGGCGATCCGGGCATTTCATACAGCATGCTGCTCGCGGCCGATGCAGCCGGAGCGCTGACCGCAGGTATCGCGCTCGAGACGTTCGGATTGCTGCGGCCGGATCCGCGCACTGCGCTGATTCTTGCCTCGCTCTGGGGCGTTGCACTCGGCAGCTTCGCGCTCGTGCCTTCTTATCCACTCGCGCTGATCCTGCTGCTCGCGGCGGGATTTCTGGAGCTGTCGTTCAACTCCATGTCGCAGACGCTGGTTCAGTTGCATGCGCCGGCCGAGAAACGCGGCCGCATCCTCGGCGTGTTCTCGATGGCTTCGCTCGGCTCGCGCATGTTCAGCGGATTTTCGGTGGGCATCGTCGGCCAGCTGATCGGTATTCACTGGTCGCTGGCCGTCAGTGCCACTTTGATCCTGGTGCTCACGGGGGCTCTGACGACCACATGCGTATCGCAAGCGCCGGTCACGCGGTCTTCGCGGCGACCTTGATCGCAGTCGGAATTCTCGGCCTGGTGCAAGGCGACTTCGCGCCGATCTGGCAATCGGTGCCGAAGGGATTGCCCGGACGTGAGGTGCTGGCCTATATCTGCGCCTTCGTCTCTTTGGCGTGCGGCATTGGTCTGCTTTTGCCGCGTGTCGCCGCTGTTGCTGCACGCGTGCTAGTCGTCTACTTGCTGCTGTGGTTGCTGCTCGTCAAGGGTCGCTTCGTTCTGGCCGATCCCTCTGCCGCAGTTTCATACGAGACCTGCGGTGAAACAGCAGTCCTATTGGCGGGAGCGTGGGTGCTCTATGCCTGGTTCGTCACCGGCGATCAGGGTCTGCGTATCGCGCGCGTCATCTATGGGCTGGCCATGATCGCGTTCGGGGTTGCCCATTTCGCGTACCTCAAACTGACTGCATCGCTGGTGCCTCCCTGGCTGGCCGCACCGACGACATGGGCGTTCATCACCGGCGTCACTTACATCGCAGCGGGCTTGGCCATGATCACCGGTGTCTGCGCACGCTTGGCGGCTGTACTCTCCTCGGTGCAGATCGGCTTTTTCACGCTGCTGGTGTGGGTGCCGGTCGTCTTAGGAGGACACGTCGATGCCGACAAATGGAATGAGTTCGTCGTCTCGTGCGTGCTGACGGCTGCGGCCTGGGTGGTCGCGGATTCGTACCGCAGTCCGGCTTCGTCGCCCGCCCGCGCCGGTTCGGCTGCGATATGAAGCTTTTCATCGCAAAGGATGAGGCGCGGGCCGAAGAACCGCTACAGTCCGATGAGTCACGTGCAAAGGAGAGTCACTTGTCATTCGCAATCCTGAATCGCAGTGGCCACCTCGCGCTGCTTGCCGCCATCGCGACCCTCGCTCTGACCTCGACCGCGATTGCGGCCGATGCTCCCACGCCGACTATCGAGCACACCGGCAACTGGCGCACCGCCGTTCATGGATTCGTCGAAGCAAATATGAAGCATCCGGCGTGGGGCCTCTCGCACTCCATGCGTGACTACGCGCTCGCAAAAGAGCTCGCCGCAGCCGATCAGGCGACCGTCGATGACGATGTTCTCTACGCAGCTTCATATCTGCACGACGTGGCCGCATTCGCACCCTTCCGCAAGCCCGGCGTGGACCATCAGGATGAGGCTGCGCGAATCGTCGAGTCGCTGCTCGCAGGCACCGGATTTCCGATGGCGAAGATCGAAGCTGTGCGCGGCGCGATCCGCACGCACATGTTCGCGCGCGATCCCGTCGGGCCTGAAGCCATCTATCTCCACGATGCCGACGCGCTCGACTGGCTCGGAGCCATCGGCGTCGCTCGGTCCTTCGGTCTGGTGGATCCCAAGGGCGGCAGTCCGGACGGACCGGCAGCGGTGAAGGATCTGGAACATTCGCTCGAAGCAGTCCCACCGCGCATCGTTTCGAAGGCCGGCAAAGCCCTCACGCCGCAGCGCGTGCGTGAGCTCGAACAGTTTCTGCACGAGCTGCGAGCCGAGTCGTCAGACCTCAAAACCCTCTAGCACCCGCCACGTTTCCCGTAGGTAGATCTCCTCGATGTAACAAACGGCCGGGTCAGGCGTCATTAGCTGGAGCGCGATCGACGTCACGAGTGGAGAGCTCGGCCATGACCAGCGGTTCCAGCAAGATCTTTCGAGCGTGGCTGGCATTTGCCTGCGTGTTCGCGGGGGCGACTTGCAACGCGCAGACCGCGACGGGTGCAGCCGGCGAGCTCGCGCCCGAGGTCGACCATCACCAGCATTTGCTCAGCCCGCAAGGCGCCGCGCTGGCCAACAGTCCGAACAACCCGCCCGAGATTCCGCCGGAAGTAGCGCAGCTCCTGCGACAGCGCGAAGACTCCTGGAACGATCCCGGCCGGCTCGCTGGAATCTACAGCGAAGACGCGCTGACATTGAACGTTGACGAACAGCTCTGGGTGCATGGCCGCAGCGACGTCGCTGCGTACCTCGGCACGCGCTTCGCGCGGCCTTACCAGTTCACGCCAATTGCCTATACAGGCGATGATCGCCGCGCGCGTCTGGCCGTGTACTACTCACGTGGCGACGGCCCCGAACGGCGGCACATAGGATCCGCGATGCTGGAACTGGTTCGCGAGGACGGTCAGTGGCGGATCGCGACGGAATATCCCATCTTCCCCGGCCCACCGCGCGAGGAGCCGCTCGACGGCCAGCGGTTGGTCAGCATGCTCGATGCCGCGCACATCAAGCGAGCGGTCGTGCTTTCGGTCGGCTACTGGTTCGACTCGCCTCTGCGCCCTTCCGCCAGATCCGCCGCGGCAATGCGCGCCGAGAACGACTGGACAGCGGACCAGGCGGCACGCTTTCCCGATCGACTCGTCGCATTCTGCAGTCTCAATCCAGTGAGCGACGCTGCAGCCGCCGAGCTGCGTCACTGCATCGATGACAAGCGCTTCAAGGGACTGAAGCTGCACTTCGCGAATTCGCAAGTCGATCTGCTCAATGCAGATCAGGTAGGCCGGATACGCGAGGTGTTCGCCGCTGCCAATCGGGCGCGACTGCCCATCGTCGTTCACGTGCGCAACGGCGACGCCTATGGCGCCCGGGAGGCGCACGTGTTCCTCGAGCAGCTCCTCACCGCTGCGCCCGACGTTCCGGTGCAGATTGCGCATCTGTGGGGTGGCGGTGGTTTCTCAGCAGAGGCACTCGCCGTATACGCCGAGGCAGTTGCGGCGCGGAGCACCGCGACGCGACGTCTGTATTTCGACGTCTCCGATGCCGCGCTGGCGACCAATTCGACGGAGTTCGTAAAGGTGGTCGCAGACCGCATCCGGCAGATCGGCCTCGACCGCATCCTTTACGGTTCCGACGCCGCCTTCGAGAATCATCCCGATCCGCAGGGCTCGTGGACGGCCTTTCGCAATGGCATACCGTTGAGCGCGGCAGAGTTCGAGAAGATCGCGCACAACGTCGCGCCCTACCTGCGCGAGCCGCGCTAGGCCGAGCGCACGCCCGCGCTACTTCTTGCGAGCGCGCTCGCTCTTGGCGCGACGTTGCACGTCCTGTCCCTGCGCGCGTTTGTAAGTCTGGATGTCCTTGAACTTCCCCTGCTTGTCACGCACGGCATACAGCTTCTTGCCGCTGCGGCTGCGAAGCGTAGTTCGCTTGCTCTTGGTCGCCACGATCATTCCTCCATCGCTTGGAACACTAGCTTCAACTGGTGCTCGATTCGCCGAGTTCCGCCTTGCCGCTAATGTGCCTTGACAGCTATATACCTTACGGGGTATATACGTTCCATGGAATCTACATTCTCGATCATCGCCGAGCCGAGCCGCCGCGCCATTCTCAGCCTGCTCGCCAGCGCCGAGCAGTCGGTCGGCGACATCGAGGAACACCTGCAACTGCCGCAGCCTTCGGTATCCAAGCATCTGCGCGTGCTGCGCGAAGCCGGCTTCGTCGAATCGCGAGTCGATGCACAGCGGCGCCTGTACCGCATCAGGCCGGAGCCGCTCATGGAAATCGACGCCTGGCTTGCCCCGTTCCGCCGCTATTGGTCGCAACACCTCGATGCGCTCGAGCGTCATCTCGATCGCATGAGCCCACCGCCCCGCCGCAAGAGAAAGAAGAAATGAGCAAGCGTGACAAGTATCAACCGGGCCCCGCCGCGGGCGCCGAAGTTCACAAGGAGGGCGAGAACTGGACGCTCGTGCTGGTCCGGGAACTGCGCCATCCGCCGCCGAAGGTCTGGCAGGCGCTGACCGAGCCCGAGCATCTGCGCGAGTGGGCGCCGTTCGACGCCGACAAGAGCCTCGCCAGCACTGGCGCGGTCAAGCTCACGACAGTGAGCGCGCCGACACCGCAGGTTTCCGAAACCATCGTGAAGCGCTCCGAGCCGCCGAAGCTGCTGCAATACAGCTGGGGCGACAGCGACCTGCGCTGGCAGCTCGAGCCAATGGGCAAAGGCACGCGCCTCACGCTCTGGCACAACATCGATCGCCGCTACATCTCGTGGGGCGCCGCGGGCTGGCACATCTGCTTCGATGTGCTCGATGCGCACCTCGCCGGCGAGCCGATCGGCCGCATGGTCGGCATGGAGACGATGAAGTTCGAAGGCTGGCAGCGTCTGCAAGCCGAATACGCAAAACAATTCGATAAATCCTGAAGGAGATCGCCTTGAACTGGAGCAAATGGATCCGGCAGACCCATCGCTGGGT
>DATENH010000064.1:0-4809 GCA_035275145.1 Steroidobacteraceae bacterium | reverse complement strand
ATCTCGCGCTGCCCGGCCTGACTGTCGACTGGGTGCAGATCAATGCCGATGAACGCTTGACCTCAGTCAGCAAAGGCAAGGTCGATCTGGTGTGCACGCCGATGAGCGAAACGCTCGGTCGCCGCGAGCATGCGTCGTTCTCGCTGCCGATCTTCGCCAGCGGCAACCGCGCGGCGGTGCGCAGCGATGCGGCCGCTGCACTGAAGACGGCGTTGTCCGAGACACGGCCGCAGAAGGTGATCTGGCGCGGCACTCCCGCCGCGAACGTGATCCAATCTACGAAGTTCGCCGTGGTCGCCGGCACGACAGCGGAGACCTGGCTGAACTCGCGCGCCAAGACCCTGCAGGTCGACGCGCAGATCGAGCGCATTTCCGACTACCGCAAGGCGCTGCAACAGCTCTCAGAAGGCAAAGTCGACGTCGTCTTCGGCGATCGCGTCGTGATGCTCGGCGCCCTGCAAGGACTCGACGAGAAGACGCGCCAGAACACCGTGATCATGGACCGCATGTTCACGCACGAGCCGGCCGGGCTGCTGCTGGAACACAACGACGACGACTTCCGCACGCTGGTCGACCGCTCGCTGAGCCGCTCCTACGCCTCGGGCGACTTCGCGACGCTGTACTCGAAATGGGTCGGCGAATTCGACGACAAAGCCCGCGCGTTCTTCGTTTGGAACACGCTGGCCGATTGAATCACGGAGACGACGATGATCCAGCGAAGCACCAAGCGCATTTCGATGCGCGCACTGATGGTCGACGATGAGCTCGGCACTACGGGCGCCGCCGGGCGTGCCGCGCGCTCCCTCGTTCAGGAATTGCAGGCCCGCGCCATCGAAGTGGTCGAGGCGACGTCCGCCGAGGACGGCATCTCGGCCGCTTCCGCCGACTCTGCATTCCACGTCATGCTGGTCGACTGGTGCCTCGGCGAGAACGACGAGGACCACGCGGGCGCCCGCAGCTTCCTGCAGTTCATCCGCTCGCGCAACGACAAGATCCCGATATTTCTCATGGCCGAGCGCGGTGCCGCCGCGACGATTCCCATCGACGTGATGGAAATGGTCGACGAGTTCGTCTGGACCCTGGAAGACACAGCCGCCTTCGTCGGCGGTCGCATCGCCGCCGCCGTGCGGCGCTATGTGGAAGTGCTGCTGCCTCCGCTCGCCAAGGCACTCATGCACTTCACCCAGGAGTACGAGTACTCCTGGCATACGCCCGGCCACACCGGCGGTACTGCATTCCTCAAGTCGCCGGTCGGCCGCGTGTTCTTCGATTACTTCGGCGAGAACATGCTGCGCTCCGACCTGTCGATCAGCGTCGGCAGCCTCGGCTCGCTGCTCGACCACAGCGGCCCGATGGGCGAGCACGAGAAATACGCGGCGCGCGTGTTCGGCGCTCATCGCACGTACTCGGTGACCAACGGCACTTCGATGTCGAACCGCGTCATCTTCATGGCGGCCGTGGCGCGCGATCAGATCGCGCTGTGCGATCGCAATTGCCACAAGTCGATCGAGCACAGCCTGGTCATGACGGGAGCCATCCCGCACTACCTGGTGCCGCTGCGCAACCGTTACGGCATCATCGGCCCGATCCCGCCCTCGCGGCTCAGCAAGGACACGCTCGACAAGGACCTGCGCACCAATCCGCTGGTCCCCAAGGGTGCGTCGCTCCGCCCGGTGCACTCGATCATCACGAACTCGACCTACGACGGCCTGTGCTACAGCGCGCGCCGCGTCGAGGAGCTGCTCGATCCGACCGTGGATCGCATTCACTTCGACGAAGCGTGGTATGCCTACGCGCGCTTCAATCCGCTGTACCGCGACCGTCACGCCATGTATGGCGACCCCAAGGACCACAAGGGTCCGACGACCTTCGCGACGCACTCGACTCACAAGCTGCTCGCAGCGTTGTCGCAGGCCTCGTTCCTGCATATCCGCGACGGGCGCAGTCCGATTCCGCACTCGCGCTTCAACGAGTCGTACATGCTGCATGCGTCCACCTCGCCGCTGTATCCGATCATCGTCTCGAACGACATCACCGCCGCGATGATGGACGGGCCCGGCGGCCCGACGCTCACGAACGAATCGATCCAGGAAGCCGTCTCGTTCCGGCAGACGCTCGGCCGCGTCCACAAGGAGTTCGCGGACAAGGGCCAATGGTTCTTCCGTTCCTGGAACGCGGACACGGTGCGCAGCAAGGAATCCGGCAAGAAGATCGCATTCCACGAAGCTTCGCCGGAGCAGCTCGCCACGGATCCGGACTGCTGGGTGCTGCATCCGGGGGACGCGTGGCACGGCTTCGGCGATCTGGAAGACGGCTATTGCATGCTCGATCCGATCAAGGTCTCGATCGTCACGCCCGGCGTGGCGGATGCCGGCGGCCTCGACAAGAGCGGCATCCCGGCGCGGCTCGTCACGTCTTATCTGCACTATCGCGGCGTCGAGGTCGAGAAGACCACCGACTTCACCGTCCTGGTCCTGTTCTCGATCGGCATCACCAAAGGCAAGTGGGGCACGCTGCTGAACGCGCTGCTGGACTTCAAGCGCGACTACGACAGCAATACAGCGCTCAGCCAGCTGCTGCCGGACCTGCCGCGTGATCATCCGGCCCGCTATGGCAGCATGGGTCTGCGCGATCTGGCCGATGAGATGTTTGCGCAGATGCGCGACTCGCGGCGGACACACTGGCTCGCCGAGGCGTTCTCGAACTTGCCGACGCCCGTGATGACACCGAACGCCGCGTACCAATACCTGGTGCGCGACGAGATCGAGCACGTGCCGCTCGACAAGCTCGCGGATCGAGTGCTCGCGACCAGCGTCGTGCCCTATCCGCCGGGCATTCCGATGCTCATGCCAGGCGAGTCGACCGGCCCTGACAACGGCCCGTACCTCTCCTACCTGCGCGCCTTGTCCGACTGGGACAAGCGCTTCCCCGGCTACGGTCACGACACGCACGGCGTCGAGAATCGCGACGGCGTTTACTACGTGCAGTGCCTGCGTAAATCGGGCGCGGGTGATCAGGAGGCGCGTCGCAAGTGAGCGCGCCCGGCCGGAAGATGGGGCTGTTGCAGGCCACGATGCTCGTGGCCGGCAACATGATCGGCACAGGAGTCTTCCTGCTGCCGGTCAATCTCGCGCACGTCGGCGGCATCGCGATCTTCGGCTGGTTGATCGCGACTGCCGGCGTCGCCGCGCTCGGGCTCACTTTCGCGAAGCTCGGCGAGCTCGACCCGCAGCAAGGCGGCCCGTACGCATACGCACGAGACTTTCTCGGTCCATACGCCGGCTTCCAGACCAACTACGTGTATTGGTTCGGCAACTGGATCGGCAACATCGCGATCGCCGTCGCAGCGATCGGCTATCTCGCCGAGCTGGTTCCTGGAATCACGCATCCGCCCGGCAGTGTGCTGGCGACGGCAGCGCTCATCTGGCTATTGACGTTCGCGAACATCCTCGGGCCCCGCGTCGTCGGCGCGCTGGAAACCTGGACCATGGCGCTCGCGCTGTTGCCGATCCTCGCGATCGCGATCTTCGGCTGGATCTGGTTCAGCCCCGACACGTTCATGGCCGGCTGGAATGTCACCGGCGACTCCAACATGCACGCGATCTCGCGCGCAGCCTCGATGGCACTGTGGGCCTACATGGGAATCGAGAGCGCCGCAGTCTCCGCAGGCGTGATCGAGAATCCGACCCGCAACGTGCCGCTCGCGACGCTCATCGGCCTCGGACTTGCAGCAGTCGTGTACGTGCTGAGCTCGTCGGTGATCATGGGGATCGTGCCGAACGAGGAACTGCGGACCTCGCACGCACCGTTCGCGGAAGCCGCGCGACTCGTCATCGGCGGAGCGGGCGCGATCATCATCGCCATCTGTGCAGTGCTCAAGTCTGTCGGCTCGCTCGGCGGCTGGATGCTGCTGGTCGGGCAATCGGCGCAGGCCGCAGCGGACGACGGCATGTTCCCGCGAATCTTCGCGCGCCTCAACGCGAACGGCGTGCCCGGCGTCGGCCTGGTGATCGTCGGTGTGCTGATGACCGTGGTGCTGTTCGCCACAGTCTCGCCGACCGTGGCCGATCAGTTCAGTCGCATCGTCGATCTCGCCGTCATTCTGATCATCGTTCCCTACGTCTACTCGGCCGTGGCGGTCGTCAAAGTGATCTACGACAAGCAGCTGCCGCGCAAGACGTTCCAGCTCTACAAATGGATCGCGCTCACCGCCGTCGTGTATTGCCTGTGGGCAGTCATTGGCGGCGATCCGGACACCGTAGTGCACGCGATGGTGGCCTTGCTCATCAGTGTGCCGCTGTACCCATTCTTCATTCGCTCGATGGCTGCAGCGAACAAGCGCACGGCTCTGGCGGGAGCAAGTCAATGAGGACTGGTTCCATGCACGAACGAACACTTTGCCTACGGACAGCAGTCGCGCTCGTGTTGCTCGCTGCAGGAATCGGCTGCGCGGCAGCGGCCGAGGACGAGGCGAAGCCCACACCCCCGCCGGGATTGCCCGCCGGCGCGGACTGGGAGTTCAACCTCAACGCCAACTGGGGCGTATTCGGCTTCGCGAACTCCCTCTACACGAATCCGAAGCCGGACCAGCCCTCCGGCGATCTGAGCGACAACTGGATGGAAGGCTCCATCAAGCCGGCGCTGAGCGGCACGCTGACGCTGGACGACTCCTCGCAGATCTACGGCAAAGCGAGCGTCGTCGGCGAGCGCACCTACAACACGCCGCCCACGCTGGTCGGCGACAAGGCCTCCTCCTTCGACGTCGAAGACCTGTACATCGGCTGGCGCTCGGGCACGAGCATCGGCGGC
>DATENH010000063.1:0-19159 GCA_035275145.1 Steroidobacteraceae bacterium | reverse complement strand
TGCGAGATGTCCTCGCGGATGCGACCCACGTACACCGGGTCGGTGCCCGCCCCCTCCGTAACGGCCGTGGGATAGCCCCCCGGCTTGCGCTCGTCGATCACCACTACGCCGGGCGCGCGGCCCAGGATTTCCCGCGCCTGCGTCTCGGTCAGCTTGCGCCGCGTCTCGATGTGCACCGCCTCCGAATGCCCTACACGGACGCCGACGCGCACGGCGGTGGCGTTCACGCGGATCGACGGGTCCTCCATGATCTTCTGGGTCTCCCAGAACATCTTCATCTCTTCCTTGGTGTAGCCGTTGTCGAGAAACACGTCGATTTGCGGCACGCAGTTGAAGGCGATCTGCTTGGCGATGACTTTCGGCACGGCCGCGCCGCCCTGGGCGAGTGCCACGTGCTGCTGCTCCAGCTCGTCGATCGCCTTCTGCCCGCCGCCCGACACCGACTGGTAGGTCGCGACGTTGATGCGTTCGATCTGCGCCACGTCGTGCAGCGGCTTCAGCGCCACCAGCATCTGCATGGTCGAGCAGTTGGGATTGGCGATGATGTTGTGCTTGCGATAGCCGGCAATCGCGTGCGGATTGACCTCGGCGACCACCAGCGGAATGTCGTCCTGGTAGCGGAACTGCGAGGTGTTGTCGATCACGATGCAGCCGGCCTTGCCGGCGCGCACTGCATGCACCTTGGAGACGCTGGCGCCGGCCGAGAACAGGCCGATCTGCACCTTGGAGAAGTCGAAGGTTTCCAGATCCTGAACGGCAAGATCCCGCCCGCGGAAGCGCACCGTGCGGCCGGCCGAGCGCGCGCTCGCAACGGCATGCACTTCGCCGACCGGAAAGGCCCGCTGTTCCAGGATGGACAGCATGTTGCTGCCGACGAGGCCAGTCGCGCCGACCACCGCTACATTCCAACGTCTACTCATGTTCCTAACGCGCGCCGGCACCCGTTTTCTGCTGGACGAACACTACATGAAACCCCGTGCGCCGATAAGGTACGTAGCCCGCAAAACGACGGTGAGATCGGCCCCTAACAGCGAGCCCGGAGTGCTACGCGTGCGGCGGAATCCTAGGAGTTTTTGCCACAACGTCGGCGTTCTGCGCGCGGTGACGCAGGTAGTGATCCGTCAGCACGAGCGCGAGCATCGCCTCGGCGATCGGCGTCGCGCGCAGTCCCACGCATGGGTCGTGACGTCCGGTCGTCACGACCTCGACGCTCGCGCCCTGCTCGTCGATCGTGCGGCCGGGAATGATGATGCTCGAAGTGGGCTTGAGCGCGATGCTCACCACGATGTCCTGCCCCGAGGAAATGCCGCCGAGCACGCCGCCGGCATTGTTCGAGAGGAAACCCGCCGGCGACATCTCGTCGCGATGCTGACTGCCCCGCTGCTCGATGGCCGCGAACCCGGCGCCGATCTCGACACCCTTGACCGCGTTGATCCCCATCATCGCGTGCGCAATGTCGGCATCCAGCTTGTCGAACACCGGCTCGCCGAGCCCGGGCGGCACGCCGGTCGCGATGACGTTGACGCGCGCGCCGACCGAATCGCCCGAGCGGCGCAGCTCGGTCATGTAAGCATCCAGCTCTTCGAGCCGCGACGGGTCGGGACAGAAAAACGGATTGTCGTACACGCCGGCCAGCGACTTGACCTCGAGCGCCAGCGGACCGAGTTGCGCGAGATAACCCTGGATGACGACGCCGAGCCGCTCGCGAAGATACTTGCGCGCGATCGCGCCGGCGGCGACGCGCATGACCGTCTCGCGCGCCGATGAGCGGCCGCCGCCGCGGTAATCGCGGAAGCCGTACTTCTGCTGGTACGTGTAGTCGGCGTGTCCAGGGCGGAAGCGATCTTTGATCTTCTCGTAATCGCGCGAGCGCTGGTCTTCGTTCTCGATCACGAGGCCGATTGGGGTGCCGGTCGTGCGTCCCTCGAACACGCCCGAAAGGATGCGGACCTGGTCGGGCTCCTTGCGCTGGCTGGTATGACGCGATGTGCCGGTGCGCCGGCGCTCGAGGTCCGGCTGGATATCCTGCTCCGACAGCTCCAGCCCCGGCGGACAGCCGTCGACGATGCAGCCCAGCGCCGGGCCGTGGCTTTCGCCGAAGCTCGTGACAGTGAACAGCTTGCCGAAGGTGTTACCGGACATGGGTCGATTCTAGCTGCTCTGCGCTCAGCAGAAACACGCCGCCGCCACCGCGCTCGAAGTGCAGCCAGGTGAACGGCACTTGCGGAAACGCCTGGACCAGCGCGGTTTCGGAATTGCCGACTTCGACGATCAGCACGCCATGCGGTTCGAGGTGCGCGGCTGCCCCGCTGAGGATCCGGCGCACGACGTCGAGTCCGTCGGCGCCGGAATGCAAGCCGGTCACCGGCTCGTGCCGATACTCGGCCGGCAGATCGGCCATCTCTGCATCGCCCACGTACGGCGGGTTCGAGACGATGACGTCGTATCGTTCGCCGGCGAGCGCGTCGAATACATCGGAGCGGATCGGGCACACTCGTGCGTCGACGCCATGCCGGGCGATGTTGATGGCTGTGACGGCCAGCGCGTCCTCGGAAACGTCGCTCGCATCGACGCGCGCCGCGGGCAAGGCCAGCGCGCTGGCGATCGCGATGCAGCCCGAGCCGGTGCCGATGTCGAGCACCCGATGGACTTTCTCCGGTGCGATCCACGGCTGGAATTGCACCTCGACCAGCTCGGCGAGCGGCGAGCGCGGCACCAGCACGCGCTCGTCCACGTAGAACTCATGCCCGGCGAACCACATGCGATGCGTGAGATACGCGGCGGGGATGCGCTCGGCGATGCGGCGCTCGAACAGCGCGAGGATTGCGGCCCGCTCGGCGGCGCCGAGCTGCCGGCTGTAAACATCCGCCGCGTCCTCGTGTCGCAGCCCGGCTCCGAAGAACACCAGCTCGGCCGCTTCATCGAAGGCGTTGTCGGTGCCGTGCCCGAACCACAGCCCCGATTGCTCGAACAGCAGCGTGCCGTAGTGAATCAGCTGCTCGACCGTCGCCGGATCCGGTGCAGGCAGCGTGACCGGCGCGGTGCCGGGCGGCCGGGCGGAATTGTTGGAGGTCGGGTTCATCGGGCGGCCGTGCGATAATTCGCGCCACGAGGAAACGATGTCCCGAACTCAGACGATCGCGCTCGCAGCTCTTGTCGCCATTGTAGCCGTCGCAGCCGGCATCCTGTCGGCGCGTTGGGTGGTGCAGCGTCAAGCTGGCGTGCAAACAGCCACGGCTACTCTACTCACACCCCCGCGGCCGCTGCCGCCGCTCGCACTGGTCGACCAGGACAATCAGCCGTTCGACGTCGCCCGGCTGCGCGGCCGCTGGAGCTTCGTGTTCTTCGGCTTCACCAGCTGTCCCGACGTGTGCCCGGTCACGATGACTGCGCTGGCCCAGACCAACAAGCTGCTCGCGAACGTGCCGGAGAAGCTCCGCCCGCGGCTCGTCATGATTTCGGTCGATCCGGAGCGCGATACGCCGGAGCGCCTCGCGGGCTACGTGAAGGCGTTCGATCCGACATTCATCGGCGTGACCGGCACCAAGGCCGCGATCGACGAGTTGGCGCAACGCATGGGCGTGCTCGTCGCCAAACGGCCGCTCGAAGGCGGCAACTACAGCGTCGATCACTCGAGTTCGGTGTTCCTCGTCGATCCCGACGGCGCAGTGCACGCCTTGTTCTCGGCGCCGCACACGCCGCAGCTGATCGCGGACGACTATCGGCGGATCGCAGGCGCATGACCGAAGCACCGACGATTCGACCCGGCGACCGCTGGTTCGCTGCCCTTCAGTACATCCTGCCGAAGCAGCTTCTTTCGCGCTTGATCTACTCGGTCGCACGCAGCGAGGTCCGCTGGATCCGCAACACGTTCCTGCGCATCTTCCTCAGCGGTTATCGCCTGAACCTGGCCGAGGCGGTGCAACCGGATCCCTTCGCGTATCGCAGCTTCAACGAGTTCTTTACGCGGGCATTGCGACCCGGCGTGCGGCCGATCGCTCCGGAGCCGGGCGCTGTCGTCAGCCCGGTCGACGGCACTGTGAGTCAATGCGGCGAGATCGAAGAGGACCTGCTGATCCAAGCGAAGGGTCACTACTACTCGCTGCAGGATCTGCTCGCGGGCGATAGCGAAGCCGTCGCCACCTATCGCGGCGGCAGCTTCGCGTGCATCTACCTCGCGCCGTACAACTATCACCGCATTCACATGCCGTACGCCGGCACCGCTCGCGACAACGTCTACGTACCCGGCGAGCTCTTCAGCGTGAACGCCGCTACTGCACGCGCAGTACCGGGTGTGTTCGCACGTAACGAGCGATTGATCTGCGACTTCACGACACCGCTCGGCCGCATGGCCGTGATCCTGGTTGGCGCTCTGTTCGTCGGCAGCATCGAGACGGTACATTGCGGCGAGGTGAACCCGCCGCCGCGCGGCGGGAAAAAGCCGACACGCATTGCGACGGGTCTCGGCCGTCAGTTCGCGAAGGGTGAAGAGCTGGGTCGCTTCAACATGGGATCGACCGTGATACTCCTGTTCGAGCGCAAGCGCATTGCCTGGGAAGCCGCGCTGGTGTCGGAATCGACGGTGCAGCTCGGCCGGCCGATCGCCCGCGTGGCGGGCACATGAGCTGGCGGCCGACTGCCTCTATCGCAACGCTCGAAGTGCGAGCAGCAATGCTGCGCTCGATACGCGAATACTTCGCCGCCACGCGCACGCTGGAAGTCGAAACGCCGGCGCTGAGTGCGTCGACCGTGACGGACGTGCACATCGCGAGCGTCGAGGCGACGGTGTCTGGACATCGCCGCTTCCTGCAAACCTCGCCCGAGTACGCGATGAAGCGCCTGCTCGCCGCCGGCTGCGGCGACATCTGGCAGATCATCAAGGTCTACCGCGACGGCGAAAGCGGCCGCTGGCACAACCCCGAGTTCACGATGATCGAGTGGTACCGCGTCGGCTACGACCATCATTCGTTGATGTCGGACGTCGAGCGGTTGATCAGTGCCGTGCTGCCGGCGTCACGCCAGTTCGATCGCGCCGAGCGCCTGACGTATCGCGAAGCGATGCAGCTGCACGCGGGCGTGGACGTGTTTCACGACGCCACGCCGATGCTGGTCGCGCGATTGCAGAGCGCGGGCATCGAGGTGCCGCCCGATGTCGCACACGACCGCGACGCGTGCCTCGACCTGATCATGGGCACGCTGGTCGGCCCGCAGCTCGGACTCGACCGGCTCACTTTCATCTACGACTATCCGGCCTCGCAGGCCGCGCTCGCGCGCGTCCACGGCCACATCGCCTCGCGCTTCGAGGCATATCTCGACGGCAACGAGCTCTGCAACGGTTTCCACGAGCTCGGCGATCCGCAGGAGCAGCGCGCGCGCTTCGAGCACGACGTCGCGGAGCGAGCGCGGCGCGGTCTGCCGGCCGTGCCGATCGACGAGAACTTCCTGGCAGCCCTGGAGCACGGACTGCCTGAGTGCTCCGGCGTGGCGCTCGGATTCGACCGCCTGGTGATGTGCGCCATCGGCGCCCGGCACATCGACGAAGTGCTCGCGTTTCCCATCGACAGGGCCTGACCATGCATGAGCTCGACATCGATCCGACGCAACCGAAGGCGGCGCTGTACGCCAGCGTAGTCGCGCAGACGCGCGCACTGCTCGAAGGCGAGCGCGACGCGATCGCGAATTTCGCGAACACGACCTCGCTCCTGTATCACTCGTTGCCGGACCTGAACTGGGTGGGCTTTTATCTGCTGAAGGACGGCGAGCTGGTCGTCGGGCCGTTTCAGGGCAAGCCGGCGTGCGTGCGCATCGCGCTCGGCAAGGGCGTGTGCGGGACCGCCGCCGCGCGGCGCGCGACCGTGATCGTCAAGAACGTGCACGAGTTCGACGGGCACATCGCCTGCGACTCGGCGTCGAATTCCGAGATCGTGGTGCCGCTGCTGCGCGGGAACGAGCTGATCGGCGTGCTCGACCTCGACAGCCCGAAATTCGCGCGCTTCGATTCAGAAGATCAGGCGGGGCTCGAGCAGGTCGTCGCGGAGGTTTTGAAAGCGCTGTGATGTCGGGCCAAAGCCCGACCTACAGGTCAAGCTTTACCGCGCGAGAGATATTCCGACGTCCGCGTATCCACGCGGATCGTCTCGCCTTCATTGATGAACAACGGCACGCGCACGACCGCGCCCGTCTCGAGCTTCGCCGGCTTCGCGCCGCCGGTCGCGGTGTCGCCGCGCACACCCGGGTCCGTCTCGACCACCTTCAGCTCGACGTGCGCCGGCGGCGTGACGTTCAGCGGTACGCCGTTCCACAGCATCACCGTGCACTCCATGCCGTCCTTCAACCAGATGGCACCCTCGCCCATCGCTTCCTTGCCCGCAGTGAACTGCTCGAACGTGTCCGGCACCATGAAGTGCCAGAACTCACCGTCGGTGTAGAGATACTGCATCTCCGTCTCGACCACGTCCGCGGCTTCGACGCTGTCGCCGGACTTGAACGTGCGCTCGATGACGCGCCCGGTCTTGAGATTGCGCACCTTGACGCGATTGAAAGCCTGGCCCTTGCCGGGCTTCACCATCTCGTTCTCGACGATCGAATAAGGGTCATTCTCGAGGATGATCTTGAGGCCGGACTTGAATTCGTTCGTGGAGAAGCTGCCCATTTGGCACCGTGGAGCAATAACATAGGGGGTTTAGCAAGGGGCGCAGATGATAGCCGCAACCTCTCTCCCCGGCCAGACAAAAGCGCTCCATTGGCAGCAGGCGCTGGCCGACGCAATCACCGATCCCACCGAGCTGTGCAGCGTGCTCGGCCTCGATCCCGCGCTGATCGAGCCCGCATGCGCGGCAGCCGGCAAATTCCCGCTGCGCGTGCCGCGCGGTTATGTCGCCCGCATGCGCCATGGCGATCCGCGCGACCCGTTGCTGTTGCAAGTCCTGCCGGGGGCCGCAGAGCTCGTGTCGACGCCAAACTTCAGCACCGATCCCGTCGGCGATCTCGGCAGCAGTGCCGCACCGGGGCTGTTGCACAAATATGCGGGCCGCGCGCTGGTCGTCGCGACCGGAGCGTGCGCTGTGCACTGCCGCTACTGCTTTCGCAGGCATTTCCCCTATTCGGAGCAGTCGGCCCTGCGGCAGGGCTGGGCGCCAGTCTTCGAACGGCTGCAGGCGGATCCGAGCATTCACGAGGTGATCCTCAGCGGCGGCGACCCGTTGAGCCTGAGCGACCGGCGGCTCGCGCAATTCACGGACGAGTTGCGAACCGTGCGGCACGTTCGCCGGCTGCGCATCCACACGCGCTACCCGATCGTGCTGCCGGAACGCGTCGATGCCGGGCTGCTCAAGTGGCTGGCCGGCGTGCCGTTACAGAAGGTCGTAGTCATCCATGCCAATCATGCGAGCGAGATCGACGAGCAGGTGCGGCGTGCCTGTGCGGATCTGGCGACGGCAGGAGCCACGCTGCTGAATCAGTCGGTGTTGCTGGCCGGAATCAACGATTCGGCCGCGACGCTCGCGCAGCTCAGCGAGTCGTTGTTTGCTGCACGCGTTCTTCCTTACTACCTGCACCTGCTGGATAAGGTAGAAGGGGCAGCGCACTTCGATGTCGACGAACGTCGCGCGTTCCAACTGCATCGTGAGCTGACCGCCCGCCTGCCCGGGTACCTGGTGCCGCGGTTGGTCCGTGAGATCGCTGGCGCGCCGGCCAAGACTGCGATGCTAGACTTGCAGCAAAGAAGCGGAGAGTAGCTTTGGCCGAACAGAGCGCGGTGCCGATGATCGTCCTGACCCGTCATCAGGACAACGTCGAAGCCATCAACAGCACGCTGCGCAACGCAGGCCTGGCCGTGCGCTGCAATTGGATCCGCGAGCTCAACGATCTCGGCGAGGCGCTGACGCAGATCAACGCCCACATGCTGGTCGCGTTCGTCGGCCAGGACCCCGGCGACATCGCCAGGGTGATGTCAGTCAGCAAACAGTTCGGTGCCGACGTGCCGGTGCTGATCGCGCGCGACCAGCTCGACGAGGACGGGATCGCGGCAGCAATGCAGCAAGGCGCGCGCGACGCCGTGACGCTGTCGAATCCGCTGCGCTTCCGGCTGGTCGTCGCCCGCGAGCTGGAAGCCTACAACCGCACGCAGACGCTCAATCGCACGCTCAGCTCGGCGCGCGAATACAGCGATCAGCTCAAATCGTTCATGGCCGGCTCGGCCGATGCGATCGCGCACGTGCAGGAAGGCATCGTGGTCGACGCGAACCCGGCGTGGCTCGATCTGTACGGGCTGCCGGATGCGGAAGCGATCATGGGCACGCCGCTGATGGATGCATTCGACGGCGAAGCGCACGCGGCGATCAAGGGCGCGCTGGTGGCGTGCCTGCAGGGCAAGTGGTCGAACCATTCGCTGCGCGCCAGTGCGTTGTTGTCCGACGGCACCAGTCTGCCGTTGGAAATCGAGCTGTCGCCCGTCGACTTCGACGGCGAGCCCGCCGTGCGCCTGTGTGTCGCGGCGCGGAAGCGCGACGCCGGCACGATCAGCGAGCAACTCACCGACGCGCTGGAGCGCGACGCGGCGACCGGGGCGCTGCAGCGGCGCTTCTTCATGCAGCAGCTCCAGCAGGAGTTGTCGCAGCCGATCAAGGCCGGCATCCGCCAGCTCGTGGCGATCCAGCCGGACAAGCTCGACACCCTGGCCACGGAGCTCGGTCCGCTCGCGATCGAGGAATTCATCGGGCAGTTCGCCGGATTGATCGCCGAGTCGCGCCAGGCGAGCGACCTGTTCGGCCGGCTCGGCGACGGCACGTTCCTGCTGCTGATGGAACGCGGCACGCAGCGCGACGTCGAGACGTGGGCGAACCATCTCATCCGCAAAGTCGCGACGCAGGTGTTTCGCGCCATCGACAAGCAGACGTCCTGCACGTGCAGCGTCGGTATCGGCATGATCGACATTCGCACGCCGGACGTGGAGCGCTCGATCAACGACGCGCTGAGCGCGCGGCGCAACGCCGAAGCTGCGGGCGGCGGCCGCGTGGCGATCATCGACACGCAGGACGAGGACACGCGTCAGCAGGCAGCCGACGCGATCTGGGTGCGCTACATCCGCGCCGCGCTGATGGAGAACCGCTTCCGTCTGATGCAGCAGCCGATTGCGAGCCTGATGGGCGAGGACCGCGGCATGTTCGACGTGCTGGTGCGCATGGTCGACGAACAGGGCCAGGAAGTGCTGCCGTCGGAATTCATGGCGGCCGCCGAGCGCAACGACCTGATGAAGAACATCGACCGCTGGGTGATCGGCGCCTCGATGACGTTCTGCGCCAGCCGCAAGGTCAACCAGCTATTCGTGCGCCTGTCGAAGGAGTCGGTGCGCGACAAATCGCTGCTGCCGTGGCTGCAGAATCAATTGAAGGCGACGCGCATCGATCCGCAGCGCATCGTGTTCCAGGTGAGCGAGCAGGTCTCGGCGGAATATCTGGCGGACACGACCGACCTGGCCGGCGGCCTGCGCCGCGACGGCTTTCGCTTCGCGCTCGAGCACTTCGGCTCCGGGCGCGATCCGGGGCGCCTCATTGCGCATCTGCCGATGGACTACATCAAGATCGACGGCACGCTGATGCAGGGACTCGCAGTGGACCAGGAGCTGCAGCAGCGCGTGCGCGATCTGGTCGATCAGGCGAAGGGCAGGAACGTCAGCACGGTTGCCGAGCGCGTCGAGGATGCGAACACGATGGCGGTGCTGTGGCAGCTCGGCATCGAGTTCATCCAGGGCTACTTCGTCAATGAACCCGAGTCAGTCACCATTTAGAGCGCTGTAGTCGGGCTTCAGCCCGACACGACCTCGAGCCTCTCCACCGTCCTCCACCCTCGCGGCAACACCGCCCCCCGCTGCGCGCGCTCGCCGCGGTAATCCTTCAGCTCCGCGTACTTCAGCGTCATCTTCCGCTCCTTCGAGTGGACGATGAGGCTCTGCCCTTCCGCGACGATCGCCATCGCCGCCAGGTATTCCTCGCGGCTCGCGACCTTCTTCGACGACAGGCCGAACATCTTGTTGCCCTTGCCGCGCGGCAGCTCCGGCAGATCCTTCACGGGGAACGCCAGCATCTTGCCTTCCGTGCTCACCACGCACAGCACCGCATCCGCGGCTGCCGGTACGTGCGCCGGCACGAGCACGCCGCTGCCCTCCGGAACCTTGAGCACTGTCTTGCCCGCGCGATTGCGCGAGTGCATTTCGCTCAGCTTCACGACGAAGCCATAGCCTGCGTCCGAGGCGACGACCCAGCGATCGTCGGGCTCGCCGATCAGCACGCCTGCGAACGTCGCGCCTTCAGGCGGATCGAGGCGTCCCGACAACGGTTCGCCCTGCCCGCGCGCCGACGGCAGCGAGTGCGCGACCAGGCTGTATGCGCGGCCGGTGCTGTCGAGAAACACTGCGAGCTGCGTGCTGCGGCCGTGTGCAGCGGCGAGAAACGAATCACCCGTCTTGTACGACAACGTCACCGGATCGAGATCATGGCCCTTCGCCGCGCGCACCCAGCCACGCTGCGATAAGACGACGGTGACCGGCTCGCTGGTGACCAGCTCCGACTCGTCGATCGCCTGCGCCGCGGCGCGCTCGACGATGCGGCTCTTGCGGTCGTCGCCGAACTCTTCGGCGGCGGCCAGCAGCTCTTCGCGGATCAGCTTCTTCAGCCGCGCCTTGCTGCGGACGATCTTGTCGAGCTCTTCTTCTTCCGCTTTCAGCTCGCTCTGCTCGCCCTTGATCTTCATTTCCTCGAGCTTCGCGAGGTGGCGCAGCTTCGTCTCGAGGATCGCCTCGGCCTGGACATCGCTCAGCTTGAAGCGCTTCATCAGCACCGGCTTCGGCTCGTCCTCGCGGCGGATGATCTTGATCACCTCGTCGAGGTTCAGGTAGACCGCGAGCAAGCCGTCGAGGATGTGCAACCGCGCCCGCACCTTCTCCAGCCGCCAGTTGATGCGCTTGGTGACCGTGTCGACGCGGAACTGCAGCCACTCTTCCAGCAGCCCCTTCAGGTCCATCACCTTCGGCTTGCCGTCCAGGCCGATGATGTTGAGATTGACGCGATAGGTGCGCTCGAGATCGGTGGTGGCGAACAGGTGCGCCATCAACTGCTCGGTGTCGACGCGATTCGAGCGCGGCACGATCACCAGCCGCGTCGGGTGCTCGTGGTCGGACTCGTCGCGGAAGTCCTCGACCATCGGCAGCTTCTTCGCCTGGTACTGCGCGTTGATCTGCTCGAGCACGCGCTCGCCCGAGACCTGGTACGGGAGCTGCGTGATGACGATCTCGCCGTCCTCGATCTCGTACACAGCGCGCGCGCGGATCGAGCCGTTGCCCGACTTGTACATCTGCCGGATCTCGGTCGCCGGCGTGATGATCTCGCCGCCGGTCGGGAAGTCCGGCCCTTTGATCTTCTTGCACAGGTCGCCGAGCGTGCTCTCCGGCTCGTCGAGCAGGAGCACGCAGGCGTTCACGACTTCGCGCAGATTGTGCGGCGGAATGTCGGTCGCCATGCCGACGGCAATGCCGGTTGCGCCGTTCAGCAGGATGTTCGGAATGCGCGCCGGTAACAGCAGCGGCTCTTCGAGCGTGCCGTCGAAGTTCGGCGCCCAGTCAACCGTGCCCTGACCGAGCTCCGACAACAGCAGCGACGCATACCGCGTCAGCCGCGCCTCGGTGTAGCGGTAGGCGGCGAAAGATTTCGGATTGTCCTGCGAGCCGAAGTTGCCCTGCCCATCGACCAGCGGATAGCGATACGAGAACGGCTGTGCCATCAGCACCATCGCCTCGTAGCACGCCGAGTCGCCGTGCGGATGGTACTTGCCGATCACGTCGCCCACTGCGCGCGCCGCCTTCTTGTGCTTCGCCGCCTGCGTCGAGCCCTGCTCGCTCATGACGTAGACGATGCGCCGCTGCACCGGCTTCAAGCCGTCGCCGATGTGGGGCAGCGCGCGATCGAGGATGACGTACATCGAATAATCGAGGTACGCCTTCTCGGTGAACGTGCGCAGCGACTGGCGTTCGATGCCTTCGAAATCGAGCGTCGGCTGGCTCGGCATCAGACCTGCACCTCGGCGAGGTTGCCCTTGGTCTCGAGCCACTCGCGCCGGTCGCCGGCGCGCTTCTTCGCAAGCATCATGTCCATCGTCTGGTCAGCCTGATCTTTCGCTTCGACCGTGAGCTGCACGAGCCGGCGCGTTTCCGGCGCCATGGTCGTCTCGCGCAATTGCATCGCGCTCATCTCGCCGAGGCCTTTGAAGCGCGTCACCTGCGGCTTGGCGCGCGGATTCTCCGCAGCGACGCGATCGAGCACGCCGGCGCGTTCGGCGTCGTCGAGCGCGTAGTACACCTGCTTGCCCACATCGATGCGGTAGAGAGGCGGCATCGCGACGTAGACGTGCCCCGCGAGCACCAGCGGACGGAAGTGCCGCAGGAACAGCGCACAGAGCAGCGTCGCGATGTGCATGCCGTCCGAATCCGCGTCCGCCAGAATGCAGATCTTGTGGTAGCGCAGGCCGTCGAGCTTGTCGGACCCGGGATCGACGCCGAGCGCGATCGCGATGTGATGCACTTCCTGCGACTGAAGAACTTCGGCGGCTTCGACTTCCCAGGTGTTGAGGATCTTGCCACGCAACGGCAGGACCGCCTGGTATTCGCGATCGCGCGCCTGCTTGGCCGAGCCGCCGGCGGAATCGCCTTCGACCAGGAACAGCTCGCCGCGCTCCGGCTGCTGCGTAGTGCAGTCAGTGAGCTTGCCCGGCAGCGCCGGACCGCTGGTGATGCGCTTGCGCGCGACGACCTTCGACGCCTTGATGCGCGCCTGCGCGCTGGAGATGGCGAGCTGCGCGATCTTCTCGCCGGACTCCGGATGCTGGTTCAGCCAGTGGCCGAACTGATCCTTGACCACTCCACCGACGAACGCAGCCGACTCGCGCGACGCCAGGCGCTCCTTCGTCTGGCCGGCGAACTGCGGCTCCTTGAGCTTCGTCGACAAGACGAAGCTGACGCCGTCCCACACGTCTTCCGGCGCGAGCTTCAGACCTTTCGGCAGAAGGTTGCGGAATTCGCAGAACTCGCGGACCGCATCGGTGAGCCCGACGCGCAGGCCGTTGACGTGCGTGCCGCCCTGCGGCGTGGGAATCAGATTGACGTAGCTTTCCTCGACGCGCGTACCGTCGTCGAGCCGCCAGCAGACGGCCCACTCGGCCGCTTCCTTCTCGGCCTTGATGCTGCCGGTGAACATCTCCGGCGGCAGCCACTCACCCTGGCCGAGCTCCGAAAGGAGGTACTCGTTGACGCCGCCGGTGTAGAACCATTCGTCCTTCTCGCCGGTCTGCTCGACCTTGAGCGTGACGCGCAGACCGGGACAGAGCACCGCCTTGGCGCGCAGCGTGTGCTTGAGCTTCGGCACCGAGAACGCGACGCTCTCGAAGAATTGCGGATCCGGCCAGAAGCGGACCGTCGTGCCGGTGTTGGCCTTGCCGACGTCGCCGACCACTTCGAGCTTGGACTTCGTTTTGCCGTCCTTGAAGCTGATGTTGTATTCCTTGCCGCCGCGCTTCACCCAGCATTCGAGGTTCTTCGACAGCGCATTCACGACCGAGACGCCGACGCCGTGCAGGCCGCCCGAGAACTCGTAGCTCTGGTCGCTGAACTTGGCACCCGCGTGCAGCCGCGTGAGGATCAGCTCGACGCCGCTCAGCTTCTCCTTCGGGTGAATGTCGACCGGCATGCCGCGGCCGTCATCGGCGACTTCCAGCGAGCCGTCCTTGTACAGGACGACGTCGATCTCCTTGGCGTGGCCGGACAACGCCTCGTCGACCGAGTTGTCGATGACTTCGTGAGCGAGATGATTCGGGCGGCTGGTATCCGTGTACATGCCGGGACGCCGGCGTACGGGATCGAGCCCGCTGAGTACTTCGATATCGGAGGCGGTGTAGCTTTGTGCCATCTACGAGCGCGCGCGTGAGAAATTTCGCGCGCCGGATTCTAGCACTCCGCCAGTTTCGCCACGTCAGATCTTTTTAGACGATATCTTTCGCGATCGATTCGCGCACGTTCTGCGGCAGGCTCGCCACTGCGTGGCGATAGTTGTCGTGGTCGATGCCGGCGCCGAGCGCAGCGCCCGCCTTCACCTGCGCGCACATCTGCGGGCTCAGCTCGAAACGCAGGAAGTGCACCGACGAAGTCTTGTCGTCGTTCTCGCGCTCCAGGTCCTCGTCGGCGATCGCATACACGCGCTCGCAGCCGGCAACCTGGACCCAGCAGCGGTCCTCGACGCCTTTGAGCTGCGCGAGGCGCTCGCGGCGCTCGTCGACGTCCGGAAACTCCAGCAGGAACGTCACCTTCCAGTTGCGGCCGTCCGGGATCAGCGGGTTGTAGGCGTCGAGCTCTTCCTGGATCGCTTCGGCCTCGAAGATGCGCTCGACGCGCAGCATCTCCTGCACCTGGTACTGCATTGTCAGCTGGTCCTCGAACGACCAGGTCGCGTTCGGGCCGAGCGCGACGCTGCGATTGCGCTTGTGCTCCATCACTTTGGCGCGGAATTCCTTACGGGCCGTCGAGTACTGCTCGAGGCTCATCAAGTCCTTGCGGCTGAGGTGCGGCAGATTCATGGCATCAGATCCCGTAGGCCATCCGTAGAAGCTTCAGCGGGTGCGTCGGTTCCCTCGGTTGCTCCATTCCCGACTCGATCTGATGCCCGGCCATCGGGCAGTCGCTCGAATAGAAATCCGCGCCGCTGTCGACGACGCGGCGCACGACCGGCCGGCCGATCTTCATCGACACGTCGCGGTATTCGCGCTTCACGCCGTAGGTGCCGTTGTGCCCGGAACAGCGCTCGATCGCCTCGACCTGCGTCTCCGGCACGAGCATCAACACGTCGCGCGTCTTGAGCCCGAGGTTCTGCACGCGCAGGTGACACGGCACGTGGTAGCTGATCTTGCCGAGCTTGCGCGCAAAGTCGGTGCGCAACAGTCCGCCTTTGTAGCGTGCCCACAGGTACTCGAACGGATCGAACATCGCATCGCGCACCTTCAGCACCTGCGCGTCGTCCGGGAACATCAGCGGCAGCTCCTGCTTGAACATCAGCGTGCACGAAGGGACCGGCGTGACGATGTCCCAGCCTTCGTCGACCAGCCGCGCCAGCTCGGGGATGTTCTGCTCCTTCAAACGCGCGACGCTCTCCAGATCGCCGAGCTCCAGCTTCGGCATGCCGCAGCAATGCTCGGAGCGCGCGATCGTCACCGCGATGCCGTTGTGCTCGAAGATCGCGGCGAGATCCTTGCCCAGATCCGGCTCGTTGCGATTGCCGTAGCAGGTGGCGAACAGCACGACGCGTCCTTTGGTATCCGCGGTCGGCTTCGCATCGATCGCTGGATGCGCTGCGGCGGCGTGCTGCTTGCGATACGACTTGCTGTGATATTTCGGAATCGGTGCTTGCGGGTGCACACCCAGCGCCTTATCCAGCAGCTTGCGGCCCGCCGCCGTCTTGTTCACGGCGTTGACGATCTCGGCGACGACCGGGATTCCGGCCAGAGTTCCGACCGTGTCCGTCGCGCTCAGGATCTGGTCGCGCTTCCTGACCGGCTGATTCTGGAACTTGAACGCCTTCGCCCGCAGCATCAGATGCGGAAAGTCGACGTTCCAAGGGTGCGGCGGCACGTACGGACACTTCGTCATGTAGCACATGTCGCACAGGTAGCAATGATCGACGACGTCCCAGTAGACCTTCTTGTCGACGGCTTCGACCTCGCCGCTCGACGTAGCATCGACGGCGTCGAACAAAGTCGGGAACGAGTTGCACAGGCTGAAGCAGCGGCGACAGCCGTGGCAGATGTCGAAGATCCGCTCGAGCTCCTTGAACAGGAGTTTTTCGTCGCGGTACTCGGGACTGCGCCAATCGATCGGATGGCGGGTGGGAGCTTCGAGGCTCCCCTCGCGCGAGCTCACGGGGTCACGCTGCGTGGCCCCGCGATCGCTTGACCTGGTCGGGTCACAGGGTATCCAGCGCCTTCTGGAACCTGTTGGCGTGCGAGCGCTCCGCTTTCGCGAGCGTCTCGAACCAGTCGGCGATTTCCTCGAAGCCTTCGTCGCGCGCCTGCTTCGCCATGCCCGGGTACATGTCGGTGTACTCGTGCGTCTCGCCCGCGATGGCTGCCTTCAGGTTCGAGCCGGTCGGGCCGATCGGCAGTCCGGTCGCGGGATCGCCGACGGTCTCGAGGTATTCGAGGTGCCCGTGTGCGTGACCGGTCTCGCCTTCCGCGGTCGAGCGGAACACGGCGGCGACGTCGTTGTAGCCTTCGACATCCGCCTTCGCTGCGAAATACAGATAGCGACGATTCGCCTGCGATTCGCCGGCAAACGCGTCCTTCAGATTTTTCTCCGTCTTCGAGCCCTTCAGATTTTTCATTTCGGCAATCCTCGGTGAACGAAATCAAACCGTTAGACCAAGTCTAATGGGGGTGAAAATTTAGTCTCGCGTGCTGCCCAAGTCAACGCCAGACGCGCGACGCCTGACGGCGGACGCTGGGCCGGCCCCGTCCGATTGACCACGGATCGGAGCGCATGCAAGCTTGCCGCGCAACGCGCGCCCCCGCCCAGACATTTCCTTCCTGTGAACAGCAAACCGCCCCCGGCCAGCCCAGAGCAGACTGCGCCTTCCGACTTCGAGCGCTCGCTCGCCGAGCTGGAATCGATCGTCGAGAAACTCGAGCAGGGCGACCTGTCGCTCGACGAATCGTTGCGCCACTTCGAGCGCGGCGTGCAGCTCACGCGCGTGTGCCAGAGCGCACTGAAGCAGGCCGAACAGAAAGTGGAGATCCTGCTGCGCAAGAGCGGCGCGCCGGACCAGTTCGAGGCCGCGCCCTTCGATACGGAAGACAATGAGCGCGACAGCTGAGTCCGTCGAGATCTCCCGCGATCCGCAGTTCCAGGCGCGACTGGAACGCTGGCAGAGCCGCATCGAGCGCGAGCTGACCGCTCGACTTCCTCCGACGTCCGCGCGTCCGACTCGCCTGCACGAAGCTTTGCGCTACAGCGCACTCGGCGGAGGCAAGCGCGTGCGCCCGGTGCTCGTCTACGCGACCGCGAATTCGCTCGGCATCCCCGAGGGGAATGTCGACGGCGTCGCCTGCGCGGTGGAACTCATCCACGCCTACTCGCTCGTGCACGACGACCTGCCGGCGATGGATGACGACGATCTGCGCCGCGGCCGCCCGACGTGCCACAAGGCGTTCGACGAAGCGACGGCGATCCTGGTCGGCGACGCCCTGCAGGTGCTCGCATTCGAAACGCTGGCGAGCGGCCCCGGATTGCCACAGGACGCCACGATTCGCCTCGAACTCGTCAGGCTCCTGGCCGTTGCCAGCGGTACAAATGGAATGGCTGGCGGCCAGGCACTCGATCTCGCTGCCGTGGGCCGACAGTTATCGCTGAGCGAAGTCGAGGAAATGCACGCACGCAAGACCGGTGCCCTGATTCACGCGTCGGTGCTGATGGCCGCGGCCTGCGGCGAGCGCGCGGCCGAGCCGATCACGCGCGCCCTCGACGACTTCGCGCGCGCTATCGGCCTGGCTTTTCAGATTCAGGACGATCTGTTGGACATCGAAGGCGACGCGACGCTGCTCGGCAAAGCAACCGGCGCGGATCGCGCGCACGACAAGCCGACTTATCCATCGAGCGTCGGCGTCGAAGCGGCGCGCCGTCGCATGCACGAGCTGCACGCGCGCGCCTTGGCAGCGCTCGGAGTTCTCGGCTCGCGCGCGGCGCCGCTCGCGAGCGTCTCGGACTGGCTGGTGCTCCGAAAGAACTGAACGCTTTACGATAGACTCACACGCCATGGGCTCCGCAACGCCGTACCCGCTGCTCACCTCGATCGGCTCGCCTGCCGATCTGCGTGCGCTGACGCCGGCGAAATTAAAGAAACTATCGACGGAGCTCCGGCAGTACCTCATCGACACGGTCGCGCAGATGGGCGGCCACTTCGCGGCAGGTCTCGGCACTGTCGAGCTCACCGTCGCCTTGCATTATGTATTCAATACTCCGCACGACCGCATCGTGTGGGACGTGGGCCATCAGGCGTATCCGCACAAGGTGCTGACAGGACGACGCGACCGTCTTCGCACCATCAAGCTCAAGAACGGCCTGGCGCCGTTCCCGACGCGCGGCGAAAGCGAATACGACACGTTCGGCGTGGGCCATTCGAGCACGTCGATCAGCGCGGCGCTCGGCATGGCGATCGCTGCCGCGCGCAGTGGCGAGCGCCGGCGTGTCGTTGCAGTGATCGGCGACGGCGCGCTCAGCGCCGGCATGGCGTTCGAAGCGCTGAATCATGCCGGCAGCATGGATGTCGACATGCTCGTCATCCTCAACGACAACGACATGTCGATCTCGGAGAACGTCGGCGCGTTCTCGAATTACTTCGCGCGCGTGTTGTCGGGCAAGTTGTACGCGACGCTGCGCAAGGGCGGCAAGAAAGTGCTGAGCCGCATGCCGACCGTGTGGGAGCTGGCGCGCCGCTCGGAAGAGCACATGAAAGGCATGGTGCTGCCCGGCACGATCTTCGAGGAGATGGGCTTCAACTACATCGGGCCGATCGACGGCCACGACGTCAACGCGCTGGTCGCGACGCTGAAGAATCTGCGCGACCTGAAGGGCCCGCAGTTCCTGCACGTGATCACGCGCAAAGGCAAAGGCTACGCGCCTGCCGAAGCGGATCCGATCAAGTGGCACGGCCCGGGTCCGTTCGATCCCAAGAGCGGCGTGATCTTCAAAGAAAAGGTCACGGGGCCGAGCTACTCCCAAGTGTTCGGCCAATGGATTTGTGACATGGCGGCGGCGGATCCGAAAGTGGTCGCGATCACGCCGGCGATGCGCGAAGGCTCCGGGCTGGTGGAATATTCCAAGCGCTTCCCGAAACGTTATTTCGACGTTGCGATTGCCGAACAGCATGCAGTCACGTTGGCGGCCGGCATGGCGTGTGAAGGCTTGCGGCCGGTGGTCGCGATTTATTCGACATTCCTGCAGCGCGGATTCGACCAAATGGAGCACGATGTGGCGCTTCAGAAGCTGCCCGTTGTTTTCTGTCTCGATCGCGCCGGTCTCGTCGGCGAAGACGGACCCACGCACCACGGCGTCTTCGACTTCGCATACAGCCGA
>DATENH010000062.1:0-23092 GCA_035275145.1 Steroidobacteraceae bacterium | reverse complement strand
GGCGATCGTGCCGGGTGTCGCGGGCACGTGGAAGGATCTCACCGACAACGTCAACTCGATGGCCTCGAACCTCACGGGCCAGGTGCGCAATATCGCGGAAGTGTCGACGGCCATCGCGCGCGGCGACTTGTCGCGCAAGATCACGGTGGACGTCAAAGGCGAAATCCTGCAGCTGAAAGAGACCATCAACACGATGGTCGACCAGCTCAACGGCTTTGCGGCCGAAGTGACGCGCGTCGCGCGCGAAGTGGGTACGGAAGGCAAGCTCGGCGGCCAGGCACAGGTGCCGGGCGTCGCGGGCACGTGGAAGGACCTCACGGACAACGTCAACACGATGGCGAACAACCTGACGAACCAGGTGCGCGGCATCGTGAAGGTCGTGACCGCGGTCGCGATGGGCGACCTGCGCCAGCGCCTGACGGTGGAATCGAAAGGCGAAGTCGCGGCGCTCGCCGACACCATCAACAGCATGACCGACACGCTCGCGACGTTCGCCGACCAGGTGACGTCGGTGGCGCGCGAGGTCGGCGTCGAAGGCCGGCTCGGCGGCCAGGCGAACGTGCCGGGCGCAGCCGGTACGTGGAAAGACCTGACGGCGAACGTGAATCTGCTCGCCGCGAATCTGACGACGCAGGTGCGCGCCATCGCCGAAGTGGCCACGGCCGTGACCAAGGGCGACCTGACGCGCTCGATTCAGGTCGACGCGCGCGGCGAAGTGTCCGAGCTGAAGGACAACATCAACGCGATGATCGGCAACCTGCGCGCCACCACGGAGCGCAACACCGAGCAGGACTGGCTGAAGACGAACCTCGCGAAGTTCAGCCGCATGATGCAGGGTCAGCGCGATCTCGTGACCGTCGGCCAGATGCTGCTCGCCGAGCTGGCGCCGCTGGTGAACGCGCAGCAGAGCCTCGTCTACATCATGGACTTCGACGAGCGCGGGCCGATGCTCAAGCAGCTCGCCAACTACGCCGATGCGCAACCCGAGGGCCAGGAGCCGCGGCGCTACGCATTGCGCGAAGGCCTCGTCGGCCAGTGCGCTGCAGACGGCCGCCGCATCCTCGTCAACGACATTCCGCGCGAAGCAGTCCACATGCGCAGCGGCCTGCTCGAGGCACGCGCAAGCAACTTGATCGCACTGCCGGTGCTGTATGAAGGCCAGGTGAAGGCCGTGATCGAGCTCGCGTCGATCACCGAGTTCACCGCCTCGCACCTGGCATTCCTCGAGCAGCTCACGGGCTCCATCGGCGTCGTGCTCAACACGATCGAAGCGACGATGCGCACCGAGCGCCTGTTGAAACAGTCGCAGGAGCTCGCGGGCGAGCTGCAGGCGCAGCAGAAGGAGCTGCAGCAGACCAACGAAGAGCTCGCCAACAAGGCGCGGCTGCTCGCCGAGCAGAACGCGGAGGTGGAGCGCAAGAACCAGGAAATCGAGCTGGCGCGCCGTGCGCTGGAAGAGAAAGCGGCGGAGCTCGCGCTCACCTCGCGCTACAAGTCCGAGTTCCTCGCGAACATGTCGCACGAGCTGCGCACGCCGCTCAACAGCATCCTGATCCTCGGCCAGCAGCTCGCCGACAACGCGGACAGCAACCTGAGCCCGCGCCAGGTCGAGTTCGCGAAGACGATCCACGCGGCCGGCACCGACCTGCTGAACCTGATCAGCGACATTCTCGACTTGTCGAAGATCGAGTCCGGCACGGTCACGGTCGAGTCCGAGGATCTGCAGTTCACGCACCTGCGCGAGACGATCGAGCGCAACTTCCGTCACGAAGCGGAAGCCCGCACGCTGTCGTTCGTCACGGACTTCGACCCGACCCTCGGCCGCCACATCACGACCGACTCGAAGCGCCTGCTGCAGATTCTCAAGAACCTGCTGTCGAACGCTTTCAAGTTCACTTCGCACGGCAGCGTGCGGCTGCGCGTGGGCCTGGCGAAAAGTGGCTGGAGCCCGGACCATCCGGTGCTCAAACAGACAGCGTCGGTCGTGGAGTTCGCCGTCACCGATACCGGCATCGGCATCGCTCCCGAGAAACAGCGCATCATCTTCGAAGCGTTCCAACAGGCCGACGCCGGTACTGCGCGCAAGTACGGCGGCACGGGCCTGGGCCTGGCCATCAGCCGCGAGCTGGCACATCTGCTCGGCGGCGAGCTGAAGCTGACCAGCGTGCCCGGCTCGGGCAGCACGTTCACGTTGTACCTGCCGATCGGCTACATCGGCTCGGCATACCTGCAGAACGCGATGCAATCGGGCCGCAACGAAGCGAAGCCGATGTTCCAGCCGATCGCGCTGCCGGCAGCGCGCGCCGAGGAGTTGCCCGACGACCGGGAAAACCTGGAGCCCGACGACCACGTGCTGCTGATCATCGAAGACGATCCGCACTACGCGAAGGTGCTGCTCAACCTGGCCCGCGACACGGAGTTCAAAGCGATCGTCGCGAAGACCGGCATGGAAGGCCTGAGCCTGGCGCGCAAGCATCGGCCGACCGCGATCTCGCTCGACGTGTTCCTGCCCGACATGCTTGGCTGGACAGTGCTCAACCAGTTGAAGCGCGACCCTGCCACGCGTCACATCCCGGTGCAGATCCTCACGGTCGAAGAAGAGCGCCAGTACAGCCTGGAGCGCGGCGCGTTCGCCTTCATGAACAAGCCCGCAACGACCGAAGGACTGGAAGCGGCGCTCCAGCGCATCAAGGAATTCGCCTCGGTGCGCATCCGCGAGCTGCTGGTCGTCGAGGACGACCCGACCGAGCAGATGAGCATCGCGGAGCTGATCGGCTTCGACGACGTGAAGATCACTGCGGTCGGCAGCGGTGCCGATGCGCTCGCGGCGCTGAAGGAAAAGAGTTTCGACTGCATCGTGCTCGACCTGCGCCTGCCCGACGTCTCGGGCTTCGAGCTGATGGAGAGCATCCAGCAGGACGAGCAAATGCGCGACACGCCGATCGTCGTCTTCACCGGCCGTGAGCTGTCGACTGCCGAAGAAGAAGAGCTGCGGCAGAAGGCGAAGAGCATCGTGCTGAAAGGCGTGCGCTCGCCGGAGCGGTTGCTGGATGAGACCGCGCTGTTCCTGCATCGCGTGATCACCGATCTGCCGCCGGCGAAGCAGCGCATGATCGAGACGCTGCATCAGTCGGACGAGCCGCTGCAGGATCGCAAGGTGCTGGTGGTCGACGACGACATCCGCAACATCTTCGCGCTCAACAGCCTGCTCGAGCGGCACAAGATGGCGGTGATCAGCGCGACCAACGGCCAGGATGCGATCAACCTGGTCGAGTCGACCGACGACCTGGCGCTGGTGCTGATGGACGTGATGATGCCGGAGATGGACGGCTACGAGACCATGCGCCGGATTCGCAACAATCCGAAGTTCCGGCTGCTGCCGATCATCGCGCTGACCGCGAAGGCCATGAAGGGCGACCGCGAGAAGTGCCTGGAGGCCGGCGCGTCGGACTACGTCGCGAAGCCGGTCAACACCGAGCAGTTGTTGTCATTGGTACGGATGTGGCTGCACCGCTGACACCCATTGCATGAGCGCTAGTCAGGACAAGGCCGGGCTGAGCGAGCGGGTGCCACGCGCCCGCCCGGAGAGGGTCAATATCCTGCTGGTCGACGACCAGCCGGCGCGCCTGCTGTCGTACGAAACGATCCTGGGCCAGCTCGGCCAGAACCTGATCACCGCGCGCTCGGGCGTGGAAGCGCTGGCGCGGCTGATGAAGGACGAGTTCGCGCTGGTGCTGCTCGACGTCAGCATGCCGGGCATGGACGGCTTCGAGACCGCCGAGATGATCCACGATCATCCGCGCTTCGAGCGCACGCCGATCATTTTCATCACCGGCGTGCACGACACGGAGTTCGATCGCCTCAAGGGCTACAAGCTCGGCGCGGTCGATTACGTCTCGATCCCGGTCGTGCCGGAGATCCTGCGCAGCAAGGTGTCGGTGCTGGTCGAGCTGCATTGCCAGCGCCTGGAGCTGCAGAAACTCAATCGCAGCCTCGCGGACGCGAACGAGCAGCTCGAACAGGCCAATACGACCTTGCAGGCGGAGAAGAATCGCGAGCTCGAGGCGTTGAACCTGCATCTGCAGAAGGCGAACACCGAGCTGGCCGCGTCGAACGAGGCGCTGCAAGCCGAGATCGTGGAGCGGGCGCGCGCCGAAGCGGCGTTGCTGGAAGCGGATCGTCACAAGGACGAGTTCCTGGCGATCCTCGCGCACGAGCTGCGCAATCCGCTCGCGCCGATCCGCAACGCGGTCGAGATCATGTCGCGCTTCCCGATCGAGAATCCGAAGCTGAAATGGTCGCGCGACGTCATCGACCGCCAGGCGATGCACCTGACGCGGCTGGTCGACGACCTGCTCGACATCTCGCGCATCACGCGCGGCACGATCCGGCTGGCGCAGGAACCGGTGCGCAGCGAGACGATCATCGCGCGCGCGGTCGAAGCGTTGCAGCCGATGATCGCCGAGCATCGTCACGAGCTGTCGATCGACTGTCCGGACGGCTCGCTCATGGTGCGCGGCGACCTCACGCGCCTGGTGCAGATCCTCGGCAACCTGCTGAACAACGCTGCCAAGTACACCAACGACGGCGGCCGCATTCACCTGAGCGCGCGACGCGACGGGCGGTTCGTCGAGTTCCGCGTCAAGGACAACGGCATCGGCATCGCGCCGGATTCGCAATCGAAGCTGTTCAACCTGTTCTCGCGCCTGGAGACGACCGACGATCGCACGCCGGGCGGTCTCGGCATCGGCCTCGCGCTGGTGCGCAAGCTGGTGGAGATGCACTCGGGCGAGGTCGCGGTGCGCAGCGCCGGCGTCGGCCAGGGCAGCGAGTTCATAGTGCGGATTCCGTTGCTCGACAGTATTCCTGCTGCTGCCGATCACGCGGCACGCGCGGCCGCAGCGACGCAACCTCGTCATCGCATTCTCGTTGCCGACGACAATCCCGATGCGCTCGAAAGTCTGGCGCTGCTGCTGGAATGCGATGGCCACGAGGTGTGGAAAGCTGCGAACGGCGCGGAGGCGTTCGAGCTGGCGGCGAAGTGCCAACCGCATCTCGCGTTGCTCGACATCGGCATGCCGGTCGTCGACGGCTACGAAGCCGCGCGCCGCATTCGCTCTGAGACCTGGGGTAAAACGATGATGCTGGTCGCGCTGAGCGGCTGGGGGCAGAGCTCCGACGTGCAGCGCTCGCGCGATTCAGGCTTCGACACGCATCTCGTGAAGCCGGCGAGCTTCGACGCGCTCGCTCAGCTACTCAGCCGCGTGCCCGGCGGCAAGTAGTTGTGCTCCATGCCCGGCTTGCCGCGGGCAACGCACGCCTGATCCGCTCCGCCATTCACCAAGTACCAGTCACTGCGATTCGCGTTGCCGAGCGCCTGCACTGGGGCCTTGCTGAAACACGCCGCGCGCGCTGAGTCGTTGATGACGAGCTGACGCCCCGGCTTCTCCGACAGCCACAGCGCCGCATCGGCCATCTCCTGGTCTGCCTCGCGCCAGCGTGCGTGACCGAAGTGCACGATCGAGCGGCGCACGTTCAGAACGTATTGCTCCTTGAACGCGACGAGTCCGAGCTCCTGCTGCGGATCGGCAGTCTTCTCGATCAACGCGACGAACGAGGCACCGGAGCGCGCATCGTTCATCTGCGGGTTCACCCAGAAGCTGACGACGAGCAGCGAGGTCGCGAGCACGCCCGCGAACGCCAGGAAGCCGCGCCGCGGACGCGCGATCGCACACACCACTGCAGCCGCGATCGCGATCAGCACGAGCGGCCCGAGCGGGTCGATGTCCGCAGTCGCGATCGCCTCGGCGTGCTTGTCCGGACGTATGACCATGAAGAGCACACCGAGGACGGATACAGCGCCGATCAGCGAAGCGAGCACGAACAACGCGCGTTGCGCACTCAGACGACTCGCGACCTGCTTGAGATATGGCGCGCACAACAGCGCGAGAGCCGGTACCGCAGGCAGCACGTACACACCGCGCTTGCCCGCGCTGATGCTGAAGAACAGTACGACGAGCACGATCCACGACGCGAGTAACGCGATGCGCAGGTCGTACGAGCGCAGCGCGTTGCGCCAATGAGAGAACAGCCAAGGGATCAGCAACGTGAGCGGCAGCCACAGCGCCGGAATCACGTCGACGAGGAAATACCAGAACGGCTCGCGATGATGCCAGGCACTGCCGTAGCGTTTGACCGTCTGGTTGAAAAGAATTTCGTCGCGGTAGGCGCCGAGCGCCGGATCGTTGCTGGCAGCGATCAGCATCGGCACGAGCCAGATGCTGACGGCCGCGAGAAACGCGAGAGGCCCGAAGAGCCAGCGGACGCCTCCACCCGCTGCTTTGCGCGGCTGCCATTTCTGATTGCGCAGGATTGCAAAAGGAGTCAACACCAGCAGCGGCAGAAATCCCACGCCCTTGGTGATCACACCCAGTCCTGCCGCGGCCCAGCCGATCGTGTACCAGCGCCACGCCGGGCCCAGCAGCAAATGTCTGAGCAGGCCGTACAAGCTCAGCGTCGTCCAGAAACACAACGTCGCATCGATCTGCGCCTGCCGCGCCTGCCAGACGAATTGCAGCGTGAACAGCAGTGCGAGCGCACCTGCGAAGCCGGTCTCGCGATTCCACAAGCGACGGCCGAGATCGTATACGAGCACGACGCAACCGAATCCCGCGAGGAACGAAGGCAGCAGGAAAGCGACGCGCAGCGAATGGGTCAGGGTCAGGCCCAGCGCGATCAGCCAGAAGAACAGCGGCGGTTTGTCCGCGTACGGCTGCCCGCCGACGCGCGGCAGCAGCCAATCGCCGGTCGCGACCATGTCCCGCGCCACCAGCGCGAACCGAGGCTCGTCCGCGGGCCAGGGATCCCGCAAGCCGATTCCCGTGGCAATTAGCAACAGCGCCAACGCCAGCAGCCACAGGACGTCGACCCGGGGCGATTGATTTTGGCGGAGGGCGCCGTCAAACATCTGATGAATTCCAGTCGCTCAATTACTGACACCCGCTTCGGCGCGGCATTCTACGCATGGTTGCGGGACCGGTGGACAGCGGGTCTTGCACTGCGCTCCGATGCCGTCCTGATCCTCGCCGTCTCCATCGCCTGGGCGACGCTGTACAACCTGCCGTTCTGGCATCAGGCAATCACCGCAATGTGGCATCCGGCGCCGGGTGCCGCCTTATTCCTGGTTTCTCTGTTCGTCGTAGTCGTGTGCGTGCAAGCGCTGTTGCTCGCGTTGGTGCCGACGCGTTTCGGGCTGCGCGTTGCAGCCAGCGCGCTGTTCGTGGTCGCCGCCGCCAGCTCGTACTTCGCGAGCGCTTACGGCGCGATCATGAACCAGGACATGCTGCGCAACGCGATCGAGACCGATCCCGCGGAAGTGGGCGGCCTGATGAGTTTCGATCTGGTTGCCCACGTCGTGCTGCTCGGAGTGCTACCGGCCGTGCTGGTCTGGCGAGTGGTGCTGCCCTCCTCCACCTGGCGCAAGCAACTGCGCAAGCGGCTGGTCTTCATCGGCTCCGTCCTCGCGCTGTGCGCCGTCGCACTGTTCGCGTGCTCGGCGAACTACGCAGTCTTCTTTCGCGAGCACAAGACGATCCGCTACGCGCTGAGTCCGGCAGCACCGGTCGTGAGCTTCGCGGGCCTGCTGGTCGAGAAGGAAAAGCGCGATCCGCACGCGCCATTGATCGATCCGGCGGGCAACGTGCAGCACACCGTCGCTGTGAATGCCAAGCCGCTGGTGCTGTTCCTCGTGGTCGGCGAAACGGCGCGCGCCGCGGATTTCCAGCTCGGCGGCTACCCGCGCGCGACGAATCCGGAACTGAGCGGCAAGCCGGACCTGGTGTACTTCGATCATGCGATGTCCTGCGGCACGTCCACTGCGATTTCCGTGCCGTGCATGTTTTCGCATCTGCCGCGCGAGCGCTTCGAGGTCGCCAAGGCCGACCGCTACACCAACCTGCTCGACTCCGCCGTCAAGGCCGGTTTCGCCGTCGAGTGGCGCGACAACAATGCCGGCTGCAAAGGCGTCTGCGCACGCGTCGTGCAGGTCGCCTATCCGGGCGGATCCGATGCCGTGCACTGCCCGAACTCGTATTGCTACGACGAAGTCATGCTGACCGACCTGGCGGCGAAGCTGGAGACGCTGACGCAGGACACCGTCGTGATCTTCCACGCGATCGGCAGCCACGGCCCGGCTTACGGCGAGCGCTATCCGCCGCAGTTCGAAGTGTTCAAGCCTGCCTGCCGCTCCAACGAGCTGCAGCGCTGCACCGAGCAGGAAGTCGTCAACGCCTACGACAATTCGATCCGTTACGCGGACCACGTGCTGGCGAAGCAGATCGATCTGCTGCAAGCGAACGCCGGCCGTTTCGACAGCGTCCTGCTGTACGCGTCGGATCACGGCGAATCGCTCGGCGAGCAAGGGATTTATCTACACGGCCTGCCGTACGCGTTCGCGCCGCGGGTGCAGAAGGAAGTGCCGATGCTGTTCTGGGCGTCGCAGGGCTACGTCCAGCGCACCGGCTTGAGCATGAGCTGCGTCAAAGCCCACTCGCACGACGCAATCAGTCACGACAACCTGTACCACACCGTGCTCGGCGCTCTGGCAGTGCGCAATGCGGTCTACGACTCCGGGCTGGATCTGTTGGCGCAGTGCCGCTCGACCTTGCCGCGGGATCATGAGTAAAGGCGATTGCTTTTGTCGCCAATCGGCGTCTTAAGTAGCAGGCCATGTACGCGACCGACCGTGAGCTCATCGACGCCATGCTGGCGGGCGACGAGGCTGCGTTTCGCAGCTTCTTCACGGCGTATTTCCCGCGGGTCTACCGCTTCGCGCTGCCTCGCCTGAACAACGAGGTCGAGGCGGCGAAGGAAGTCGTGCAAGCGACGCTGACCAAGGCAATGCGCAGCCTTGCGAGCTATCGCGGCGAGGCCGCCCTGTTCAGCTGGCTGTGCCAGATCTGCCGGCGGCAGATCGTCGACCACCTGCGCGCGAACAGGCGTCATGCGGAGAACGTAGTGTTGATCGACGACAGCCCGGAGCTGCGCGCCGCGCTCGAAGCGGTGGAAGCGCCTGCGACGGACGATCCCTTGCAGGGCTACGGCAGCGCGGAGACGCGCCGGCTGATCCAGTCGGTGCTCGATCGATTGCCGGCGCGCTATGGCGACGTGCTGGAGTGGAAGTACATCGAGGGGCGCAGCGTCGAGGAGATCGGCGAGTTCCTCGGCATCGGGCAAGTAGCGGCACAGTCGATGCTCGCGCGGGCCCGCACTTCATTCAGGGAGGCGCTGGAGACGGTATTCGGTTCGACAGCACAGGACATCCTGGGGACCCTCCGTGGCAAGTGAACCTATGAAGAGCGATGACACAGGCCTCGAAGAATTGCTGCGCGAGGTTGGCGCACGCGACGAGCCTTCCGCGGACATGATGCGCGAGGTGGAGGCCGCGGTGCGTGCCGAGTGGCAGAGCGCGGTGCGGCAACGTCGCACGCGGCGGCATGTCGTTACTTACGGAATTGCGGCGAGCGCGCTGCTCGCAGTTGGCGTTGGGTTCTTCGGTGCGCGCTACTTCGCAGCAGAGCCGGTCCAGGTCGCGCAGATCACACGCATCGACGGACACCTGCTGGTGCGGCCGGAATCGCAGAGTGCCCATGAGCTCGCAGTCGCGCAGAGCGTGTCGACGGGCGACACGATTCAGACTGACGACCGTTCGCGAGCGGCGCTGCAATTCGGCGACGCAGTGTCGCTGCGCCTGGATCAGGGGACGATCGTGAGAGTGGCCTCGGCCGACGAGCTGGTGCTGACGGCCGGCGCTTTGTACATCGATTCGCAGGCGCAGAATCCGCAGGACTTGACGGTCCGGACCGATGCGGGCTCGGTGCGCCACGTCGGCACCCAGTACGAAGTCCGCACCCACGCCGACGAAATGGTCGTGAGCGTGCGCGAGGGCCGCGTGATGATCGCGAGCGCGGATGGCACGAGCAGCGGCGTCGCGGGCGAGCGGATCCGTGTAACGCCGCGCGGGGAAGTCGTGCGCAGCACCGTCGCCGCCCACGATCCGAATTGGCAATGGGCTGCGCACACTGCGCCGCAGTTCGACATCAACGATCACACTCTTGCCGTGTTCCTGGAGTGGGTCGCGCGCGAGACCGGCCGCAAAGTCGAGTACGCCTCGAGCGAGGCGCAGAGCGCGGCGAGCCAGGTAAAATTGCGCGGCTCGATCGCCGGGCTCGATCCGGATACCGCGCTCAACGCCGTGCTTTCCACGACGCAGTTGCATCGGTATCAGACAAAGGATGAATTGATCGGTATCGCGCTCTAGGGCGACTGATTTCGCACTTGCACCCCGTCCAACCCCCCGACGCTTTTTAGTCAGGGGGCCGAATGAACGGAGCGCTACGAAGCGCCGTGACGACACTGCTGCTGGCACCGCTGTGCGTGCATGCAGCACCCGTCGCACGCGATGCCGAGCTCGAACAGCGCGGCGCGCGCATCGGCAACATCGAGATCCAGGTCGACGACGTTTTCGAGACGCAGACGCACCTCGCTGCGCCGTACCGCATCGCCAACGACCTGCACATCTCGACTCACGACGCGACCGTACAGAACCAGCTCCTGTTCCACACCGGCGACACGTACGATCACCGGCTGCTCGATGAGACCGCGCGCATCCTGCGCGCACAGCGCTATCTCAACGAAGCGACTGTCGAGCCGGTGCGCTACAACGAGGACGACAATACGGTGGACGTGCTGGTGCGCGTCCATGACGTCTGGACGCTGAGCCCGGGCCTGTCGTTCGGGCGCAAGGGCGGCGAGAACAGCAGCAAGCTCACGTTCGAGGACATGAACTTCCTCGGCCTCGGCAAGCAGCTGACGTTCGCGCGCTCCGCCAACGTCGATCGCACCGCCTGGGAGCTCGGCTACGTCGATCCGAATCTGCTCGGGAGCTGGTGGCGGCTGTCGGCGAACTACGCAGCACTGAGCGACGGCGACTCGAAATTGCTGTCGCTCGAACGGCCGTTCTACGCGCTCGACACGCGCTGGAGCGCCGGGCTGACTGCAATGGACCAGACCAGCGATGTCTCGCGCTACTCCCTCGGTCACGTCACCGAGCGGCTGCAGATGCAGGAGCGCAAGTTCGAGATCGGCGGCGGCTTCTCCGAAGGGCTGCACGACGGCTGGACCACGCGCTATCTCGCCGGCGTTCGCTACGACGCCCGCGATTTCGCAGCGCTGCCGGATCAGCCGCAGGCGGCGATTCCCGCCGATCGCGTCGTGGCTTATCCGTGGTTCGGCTGGGAAGTGCTCGAAGACCAGTACGTCAGCACGCGCAATCTCGATCAGATCGGCCGCACCGAAGATGTCTATCTCGGCCTCAGCGCGCACCTGGAAGCGGGCTTCGCCGCCGCGGCGCTCGGCTCGACGCATGACGGCTTGATCGTGAACGGCAAGCTGCAGGCCGGCGCGGATCTCGGTCACGAGCAGTACCTGATCCACTCGCTCGGCTTCGGCACGCGCGTCGAAAACGATGCGCTGGCGAACGCGTCGCTCGAGTGGACCAGCCGCTACTACCTGCGCGAGTCGAAGCATCGGGTGCTGTTCGCGTCTGCGGGCGGCACGGTCACCTCGCATCGCGACCCGGAGGAACAACTGCTGCTCGGCGGTGACAATGGCCTGCGTGGTTACCCCCTGCGCTACCAGGCCGGCGACGCCCTCGCGCTGTTCACGCTCGAGCAGCGGTTCTACACCGACTGGCAGCCGCTCAAGCTGGTCAACGTCGGCGCGGCGGTGTTCTTCGATGCCGGACGCGCCTGGGGCCAGGACCCTTACGCCGCTGCGCCGGCCGGCTGGCTCAAGGACGTCGGGGTCGGCCTGCGGCTGGGCAGCGCGCGCTCGGGGCTTGGCAACGTGCTGCACATCGATCTAGCCTTCCCGCTGGATCGCAGCAGCGACATCGACAGCATGCAGCTCCTCATCGAAACGCGGAAGGCGTTCTGAACATCGTGCAACCCTCGCGCTACTGGTGGTCGCAGCTGCAGATCCCGCTCGCGATCTTCGTCGTCGTGGCCGGCGTCCTGGCGGTCACGCCGCTCGACACGTACATCGCGCGCGCGCTGTTCTTCGATTCCGCCAGCGGGCAATGGATCGGCCAGCACGAGTGGCTGACGAACGAGTTACTCCACACCGGCGGCCGCTGGGCCATTCGCGCAATCGCGGCCATTGCGCTGACGTTCTGGGCCGCGACCTTCGTCCGGCGCGACTGGCACGCGTTCCGCCGACCGGCGGCGTTCTTTGCGATCTCGGTCCTGCTCTCCTGGGGCCTCGTCGGCTTGCTCAAGAACCTGACGAACGTCGATTGCCCGTGGGACCTCATCCCGTTCGGCGGCCGTTTCCCGTACGTCGAGCTGTTTGCCGACAGACCCGATGCGTTACGCGCCGGCCGTTGCTTTCCTGCGGCGCATGCCAGCTCCGGTTACGCGCTGCTCGCCCTATACTTCGTCTTTCGCGATCGGCACGCGCAGCTTGCGAAACTGGGGCTGGCACTGGGCTTGCTGACCGGACTGACGTTCGGCCTGGCGCAGCAAGCGCGCGGCGCGCACTTCGTCTCGCATGACGTGTGGAGTGCGTTCCTGGTCTGGACCGTCACGCTGTCGGTCTATGCGTTCGCATTTCGGGGGCGGCTGTGGGAAACGACGGAACATGAAGCAGCGCCGGCTCCTCGCCTGGCTCCTGATCTGCACGTTGCTGGCGACACCGGCCTGGGCGGAGGACTTCCGCGGCCGGAAAGTCAGCGAGGTGCTGGACGAGCTCCGCTCGGCCGGACTGACCTTCATCTACAACACGCAGATCGTACCGAGCGATCTGCGCATCGAGACTGAGCCGAACGCGCGTGCCGGCGCGGAGCTGGCGCGTGAGATCCTGGCAGCGCACGGACTCGCGTTGTCGCAAGTTGCACCCAACGTGTTCGCGGTCGTCGCGAGCTCCAGCTCCGTAGCGCACCAGCCCGATCGCCCTCCCGACAGCACGTCCGCGCCGCAAGCGGAGGTCGAAGAAGTCGTCGTGCAGACGAGCCGCTATCGCCTCGCGATCGGTCAGCTCGCGTCGCGCACATTCCTCACGCAGGAGCAGGTGAAGAACATGCCGCGCCTCGCGGACGAGACGCTGCGCGCCGTGCAACGTCTGCCGGGCACGACCACCAACGGCTTTTCCAGCATCGGCTCGGTGCGCGGCGGCGAGCCGAACGAGACGGCAATCGTGCTCGACGGCCTGCGCCTGTACGAGCCGTTCCATCTGAAGAATTTCCTGAGCCCGGTGAGCCTGCTCGACTCGCGGCTGATCGACACCCTCGAGTTCTACTCCGGCGGCTTTCCCGTCATGTACGGCGATCGCATGAGCGCGATCATCGATGCCGCGGCGGTGCGGCCCGCGGATCCGCACTACCTCGAGGTCGGGATCAACCTGTTTCACTCCAGCGCGCTCGCGGCGACGCAGTTCGCTGACGGCCGGGGTCACGCGCTGGTGTCCGCGCGGCGCAGTAACGTCGGCGATCTGGTCCAGCTCAGCGAGAACGACTTCGGCGAGCCGCAGTACTCGGATGGCTTTGCGCGCGTCGATTACGAGTTCAGCGGCGCCACCCGCGCAGCGCTCGAAACGCTCATCTCGAGCGACACCATCATCGCGCGACAAGAGGATGGCGAGCAGAACGCGCACGCCAAGTATCGCAACATCTATGTGTGGGCAACTGTCGATCACGAGTGGCAGAACGGCGCAGCGACGCGCGTGATCGCTTCCTACACCGATCTGGAAAACCGTCGCCAGGGCGACTTGAACGAGCCCGGCATCCGCACGGCGGTGGTGCACGACGAGCGGCTGTTCCACGTCATCGGCTTGCGCGTCGAGAACGACTTCGCTGCCGGGATCTTCGAGCATCACTTCGGCGCCGAAGTGCGGCGCTTGTGGGGCGACTACGACTACTCCAGCGAAGTGCACGTGCTGCCGGGCTTTCCGTTTCCCGGCTCGCCGGGATTCGATACGTCGCGCACGACGGAGCCGTCGCCGGAAGGGTACGAGTCATCGGGCTACTGGGACGTGCGAGCGCAGCTCGACGAGCACTGGGCTTTGCAAGGCGGCGTACGCATCGATACGCAGACCTACGACGGCTCGGACGACGGCGAGCAATGGAGCCCGAGGCTCAGTGTGCTGTACACGCTGTCGCCGCAAACGCAGCTGCGCGCCAGCGTCGGCCGCTTCGTGCAGTTCCAGGGGATCAACGAGCTGCAGGTGGAAGACGGCGTCGATACGTTCTACCCGGCGCAGCATGCGTATCACTGGATCCTCGGCATGGATCACGCGTTCCCCATCGGCCTCGACCTGCGCGTCGAAGCGTTCCTGAAGGACTACCGGCACATCAATCCGCGCTTCGAGAACATCTTCGATCCGCTGGTGCTGCTGCCGGAAGCGGAATTCGATCGCGTGCGGATCGCGCCGGACGGCGCGCGCGCGTCGGGTTTCGAAATGATGGCGCGGCTGCGGCCGCACGGTTCGTGGAGCGGATGGCTGAGTTACAGCTGGTCGCGCGCGGAGGATCACATCGATGGCATGGACGTGCCGCGGAGCTGGGATCAGCGGCACGCCGTGAATCTCGGCATCGTCTGGGCGAAGGGGCCGTGGAGCGCGACGCTGACGGACAGCTTTCATACCGGCTGGCCGACGACTGAGCTGCAAGTAACGGGCCTCGGAACGAGCAATCCGCAGATCGACCTGTCCGGGCGCAATCGCGCGCGCCTCAAGGACTACAACACGCTCGATTTCCGCGTCACCCGCACGTTTGCGCTGCCGGTGGGTGCGCTGGATGTATTCGTCGAAGTGAACAACGCGACGTCGCGCGAGAACGAGTGCTGCGTGAAGTACGAGGTCACGCGCAATCCGAACGGCTCGCTGAGCTATTCGCGGCACGAGGACTCGTGGCTGCCGCTGGTGCCGTCGGCCGGCGTGTTGTGGCGGTACTAGGGTCGCAGTCCGAGCGCGACGAGGTTTGCGACTTCGCGGGCGATGTGCCGCTGCTGCGCCAGATCGCGCGGCACGTCTTCCTTGACCAGCCAGCTCACCAGGCCCGGCAACATCAGCGCGCGCGCTTCGATGTCGTCGATCGGCGCGATGCTGCCTTCCTCGATTCCCTGCCGGATCTGGCCGTGATACGCGTCGCCCAGTTGTCCGGAGTTGCGATCGAATGCAGCCTGCCCTTCCGGCGACAGCGCGCCGTGACCGACCAGCGGCGACAGCGGCGTCAGTTCGTCGCTCGGATAAGCGAGAGCGAGCGCATGCATCGCTGCGGCCAGCGCATCCAAGCGCGAGCCCCGGTGCTCGAGCATGCGGTCCTTGATCAGGAAAAAGATGCGGAACGCGCGGTCGTAGCAGGCCGCGACCAGGTCCTGCTTGCTGCCGATGTGATGATGCAGCGTGCGCTTGGTCGTGCCGACCTGCGCCGCGATCTCGTCGAGCGACGTCGCATCGATGCCCTTGCGATTGAACAGCCTGGAGGCGACGCGCAGCAGCGCCTCGCGCTTCGCCTGCACGGCCGCGTCGCGATCGAACGCATTCACGACCGGCGGCGACAACGCCGCGAGATCGAGCGGTTGGAAGTCCGGCAACCGCGCGGCACTCGAAAATCCCTCGAACACCGTCGCGGTCGCTGCAGCGAGAAGTCTCGCGTGACCCATCGGGCCGACGGCGTGCGCCCACGGCCGCGCGAGCGGCGCCCAGGTGACGAGACTCAGAATGATGCGTGCCGTGACTTCGACGTCGCAGCGGCGGAGCACGCCTTCGCGCTCGCCCGTCTCCAGCATGTGCGCGAGACGCGTCGCGAGCGCGTCATACAAGCCCTGGATCGTGTCGCGCTGAGTCTCGTTCAACATCGCGATCTCGGCGCGTGCCGCGATCTCGGGCTCGTTCGGATCGAGCATGCGGGTGACGAAGCTACGGAGCATGTCGGCGGCAGTGCCGCCGGCGCGGGTCGCTTCGAGCAGATGGCGTGCGGTGATTTCGGCGGCGCGCCGATAGCACTGGAACACCAGGTCTTCGCGGTCCGCAACGTAGTAGTACATCGCGCCGCGCGTGACGCCGAGCTTCGCGGCGATTTCCGCCAGCGAGGTCAGCAGCACGCCCTTCTCGTTCAACTGGCGCGCGGCCTCGTCCAGCACGCGCTCGTGCTTGTTCGCGGCGCTGGTGGCCGACGTTTCGAGTTGTTCGACAGAGGTCGTTGCAGGCATGGAAGAGTCGCTGGCGAGCGCAGGAGCGTACAGCTTTTCGCGCAATACGCACTAGCCACTCGGCGGACTGCATCGTTAACCGATTCTGCTCGATGGAAATCGACGCACTAGAGATTTTACATTCTGGTGTATATCTGCCCTCCTGTAGCAAAACAGGAAAAACCTGTGCTATATCAGCCCTGCCGCCGACTCCGGCACGCAGCTCTACAACCCGGAACGGCGGCAGGACGCGCGCGCACGGCTTCGCACCGTGCGCCGCAGGACAGAGCAGAAAATCAACAGGGGGTTAACCATGAAGACCATCGCTCGCTGGCAGCGCAGATGCGCCGTCGGCTTCGGTCTGCTGCTGCTGGCAGCAGTCGCGCAGGCGCAGACGAATCCGTTCCAGAAGGGGCCGGATCCGACGTCCGCCATTCTCAATGCCAATGCTGGTCCGTTCGCGATCGCGAGCACCTCGGTGCCGAGCTCGGTGAGCGGCTTCGGCGGCGGCACGGTGTATTACCCGACGACTGCCGGCTCATACGCGACCATAGCGATCTGCCCCGGCTTCACGGCGACGCAATCGTCGATCGCGTGGATCGGGCAACGACTGGCCTCGCACGGCTTCGTCACGCTGACGATGAACACGAACTCGACGTTCGATCAGCCGTCGAGCCGCGCAACGCAGCTCATGGCCGCGCTGCGCTATCTCACCACCAACAGCAACAGCACCGTGCGCGCGCGCGTCGATCCGAACCGGCTTGGCGTGGCGGGCCACTCGATGGGCGGTGGCGGCACGCTGATGGCGGCACGCGACAATCCGTCGCTGAAGGCTGCAGTGCCGATGACGCCGTGGAGCCAGACGAAGAGCTTCTCGACCGTGCGGGTGCCGACGATCATCTTCGGCGGCGAGAACGATACGGTCGCGCCGGTCTCGTCGCACTCGATCCCGTTCTACACCAGCCTGCCCAGCACGCTCGACAAGGCGTATGCGGAGCTCAACGGCGCCAGCCACTTCGCGCCGAACAGCACCAACACGCCGATCGGGCGGTATTCCGTGTCGTGGGCCAAGCGCTTCATGGACAACGACACGCGTTACGACACGTTCCTGTGCGGTGCGCAGCACACGGCGTTCGCGACGCCAACGGTATTCTCTGACTATCGTTCGACGTGCCCCTACTAGTAGAAGATCAGGTTCGTGGGGTAAGCCCGCGGGGGTCGGCGCGGCGGCGGTTGCGTAAGTAGCCGCCGTCCCGCTTTTGCACGGCATGAAGCGCCTCTACATCTGGCTCGGCATCTTCGCGCTCGCACTCATCGCGGGCCTGGTGGCGTTCGGCCCCGGGCAACGCCGGGATGAAGCGGAGCCGGCAGCCCAGGTTGCGGGCGGGAACGAGCCCACCGTCGCGGTCGTTCCGAGCAAGGACGAGGAGCAACAGGAGCCCGTGCCCGCGCGCGCCGCTGACGCGGCTTCGCCGAAGGCTGAACCCGAAGCGACCGTGGCGCAGACCAACGACAAGACTTTCCGAGTGAACGCTTCCGGGCGGCTCGTGCTCGACGAGCAAACGCGGCTGAACATGGAAGCATTGTTCGCGCGCAGCGAGCGCGCGCAGCTAGCCGAAGCGAAACAGCAGGCGATCGAGCCGTTGCCCGCCGCGGCCAGCGCGCAAGCGGCGGAGCTGCTCGAGCATTACGACAACTATCAGCAGGCGCAGCGACAGGCCTATCCGCCCGGCGTCGCACCCTCGACCGAAGAAGCCGCGTTGGCCGAGCTGGACGGCTTGCACGCGCTGCGGGTCGCGCATTTCGGCCAAATAGTCGCCCGCGCGCTGTATGGCGAGGAAGAAGCTGTGTCGCGCAAGCTGGTCGAGCTGATGCGGCTGGAGAAGGATCAGAGCCTGACGATGGAAGAAAAAGCGGTGCGCGCCCAGCAGCTCCGCGATTCGAAACCCTGAAGGTGTCGGGCTGAAGCCCGACCCACAGCGCACCCCTCGCGCGCAAACGCGGCTAAACTGCGCTGCGAATGAAACCGTTTCTGCTCTCCCGCAGCGTGCACAAGTGGCTCGCGCTGTTCGTCGGTCTGCAATTGCTGGTGTGGGCGCTCACCGGCTTCTACATGGTCGCGATCGACCTGGACTTCATTCACGGCGATTCGCTGGTGCATAACCTGCGGACGCCGCTCGGCAGCAGGCAGGCAGTCTTGCCGGTCGCGCAGCTCACGAGTCGGTATCCGGAGATCACGCTCATCTCTTTGCACTCGCTGCCGGTGCTGAGCACGCCGGTATACGAGCTGACTGCCGCCGGTCGCAGAGTGCTGGTCGACGCAACGAACGGGCAGCAACTGTCGCCGCTCTCCTCCGGAATGATTCGCCAGCTCGCGCGCAGCTATTACGCAGGCAATGGCGAGTTGAGCGCCGTGCAGCTTCTCGAGCACGACGTGCCGATGGAAGTGCGTGGACGTTCGGCACCGCTGTGGCGCGCGGATTTCGACGATTGGCTGGAAACCACGCTCTACCTGCATCCCGACACCGGCGCGCTGGTCGCGCGGCGCCACCGATTGTGGCGTTGGTACGATTTCCTCTGGATGCTGCACATCATGGATTACGGCGAGCGCGAAGCGCCGATCGGGGTCGTGCCGCGCGTCGCGACAGTGCTCGGTGCAATCACAGTCGTGAGCGGCGTGTGGTTGCTGTACTTCAGTTTCTGGCGCCCGCGCACGGTACGTCGCTAGCCATGCTGTTCCTGCGCAAGCTCCACAAGTGGCTCGGACTCGTCATCGGATTGCAGCTCGTGCTGTGGGCAGTCAGCGGCGTGATGTTTGCGTGGCTCAATAAGGAGCGGGTCGATGCAGTCGGCGTCGTGCGCGTGGCGGAGCCGGCGGCACTTCTGCCGGCGATGGTGAAGGCCGAGCCGGCGACGTGGCTGAGCGACTACTCACCACAAGATCTCTACGACGTACGCGTCGTCTCGCTCGCGGATCGCTGGGTTTGGCGCATCGAGCTGCGGGATCGCGTGGAGCTGCGCGCTGTCGAAGACGGCACGCGGGTAACGGTAGGTGAAGACTGGCTACGACGTTTGGCGCTTAGTCGCTACGCTGGCGAGGGTCGACTCGCCGCTGCGACGTTGCAGATGCAGCCCGACATCGCGTCGCGCGCGACTGGACCTGTGTGGCAAGCACAGTTCGACGACGCGCAACGCACGGCGATGTACTTTGCCGCCGACGATGGGCATTTCATCGCTGCACGCACCGCCTCGTGGCGCCTGTACGATTTCTTCTGGATGCTGCACACGATGGACTACTGGGGTCGCGACAACTTCAACAACCCGCTGATCGTCGCCATCGGCATGGCTGCGTTGTGGCTGTCGATCTCCGGTGTGATATTGCTCACGCGGAGCTTTCGATGATCTCGCGCCGCCGCTTCGTGCACGGCATTGCCGGCTCTGCGCTCGTACTCGGCGCGGCGCGCTGGAGTGCCACGGGTGGCGCCGAGGCGCGTCCCGGAGCGATGCTGAGCGGCACGCAATTCGACCTGACAATCGATGAGCTGCCGGTAAACTTCACCGGCGCGCGCCGAACTGCGGTTGCCATCAACGGTCTCGTGCCGGGACCGACGCTGCGCTTTCGCGAAGGCGACACCGTCACGATCCGCGTGACCAATCGTTTGCGCACGACGACGGCACTGCACTGGCACGGACTCATCGTTCCGGCGGACATGGACGGCGTGCCTGGCGTCAGCTTCACCGGGATCGCGCCCGGCGCGACGTTCGAGTATCGGTTCAAAGTGAATCAGTCGGGCACGTACTGGTACCACGCGCACGCACGCTTCCAGGAGCAGGTCGGACTGTACGGCTCTATCGTCATCGACCCGCGCGCTGGCGAGCGTCAGGTCGCGCAGCGCGAGCATGTGCTGCTGTTATCGGATTGGACCGACCTGGATCCCGAGCACCTCTACCGTACGCTCAAGTTGCAGAGCGACTACTTCAACCTCGGCAAACGCACGGCCGCCGATTTCGTGCGCGACGCGCGTTCGCAGGGCCTGAGCGCCGCGTTTACCGAGCGGCGCGAGTGGGGCGCGATGCGCATGCAGCCCACGGACCTCGCCGACGTCTCGGCCTATGCGTACACCTATCTCATCAATGGCGTGACGCCGGCGGGAAACTGGACCGGAACGTTCGCGAAGGGCGAGCGCGTGCGGTTGCGCCTGATCAACGGCTCGTCGATGAGCATCTTCGACGTGCGCATTCCGGATCTGAAGCTGACGGTGGTCGCCGCGGATGGCCAGGACATCGAGCCGGTGACCGTCGACGAGCTGCGTATTGCCGCGGCGGAAGTGTTCGATGTGCTGGTGGAACCGAAGGACGATCGCGCGTACACGATCTTCGCCCAGTCGATCGATCGGTCGGGATACGCGCGCGGCACGCTCGCGCCGCGTGACGGAATGACAGCGCCGATTCCGGCGCTCGATCCGCGGCCCGAGCTTGCGATGAGCGACATGGGGCACGCCCATCACAGCAGCGCGCCGTTGAGTCCGACCGTAGACATGCGCACGGCGATGCCGCGCACGAACCTCGACGATCCCGGGCCGGGCCTGCGCGACAACGGCCGGCGCGTTCTCGTCTATTCGGATCTGCACACGCTCGGCGGGCCGATCGACGCGCGCGAGCCGGGACGCGACCTGGAGTTGCGCGTCACCGGTCACATGCAGCGCTTCATCTGGTCGTTCGACGGGCGCAAGTTTTCGGAGGCACCGCCGCTGCGATTCACTTATGGCGAGCGGCTGCGCATCTCGCTCATCAACGACACGATGATGACGCACCCGATTCACCTGCACGGCATGTGGAGCGAGGTCGAGGACCCGTCCGGTGCTTTCCTGGTGCGCAAGCACACCGTAGCGCTGCAGCCCGGCCAGCAGGTTCGCTACGCCGTCACCGCGGATGCGCTCGGCCGCTGGGCGTTCCATTGCCACCTGCTCTATCACATGGAAGCAGGCATGTTCCGCGAAGTGCACGTCGCATGAGGCGGGCGCTCTCGATGGCGTTGCTGGCGATCGCGGGCAGCGCGAGCGCCCAGCACGTGCCGCCCGATCCGCCGCAAAATCTGCTGCCGCACCAGCCGTACGAGCAGATGGTCGAAATGATGCGCATGGATGACACCGAGAGATACGGGCGAGTCATCGTCGACCAGCTCGAGTGGCAGGACGATCCCGATCATGCGGACATCGCCTGGGACGCACAGGCGTACTACGGCGGCGACTATCACAAGCTGTGGCTGAAGACCGAAGGCGTGCACGAGCAGCACGAGGACAGTGCCCGCGTCGAAGCGCTGTGGAATCGTATCGTCTCGCCGTGGTGGAGCACGCAAGCGGGTGTGCGTTACGACTTCGGCGATGGACCGTCGCGCACCTGGCTGGCGCTCGGCGTCGAAGGTCTCGCGCCGCAGTGGTTCGACGTCGAAGCGGCAATCTATGTCGGTGAGGAAAGTCGGACGGCGTTGCGAGTCGAGATGACTTACGACTTGCTGCTGACGCAGCGACTGATCCTGCAGCCGGAATTGGAAGCCGACGCCTATGGCAAGGACGATCCTGAGCGTCGGATCGGCTCGGGACTGTCGGATGTCGAGGCCGGACTGCGCCTGCGTTACGAAATACGCCGCGAGCTCGCGCCTTATATCGGTGTGCACTGGGTCCGGCGTTTCGGCGAGACTGCGGAGCTGGCGGGTGACGATCGCAGCGATACTCGATTCGTCGCGGGAGTGCGCGTGTGGTTTTGAAATCGATCTTCGCCGTCTCTCTCGGCGCCGCGCTCGGTGCGCTGCTGCGCTGGCAGCTGAGCGTCTGGCTCAACGCCTCGTTCGCGCCGATTCCGCCGGGAACGCTGCTGTCGAATCTGATCGGCGGCTACGTCGTCGGCATCGCGATCGCAGTGTTCGCGACCTCGGCGTTGCCGATGGAATGGCGACTGTTCGTGATCACCGGCTTCTGCGGCGGCCTCACGACGTTCTCGACCTTCTCCGCAGAGCTGGTGCTTCAACTCCAGCAAGGCCGCGCGCTGTGGGCGATGGCCGCCGCGGGAGTGCACCTCGTGGGTTCGGTTGCCATGACTTTCGCGGGCATCGCCACAGTATTTTTAGCTAGAAAATTAGGAGGTTAGCGGCCAGTTGCGAGCATGCATGGCAATGAGAACGATTCTCATGTAGTCTTCGTTCGCATGTCAGCCGTCCTCCCTCTCGACGCCTACTCCGCGCCTCACGAATGCCAGGCCTTGAGCGATCTCGCCAAGGGCCAGTCGGCGCGCGTCGTGGGTGTAGTCGCAAGCGCGTCCGACGTGCCTGCCGATCTCACCCGACGGTTGGCGGATCTCGGCTTTCTTCCCGGCGAGCGCGTGCACGTGCTCGCGCGTGGTCCTCTCGGTGGCGAGCCCGTCGCGGTCCGCGTCGGCACTGCCACTTTCGCACTGCGCCGGCTGGAAGCGGACTGCATTCGCATCGCGCCGCTGGAGTAGATCGTGAGTGCCGTCGCAGCTGGCACCCCGCAGCTGATCGCGCTGGTCGGCAATCCCAACTGCGGCAAGACCGCGCTCTTCAATCTGCTCACGGGCAGTCGCCAGAAAGTCGCGAACTACGCGGGCGTGACGGTCGAGCGCAAGGAAGGCGTCGCGATCACCCCCTCCGGCAAACGCGTCCGCATCCTCGATCTGCCGGGACTCTATAGCCTCGAACCTGCAACGCCCGACGAGCAGGTAACGACCGACGTGCTGCTCGGCCGCCGCGACGGCGAAACGAAGCCCGATGCCGTGGTGTGCGTCACCGACGCCACCAATCTTCGTCAGAACCTCCGTCTGGTCCTCGCGCT
>DATENH010000061.1:0-8071 GCA_035275145.1 Steroidobacteraceae bacterium | reverse complement strand
ACCTCCTGCGGCCGCGACAGCACGAATCCAACCAGCACACCGCCGATACCTGCCGCCAACGCAGTGATGACCACAGCACCCCATCGCATCGATGTTCGTCTCACGACTGGCACCGGCTTGCCATCGAGAATGCGATTCGACAAAGGATCGTTGGGCTGCAGCGCCGGCAGCGGAATCTCCGACTTCAAGCGCGCGTCGGCGACGCGCATTCGTTCGAGCCGCACTCGTGCGCCCACGTCGTCGACCAACGCCTGTTCGACTCGCACACGCATCTCGGAATCGAGCTCGCCGTCCATGTACGCGCACAACAGTTCGTCGTTGAGTTCCAAGCGTTCGCTCACTTTGCGGCTCTCACACGCTGCGGCCCCTCGCCCAGTCTGGCGGCCAGCCTGGCTCGCGCCCGCGCCAGGCGGCTCATCACGGTGCCCACCGGCACGTCCAGGATGTCTGCAGTCTGTTGATATGACATTCCGTCGAGCACCACCAGTGCAACCACCATGCGCTGCTCCTCGGGCAGCTCATCGAGCGCCTGTTGCGCCTCGTTGGATTGAATGTGTCGGATCGTCACGTCGCGCCCGTCTGCACCTGCAATGTCCGCATGCGAATCCAGGGGTTCGGCGCGCCGGCGATGTGCGCGCAATTCGTCGCGCCAGAGGTTCTGCATGATTCGATACATCCAGCTGTCCAGCCGGGTGCCTGGTTGCCACGAATCCGCATGGCGCAGCGCACGCTCGACCGCCGCCTGCACGACATCCTCCGCGTCGTCGTGCGATCGCGTCAGCACGGACGCGAAGCGACGCAGCCGCGGCAGCAGTTGGACCAGCTCGCGCCTGAACTCCGGCATGTTCTCGACCTGTCTCCGTCTGACAACGTCTGCGTAGGTGGATTATTCCCACGGGCGGGTTCTTTCTGTAGTGTGCAACTCATGGGTCGTCCGGTCCAAACATTCCGTAAAGCCGCTGTGTTCGCCGCTCTGGCGCTGTTCGCTGTCGTCGCGTGGCCGCACGAAGAAACGGAATCTCGCGATCGCGACACGCGCGAGGATCGCAGCGGCCGGCAAGAGGGCGATCGCCGCGAGACCGAGCTTCGCTCCGACCGGCACGATCGCGCCGAGAACCGCGGCGCTTCTGCACGCTTCGAAGTGGAACGCGACACGGTCGGACGCGAACGCGTGCGTCGCGAAGTGCTGATGGTTGCGGACCCGCGCTCGATCGACACGGTTCGCGATGCCGGATTCACGATCATCTCCACCCGACCGCTCACTGCATTCGGCGAAACGCTCGCGCGCATTCGTGTGCGTCGCGGCCGCTCGATAGAGCAGGTCATCTCGGAGCTGCAGGCTCTTGCGCCGTTGGCGAGCATCGCTCCCGATCACCTCTTTCGTCCGTCTGGCGACGACGTCGTCGCGACGACTGTCGAGTCCGCGCCCGCTGCTGTTGTGGCAGCTCATGCGGGACACGTCGGTGTGATCGACACCGGCGCCGACGTCTCCTGGCCTGCGCTGACGCATTCGATCGTGCAGACCGAAGGCTTCGCCGATGGCGGTTACACGTCGCGCACGCATGGCACACTGGTATCCGAAATCGTCGCTCGCAGCGGTGCAAGTCTCACGGTCGCCGATGTCTTCGGCGTCGATGGCGACAACCGGCTGATCGCACCAGCGGCCGCGATTGCGAGCGCTATCGACTGGCTGGTCGCGAGCGGCGTGCGTGTGATCAACATCAGCATCGAAGGTCCAGACAACTTCGTGCTCGCTCATGTGATCAAACGCGCGCTCGCTGCCGACGTCGCGATCGTCGCGGCCGCCGGCAACGGTGGCCCCGCGGCGGCTCCGGCATTCCCCGCCGCTTATCCCGGCGTGATCGCAGTCACTGCGGTCGACGAGAACGGACAGGTCTATCGACGAGCCAATCGCGGCGACTACATCGCGTTCGCCGCTCGCGGCGTCCGCGTCGAGTCCGAGTACGAATCGGCGACGTCAAAGACCAAGACCGTCTCCGGCACTTCCTTCGCTTCGCCGGTCGTTGCAGCAGCCATCGCCCGCAAGCTCGATGGAAGCGCCGGCATCGGCGCCGTGATCGACTCGCTCAAGAGCGAGGCACGCGATCTCGGAGCGCCCGGCCGCGATGCGATTTACGGCTGGGGCGAGCTCGAGATCCCGCAGACCCTGACCGCCAATTCCCGCTAGTTGTCTTCGCAACGCGCGCTTGCGCGCCGCTGGCGAACGGAGCATCCTCACGGCGACTCGCGACCCTCGTGGCGGCTCGTGTCATGGATCGTCCGAAGCATCGCCGAACCCTCCTCCTTGCCCTCGTGCTGCTCGCCGGCGCAGCGCTGCTGCTATTTGGCCGGCAGTGGACGTCGGAACCTGAGCGAGCCCTCGTCCAGGCCGAGTTGCCGACGGAGCAAACGGTCGAGCCGCAGCCCGAGAAGGCCGAGCCCGTTCCGATCGCAGCAGCCGCCCCGAGCGCGCCGCCGCCGACAGCACCACCGACCGCTGCAGCCGCCACCGGTTTTCGCGGGCGGGTTATCGATGCCATCACCCGCCAACCCTTACCGGAGTTCGAAGTTCAGCTCACCCCGATTCAGCGCCAGGGGCTCGGCCGGAACTACCTCGAGCCGATCAGGCGGACGTTCCAATCCAAGAGCGGTCGCTTCGCATGGAGCGACCTGGCTGCGGGCATCTGGCAGGCTGCCGTTTCGGCCGCCGGCCATCAGACATTCAACACCCAGGAGTTCAGCGTCGAGACCGGCAAGGCGACGCGTGAAGTCGTGATGCCTCTGCTGCGCGGCTACGTCGTGAGCGGACGCGTAGTCGAGCGGAGCACGGGTACCGGCATCGCGGATGCCAGCATAGGTTTTCGCGCCGTCGGCGACCAGGAATACGGCTTGAAGTCGACAGCGCGGACCACGTCGAAGGACGATGGAACGTTCACGCTGGACGGGGTTGCCGGCGGGGACATCCTGCTCATGGTCGGAGCACAGGATCATGCCTACCGCGAGGTGGCAGTGGCGGTGGATGAGAAGACTCCGCCGCAGGAGATCGCTCTTTCTGCGGGCGGCACGATCGCCGGCGTGGTCACGACGACGTCAGGCGCGCCGGTCAAAGGACGCGTCTGGCTCAATGGACCGGGACCCAGCTACGGCGGCGAATCGAACGAAGCAGGCCAGTTCTCTTACAAGTCCCTGCCGCCTGGCCGTTACAAAGTGGCGGCTGACACGAGCGCGGGCAGCGCTCAGCAGGAATTCGTGCTGCAACAGGATGAGGTGAAGGACGGCATCGTCCTCACCGTCGGCGCAGGTCGCAGCGTCCGCGGCACGGTCAGAGGCTCGCGGCCGGAGCAGATTCCGAAAGCGCACCTGCTGCTCCGGGCCGACTCGGGAAATGCGTTCATGAGCACGCATCCCGATGAGCGCGGCGCCTACGTATTCAACGGCATGCCGCCAGGGCCGGCGGAGCTGACCGTGTACGCCGCAAGCTCCGCCCTTTATTTCAGCCGGAAGCTTGATGTGCCGGCAGATCAGGACCTCACGTTCGACATCGCTCTCCCTACTGGTGCGCGCTTGTCGGGACGCGTAACCCAAGGCGGCAAGCCTGCCGCACACAAGGGCATCTGGATGCGGCCGACCGACGCCAAGGTCGACATGGTCTATCGCGCGACCACAGCGGAAGACGGTCAATACGAGATCGAAGACCTGCCACCCGGGGACTATCGCTTGCGGGCGGACGAAGACATCAGTCGAGCCATCACGATGGCGGGCGACCGGGAGCTGAATATCGAGATCCCGTCGGTGCAGCTATCCGCTCGCGTCCTGGAGGACGGCGGTTCGGTGCCGATCGTCGGAGCCGATGTGTATTTGCGAGGCAGCAGCCCCGAAACGGGGCGCGTGCGCAACGACAAGAAGACAGATGACTTCGGCCAATTCGCGCTCACCGGCATCGAGCCGGGCGAGATCGTGCTGCTGGTCTACAAGGCCGGCTACGAAATGTTTCGCGAGAAGATTGCGTACTCCGCCCCCATCACGAACAAGACGATCACGTTGCGCAAGAACGCGGGGGTGGAAGTGCGAGTGAAGTCCGGCAGCCGCCGCTTTCCGATCGGCTTCACGATCACCCAGACTTTTCCCGGCAACGAGAACGTGATCGACATCTGGGTGCCGCTGGATCGCGAGCGCGTAGGCCACGTGCCCACCGCACTGGCCGGCACGACGTTTCAGATCGGGCGCTTCAGCGGTACGCCGCTGCTGTTCGAAGATTGGGACGGTCAGCCGTTCGAGCTGCCGTGAAACGCTGGGGCGTCATTGTCGCTGTCGTGGTCGCGTGCGGCGTCGGCGTGTGGATGTTGGCTCATCGGGAGTCAGCGACGACCGAGTCAGTCCCTGCGCCGATCAGCGAAGCGACTGTGCAAGGCGAAGATGCGCCGCCCCCATCTGACGAGACGGAATCGCCCGACATCGAGGCAACCAGATCCGTCGCAGCGACCAACATGGCTTCGTCATCGTCAACGAGCGCGGGTGCGTTCCGCGGTCGGCTCATCGACGCAGTTTTGCGCCAGCCGACGTTTATGTCAGAGGCGTCGCTGCCGCGACGGCACGCGTCCATGGGCACAAGGAAACGAATCACTTCGGCGACTTCAGCCTGACCGGCATCGAGCCTGGCGAGATCGTGCTCTTCGTGTACCTGGCTGGCTACGAGCTGTACCAGGAGAAGATTTCGTATTCAGCACCGATCACGAAAAAGACCATTGCGTTACGCAAGACCTCCGGCGTGGAGGTTCGAGTGCCACACGCTGCAAACGCCGAGCCCATTCGTGGGCTTCTGGTCAGCGAGACGATCCCGGGCAACGAGCTGGCGATCGATCTGTGGATTCCGTTGACTCGCGAGGGCGTCGGTTACCTGCCGAGCGCTCTGGCCGGAAACAAACTCTCGATCTGGGGCCACAGCGAGAAACCCCTCGTCATCGACGAGTGGGATGGGCAGTCGCTGGAGTTGAAGCTGTAAACTGCCGCGACGATGAGCGACGACAGAATACCCGATGTCCGCGACGGATTGACGCGCGAGCAGCGCGTCGTGCTGTACGTGTTGAGTCAACTCCAGCAGGAACGCGGCGATCACAACGTTCCGACCACGTTGCTATGGGGCCGCGTGTGCGAGTACTTCTACATCACTCCGGAACGGCTCTCCGAGCTGCTCGCGCAGCTCGGAGCCCGGAAGTGAGTCAGTTCATATAAACGACCTTCGGCTCGCGAACCTGATCGCCACCGCCTCCGCCCAGAGTCAGACCCCCTGCATTGGCTTCGCGCTTGATCGCTTCGACCATCACCTGCACTCGCGCGCTGTCGAGTTGCTCGATGACATCATCCACGAGCACCGAGGCGAGATGAGCTGCCTCCGCGTACGTCACCGCGTCTTCACCTTCGGCGTAGAGCAGCACCTCGTACAAACAATGCATCACGCTGTGCGCCTGAAGCAGCTTCCGCCGCTGTACATCGATGAAACGTTCGAGTTGAGTCGGAATGCGCTGGGGCGTTTCAGCAGAAACGTTCTGCTTCTTCGACGTGTCGTCCGTGTTCGCCATGATCGGGCCCTCCTTGAAGTGAACGCGGGCGATCCTACTCGAAAACTTCGAGACTGTACATCCGTACAGACGAAGTCACCGCGCCTTCGTGCAGAGTCCCTTCGGCTTCCAGTCCGATGCCACGATCGTGTGCGGCTGAGTCGAGTCGTGAAGGATGAGCACCAGCGCTCGACGAGTTTCGGTGCCGGTGGCCGTGAGCTCCATCGGCGGACCTTGAGGAACGATGACCGGCGGTCCGCCTGCCCGACCGACCATCGTGCCAGCCGGTGTCTCGAGACACGTCTCGCCGCTCAGCGTGTACCACGCCTCCGCTCCCGAGTGACGATGGATCCGCGACTTCATGCCCGGACGAAACGTTGCCTCCATGAACTTCGCCATGTAGTCGACACCTGCTGTCGTGGCAATCGGCCCGATCTCGGCTACGTGTGTCGCGCCCTTCGATCGCCAGCCGGCATCGGCGATCGTCAGCAGCCAGACCTTATCGAAGGCTTCGACGACGGCGCCGCGCGGCCTTCGCGCCCGTTCCGCCGCAGCGCGCGTTGGGAATGTTTCGACATGCCAGAAGGTCGCGTGATCCAGCTTGCCGATCGGCTGAGCGGCGAGGATGAAGCAGCCGAACTCACGTCCCGCGCGCTCGCTGTCCGGGATGCAGGCGCCGCCGGTGTCTTGAAGGACGTCGGTTGCAAAGGCGGAAACGCCGGCGGATAGCAAAGCAGCAGCGAGGACGAACTGGACTGTGCGGGTTGGTCTTGTCATGCATCGGCCCTCATGCGCCGGGCGATCGGTCTATTCGCTTCAACTGCTCACGGAAGCGCCGGGCGTTCTCGACGTAGTGCGCAGCGCCGTGCTGCATCTCGGCGATTTGCTCGGGACCGAGCTCGCGCACGACCTTCGCAGGCGTGCCGACGATCAGCGTGCCATCGGGAAAGCTCTTGCCCTCCGTCACTACGCTGCCCGCACCCACGATGCAGTTACGGCCGATCCTCGCCCCGTTGAGTATCACAGCGCGAATGCCGATCAAGGCGCCGTCGCCGACCGTGCAGCCGTGGAGCATCACCAGGTGGCCGACCGTAACGTTGTCGCCGATCGTGAGCGGAATTCCCGAATCGGCATGCAGCACCGAGTTGTCCTGGATGTTGGTGTTGCGGCCGATGCGAATGTCTTCGACGTCACCGCGCACTATCGCGCCGAACCACACGCTGGAATTTTCGGCCATCGCGACCCTGCCGATGACCTTGGCGCTCTTCGCGATCCAGGCAGTCTCGTGAACTCGCGGCGTGTGCTCGCCGAGGCTGTAGATACCCATGAAGCGCTCCTGCAGGTTGCTGCACTGCTGAGTTTCGCACCCTTTCTTGCCCCGGCACCAGCGGACTGCGCGGAACCGGTCGTGACGACGGCACGTTTTCCGGGCGTGATGGAAACTGTAATCAATGCTGTGCAATGGCCCGCCATGGTCGCCACGCTCACCGCCGCGTGGCTCGTCGCCTCTCAGTCGAGTCGCAAGCGCACCGTGGGATTCTGGTGCTTCATCGCCAGCAACGTCTTGTGGATTACCTGGGCGCTGCACGACGAGGCGTACGCTCTCATCGCGCTGCAAGTAGGGCTGTTCGCGCTGAATGTGCGCGGAGTGAAGAAGAACGATCCGGTGACGTGATCTAACGCAGCTGGCTGTCTTTGCTGCCGCGCCGGTTGTAGCCGCCCGAGTGCTTCTCTTCGCGGTCGTCTGCTTCCTGACATGCGACGCACAGGCGCACGCCAGCGATGGCCTTACGGCGCGCCTCAGGGATAGGCGCGCCGCATTCTGCGCAATGTTCCAGTCCGGGACCCGTGGCCAGGCGGCTTTGCGCCCGGTTCACGCCGTCCTTCACCGTTGCGTCGATCTGATCCTGAACTGCGCCGTCGCCGGCCCAACCTGTTGCCATGGAGGCGACTATACCCTTCATGGCGAGAGTCGCCGAGGCGCGTTTTGCCGACGCTCGCGAAAGGTTACTCCGGCAGTACGACGCCCGAGCCGCCCATTTCCTTCGGAAAGTCCTTCATCTTCGGCTTGCCGTCCTTGATGCGCAGCACGGTCTCCTGGTAGTTGACGTGCAGCGCGGGCTCGAACTTCAGCTCCGGCAGCATCGCCGCGTAGACGTCCACGAGCTTCAGCGGCGGATGATCGGTGAACAGGTGGCCGCCGCACTTCGTGCACCACTTGCGGTAGCTGACCGGCGTCTTGTTGTAAGTGCCGACGCTGGCGCCGCCCTTGGTCACGCGCAGCGCCTGCGGATTCCACAGGGTGAAGGCGTTGACCGGGCCTGCCGACCAGTGGCGGCAGGACTCGCAATGGCAATAGCCCATTGCGGCCGGTGCGCCGGTGACTTCGAACTCGACCTCGCCGCAGAAGCAGCGCCCGGTGTAACGTGCATTCGTCATGATGTCTCTTACTCCTCCAGAACCTGGTCGCAAGACCTGCCAATTAGCCGAAAGTGTACCGGCAGAGGCAGGCC
>DATENH010000060.1:0-18644 GCA_035275145.1 Steroidobacteraceae bacterium | reverse complement strand
CCTACAGCCCTTCACCCGACCTGCAGTAGTGCGCTGTAGGTCGGGCTTTAGCCCGACTTCCGATTCCCTTCCTAGAAATCCGCAAACTTTGCTTCGATGATCTCCGCCTCGGCGGCACAGCCGATCTCCCGCACCGAGTTCGGTCCCGGGAAGAACTGATCCTGCAGATCCTTGCCGCCGGCCGCGCGCCACTTCACCGTGGTCGCCACGGTCTTGAACGTGTGCGTGTTCGTCAGCCACAGCCGGTTGTTCTGCGCGTCGCACGCACCTTCGAGCTTCAGCGAGACGAACGACGCCGCGGGCGCATCGTCGGCCGCCTCGAGACCGGTCGAAGCCGCCATCGATACCAAGAGAATGAAAGCCGCGATCTGCGCCGCTCTGCTCACAATCTACCCTCCGGCCACGCGCCAGGCGTGCGCCACGAACCCCCTCGCCCAGTCCCCGATCGCGCGGTTTCGTGTAATGAACTGTCAACGTCCGCGCTGCGGCACGAAATATAGACCCTCTTGCCCCGACGCGCACAGCAGTCGCGCTCCGGTGCGTCAAAAAAGTAGCGCAGCGAGCTTGTCCGCCGGCTGAACAACCTGCCGTCACCTGTGACGGCGATCACACTTTTCACCGTTGCAGTCAGCCCCGCCTGACAGCCGTACGACTTCGCCGCAGCGTCGGATGCGGCGGCACCCGCGCCGCGCTGTGCGCCAATCCGCGGTTCACGGCTCACTTCGTCAAGTTTGGTGGAGCGGGCCCGCTATCTGCAGTGAACAGGACGCGTCAAGCGAGGTTTTCGTGTTGTCGTTGCTGCAAAAAGCCCTGAACCGAAGCGCACGTCGCGGCGCCAGCCATGCCGGCGTGGCGCTCGGTGAGGACTCTTTTGCTCTCGTCCTGGTGCGTCGCGACGACGGCAAGCCGTCGATCGAGCATTGCCGGGTCCATGCGGCGCACGGCGCGATCGGCGCACGGCTGAGCGGGGTTCTCGACAAGCTCGGGGCGAGCCGCGCGGCAACCTGCGCGGTCGTCGACGCCGAGGATTACCAGGTCGTGCAAGTCGAGGCGCCCGACGTGCTGCCTTCGGAAATGCGCGCCGCAGTCCGCTGGCGGCTGCGCGATGCCATCGGCTTCAAAGTCGACGATGCCGCTGTTGACGTGTTCGAGATTCCGGAGTCCGCGCGGCGCACGCCGACCCGCATGTTATTCGCAGTGGCCGCGCGCGCGGCCGCAATCGAGCGCGTGACCAGCACGGTGCAACCCGCCGCCAAGGGCTTCTACGCAATCGACATCCCGGAGCTCTGCCTGCGCAACATCAGCGCGCTGCTGCCACAGGACGAGAAGGGTGTCGCGATCCTCGGGCTCAACGACAACTACGCCCAGCTCGTCACGACGCGAAAAGGAGTGATGTACCTCACTCGTCGCATCGACACTGCGCGCCGTTTCGAGCCGCACGCGCAGTCGCGCGGCGACGAGCTCGACGCCGGCGCGCTCGCGCTGGAGCTGCAGCGCTCCCTCGATTACTACGAGAGCCACTACGACCAGACGCCGATCGGCGACCTGGTGATCGCGCCTGGCGGCGAGCGTGCACAACGCGTCGCAGCGGCTTTGCGCAACGAAACCAGCCTGCGCGTTTCAGTGCTCGACGTGCGCGAATTCTGCAACGTCTATAAGAGCGGCGAGCTCGTGACGGATTGGCCGTCGCTCATGGCGCTCGGGGCTGCGCTGCGGACGGAGTCCGCGGAGTAAGCGCATGCGCCAGCAAATCAACCTGCACCAGCCGATTTTCCGCCGCGAGCGCAAAACGCTCTCGGCGCTCACCGTTGCAGCGACGCTCGGCATGGTCGCGGTCGCGCTGACTGGTTTCTCGCTGTACACGGCGCGCGGCGTCGAACGCCTGGCGGTCCAGGTCGCGCTGCTGACCGAACAACAGCAGAACCAGCAGACGCAGTTGGCCAAGGTCGGTGAAGCGCTCTCGCATCAGGCACGTCGCTCGGACGTCGAAGCGCGCGTGAAGGCGCTCACGGCGACCTTGAGCGAGCGAACTCAGGCGCTGCAGGTGCTGCAATCCGGCGCCGCCGGTCAGACGAGCGGTTTCGCCTCACGCATGGAAGCGCTCGCACGCCGGCATGTGAACGGCCTGTGGATCGACGGCCTCGCGATGTCGGGCACGCACAGCACGATGAGCATCACCGGCGGCAGCGTCGACGCGGACATCGTGCCGGTCTATCTGCGCAGCCTGTCGAGCGAAGCCGTGCTGAGCGGCACGCGCTTCGACGACTTCGTGATCGAGCGACCCGACAAGGGTGCACGCGTGCGCTTCCGTGCTGGCAGCAAGTCCCTGCCCGTCAAGCAGACGCCGCCCACATGAGCGCCGCCATGAAGCTTCCCGCCCCCATCGCCCGGATGCTCGCTCGCTTCGACGCCCTGTCGTTGCGCGAACGGGCGCTGGTGGGGGGCGCCTGCTTGATCGGCATGGTGCTGCTCTGGTTCGCAACGGCATTCGACCCCACGAGTGCGCGCGAGCGTGCGTTGAGCGCCGAGTTGTCGACGCTGCAGCAGTCGATCGCGGCGACGACGCAGTCGATCCAGGAATCGGCCGACGCCGATCCGACGTTTATCGCACAGCGCGAAGAGACGCGGCTCAAAGCGCAGCTCGCCGAGATCAACACGCAGCTCGCAGCCAAGTCCGCCGGGCTCATTCCGCCCGAGCGCATGGTGCAGGTCATCCACGACGTCCTGTCGCGGCAGCACGGCGTTACGCTCGTCAGCCTGCACAACTCGCCGGTCACTACGCTCGTGCCGGAAGCTGCGGACCACCCGGGAGCGACCGGCGGCCCGTATGTTCATCCGGTCGAGATCGTCGTCGAAGGCACGTACCTCGACGTGCTCGCCTACCTGCACGCACTGGAAAGCCTCGAGTGGCGCTTCTACTGGCGCCTGCTCGAGCTCGAAAGCACTGCTTATCCCCGCAACCGCGTCCGCATCGAGCTCAGCACGCTGAGCCTCGACAAGGACTGGATCGGCGTCTGAGGACGTAACTGACCATGAAAGCCATGCACCACCCCTATCTCGCCGCCCTGTTGCTCACCATGAGTGCCCGGGCTGCTGCCGATAGCCTCGCCGACCCCACTCGCCCGCCGCAGGCGTCCGATGCCAACAACGGGCCATCGCAGGAGAGCGTGCGCGTCGAAGCAGTCCTGCGCTCCAAAGAGCGCGAGATCGCGATCGTCAACGGCAAGATCGTGCGCGCGGGCGACCACGTCGGCGGCGTGCAGATCGAAGCGATTCTCGTCGACGGCATTCGTTACGTGCGCGACGGACAAGTCCACGTCGCCCGGCTGCAGCCCGCTGCGATACCGGTGCGCCGATGAACGCATTCATTCGCACGCTGGTGGCCGTGCTCGCGCTGTGGGTCGCCGTGCCGACGATCGGCGCGGCGCAAGAGCAGGAGCCGCGCTTCGACGTCAACGTCGATAACGCGCCGGCGCGGCCGTTCTTCATGGGACTGGTGGACGGCACGCCGCACAACATGCTCGTGCATCCCGACGTGAACGGGCACATCACGCTGCAGCTCAAGCACGTCACCGTCGAGGAAGTGCTGAACGCGGCGCGCGACCTGTACGGGTATGACTATCGACGCGTCAGCACCGGCTACATGGTGCTGCCGGCCAGCCTGCAGACGCGCATGTTCCATCTCAACTATCTCGACCTGAAGCGGCTCGGCATTTCGAAGACGCGCATCAGCTCGGGTCAGATCACCCAGAATCACACCAACGGCTCCGACGCCGGCATGACCACGACTGCGGCTGCGGGCGCTCCCCAGGACACATCCGCGACCAGCACTGCGGACGTGACCGGCACCGCCGTCATCACGGAGAATTCCTCCGACTTCTGGGAATCGATCGCCGCGAATCTGCGCGCAATTATCGGGACGCCGGAGGACAAGTCCGGCGAGCGCAGCGTCGTCGTCAACAGCCAGTCCGGTGTGGTCGTCGTGCGCGCGATGCCGAACGAGCTGCGCGATGTCGCCGACTATCTCGCGAAGACCGAGAACACCGTGACGCGCCAGGTCGTGCTCGAAGCGAAGATCGTCGAGGTCGAGCTCAACGACGCGTACCAGGCCGGCATCAACTGGGCAGCAGTACTCACGCAGGGCAGCCGCCAGTACTTCATCGGTCAGTCGACGCCGCGCGGCGGTTTCGACGGCGACCTGCTCGCTCCGCCCAACACCCAGCTACCGATCGGCCCCGGCAACCCTGTGAGCGGCTTCCTGACCAACCCGATCGGCGGCGCGTTCACGCTGGCCGCCGACTTCGCCGACTTCAATGCGTTCATCGAGCTGCTCGGCCTGCAGGGCCACACGCGCGTGCTGTCGAGCCCGCGGGTCTCGACGATCCACAACCAGAAGGCCGTCATCAAGGCGGGCTCGGACGAATTCTTCGTCACTGGCGTGTCGAGCGACACGACGACCGGCACCGCCACGACGACGTCGGTGGATGTCGAGCTGACGCCGTTCTTCTCCGGCGTGGCGCTCGACGTGACGCCGCAGATCAACGACCAGGGCGACGTGCTGATGCACATCCATCCGACCGTGAGCGACGTGACCGATCAGCAGAAGCAGCTCTCGGTGCGCGGCCAGACGGATTCTCTGCCGCTCGCACTGAGCCAGATCCGCGAGTCGGACAGCATCGTGCGCGCGCACAGCGGCCAGGTCATCGTGATCGGCGGCCTGATGCGCCAGACGCGCAAGGATCAGGACTACAAGACGCCGTTCCTCGCCGATATCCCCGGACTCGGCCGGCTGTTCCGCAGCGAGCGCAACCAGACCAGCACCACGGAGCTGGTGATCCTCCTTCGCCCGCTGGTGGTCAACGACAGCGATTGGCCGGAGCTGGTGAAGGACTCGACCGACCGCGTCGACGAGCTCGCGCGCAAGGGCAAGCTGCAGTGAGCGAGCACCGGCGCAAGAAAGTCCGCCTCGGCGAGCTGCTGCTCGAGCAGAAGCTGCTCACGCCGGAGCAGCTGCAGAGCGCGCTCGACGAACAAAAGCGCAGCGGGCGCAAGCTCGGCCGCGTGCTGACGGACATGGGACTGGTGCGCGAAGAGAAGCTGCACGAGCTGCTCGCCGCGAACCTGCAGATCCCGTTCATCGACGTGCGTCAGCTCTCGCTCGATCATCAGACCGTGCGCTTGCTGCCGGAAGTGCAAGCCCGCCGCTTCCGCGCGCTGGTGTTGCAATCGGACGCGCGCGGCCTGCTCGTCGGCATGGCGGACCCGACCGACCTGATGGCGTACGACGAGCTGTCGGCGCGTCTGAAGCAGCCGCTGCGCCTCGCGCTGGTTCGGGAAGCCGATCTGCTCAAGACCATGGACGTCGTGTACCGGCGCACCGACGAGATCGCTTCGATCGCGCAGGAAGTGCGCGAGGAGCTGCACCAGGGCGACATCGACCTGGAGACGTTGAGCGCCGACGAGCAATCGCCGGACGCGCCGGTGATCCGGCTCATTCAATCGATGTTCCAGGACGCCGTGCAGGTGCGCGCGTCCGACCTGCACATCGAGCCCGGCGAGAGCGTGCTGCGGGTCCGCCAGCGCGTCGACGGCGTGCTGCAGGAACAGAAGATCGACGGCCGCCGCGTTGCCGGCGCGCTGGTCACGCGCCTGAAGCTGATGAGCGGCCTGGACATCGCCGAGAAGCGCCTGCCGCAGGACGGCCGCTTCTCGCTCAAGGTCAAGGACAAAGTGCTCGACGTCCGTATCTCGACGATGCCGACGCAGCACGGCGAGTCCGTCGTGATGCGACTGCTCGATCAGTCCGGCAGCCTGATGACGATCGACAAGCTCGGCATGTCAGCGACGATGCTCGCGCGCTTCGTCGAGCTGATCTCGCGCAGCGCCGGCATGGTGCTCGTGACCGGGCCGACCGGCAGCGGCAAGACGACCACGCTGTACTCCGCGCTGAATCACCTGAACCAGCCGGACACCAAGATCATCACGGTCGAGGATCCGGTCGAATACCGCCTCGACCGCATCAACCAGGTGCAGGTCAATACCAAGATCTCGCTCGATTTCGCGCGCGTGCTGCGCACGACCCTGCGCCAGGACCCGGACGAGATCCTGGTCGGCGAAATGCGCGATCGGGAAACGGTCGATATCGGACTGCGCGCGGCCATCACCGGTCATCTCGTGTTCTCGACGCTGCACACGATGAATGCGGCCGCGACGATCCACCGTCTGATCGACATGGGCGCGGCGGGTTACATGATCGCGGCTGCTGTGCACGGCATCGTCGCGCAGCGACTCGTGCGTCGAGTCTGCGACAACTGCGCGCAGCCGACCGAACCTTCGCCGCAGCAGCGAGCGTGGCTGAGTGCACTGACGGACCCGGCACGCGTCGCGACGATGAAATTCCAGATGGGCACAGGCTGCACGTACTGCAACCTGACGGGCTATCGCGGCCGCGCGGCAATCTACGAATTGCTGGAGATCGACCGGACGCTCGCCGACGCGATCCGTCGCGGCGATTCCACCGAGTTCGCGAACCTGGTGCGTCAGCGCCCCGACTTCACGACGCTGGCGGACGCCGCGCTCGACCTCGTTGCGAACGGCACGACCAGTGTGGCGGAAGCGATGAGCGTCACCAGCGGCCTCGACGACAGCGAGCCGGTGGTGCCGAAGATCGAGGCGGTGTCGCAGAACGAGATCGACTCGCTGCTGCAGGAAGCGCTGCACGCTGAGCGCGCGGTCTGATGCCGATCTTCAGCTACACCGGTCGCGTACGCGGCGGCGAGCTCTCCACCGGCTTGATGGAGGGCGACACGCCCGACGCCGTCGCCGCACGATTGCTCAGTAACGGCATCACGCCGATCGACGTCGCGCCCGCCAAAGTCGAAAGCTCCAGCGATATCGGGCAGACGCTGCGCAAGCTCGGCTTCGGCAAACCGGCCACCTCGGACCTGGTGCTGTTCTCACGGCAGATGTACACGATCACCAAGTCCGGCATCCCGCTGTTGCGCGGCATCCGCGGCCTGGCTGCCACGACCCACAACGCCCTGTTGCGCGAGAAGCTCGAAGAGATTCTGCGCGACCTCGAAGGCGGCCGCGACCTGGCCGGCAGCCTGGCGCGCCATCCGACGATTTTTCCCCCGCTGTACGTCAGCATCATCCGCGTCGGCGAAGAGACCGGCACGCTCGAGGCGTCGTTCCGCCGTCTCGCCGAGTACATGCAGCAGGATCAGGACATGCAGGACCGCATCAAGGCGGCGCTGCGCTACCCGACGATCGTGATGTGCGTGATCGCCGCCGCGATCGCGGTGCTGACGATGTTCGTGATCCCGAAGTTCGAGCCGCTGTTCAAGCAGCTCGGCGACAACATTCCGTGGCCGACGCTGGCGATCATGGGCGTCTCGTCGTTCGCCCAGCATTACTGGTACGTCGTGGTCGGCGCCATCATGCTCAGCGGGTTCGCCTTCCGCCGCTACGTGCAGACCGACAGCGGACGGTTCCGCTGGGACACGTTCAAGCTGCGCATTCCGGTGATCGGCAAGCTGGTGCACGAAGGCTCGCTGGCGCGCATCGCCCGCTCGCTGTCGATCTCGATGACGGCCGGCATGCCGGTGATTCAGACGCTGAAAATCATCGCGCAGGCCGCGGGCAACCAGTACATGGCGGAGCGCGTCGTGCGCCTGCGCGAAGCGGTCGAGCGCGGCGATCCGCTGAGCAGGGCGGCCGCTTCGGTCGGCATGTTCCCGCCGCTCGTACTGCAGATGCTCGCAGTCGGCGAGGAGACCGGCGATATCTCCGCCCTGCTCGATGAAGTCGCGGGCTTCTACGAGCGCGAAGTCGACTACGCACTGAAGAACCTGAGCGCCGCGATCGAGCCGTTCCTGATCATCGCGGTCGGCGGCATCGTCTGCATCCTGGCGCTCGGCGTGATGCTGCCGATGTGGGAAATGATCTCGCGGGTGCAGGTATGAGAGACAGGTCACAGATCGCATGCGCAGCGCTCCAGCCTCGTGGTTGCGTTGCCGATACAACGGTCATGGCAGGCGGTATGCCTTCACAGTCATTGGTTCCGGAGTCACTTATGGTCAAGTCTTCGCAGCGCGGCTTCACGCTCATCGAGCTGGTCGTCGTCATCGTCATCCTCGGCATCCTTGCCGCGTTCGCGGTCCCACGCTTCGCGCGTCTCGACCAGCAGGCCCGCATCGCGTCGGTACGCGCGATGGAAGGCACGCTGCGCAGTAGCAGCGCGCTGGCCCGCTCGCTGTGGCTCGCCGCCGGCACCAATCCGGCGACAGTGAACATGGAAGGCGCCAACGTGACCATGACTGCCGGCTACCCGGCGCCCACCGCAGCAGGCATCGGCAATACGCTGGCGGCGGGAACGGTCGTCGCCAACACCCCGGGCCGGTACACCGCGGTCGTCGTCAACCCGACCACGATCCAGTACCAGATCAACGGCTCGACCACTCCGGCGACGTGCTTCGTGCAGTACGTGTGGGCGGGTGCCGCGAACACGGCTCCGACCATCTCGACTGCGACCCAGGCGCAGATGAATGCCGGCTGCTGATCGACAACTCCATGTCGCGAAGAAGGCGCCTCGGGGGCGCCTTTTTCGTTATGGCGGCTTCACGCTGCTCGAAGTCGTGGTCGTGCTCGTCATCATCGCCATAGTGGCCGCCGTCGCGGCGCCGCGCTTCTTCAACAACACCGCCTTCAGCGAGCGCGGATACGCTGACGAGCTCGCGGCTTCGCTGCGCTACGCCCGTAGCATCGCCGTGGCCTCGGCGTGCAACGTGCGATTCACGATCAACGCCGCCGGATACAGCGCTGCGCAGCCGAGCGTCAGGTGCAACACCGCGGGAGCCTGGGGCGTGGCAGTGCAATCGCCCGATCGCCGTGCGTTAGCGAACGTCACACCTAGTGGGGTCGCAGTGGGCGCGGCCGTCGTCGAGTTCAGCGCCGCTGGCGATCTGGTACTTCCCGTCGCGCCGGTGAATGTCGGCGCGTTCTCGGTCACGGTGAATCCGGCAACCGGATCGGTAACCGTCCAATGAAAACTCGCGCTCGCGGCACAACGCTGATCGAGCTCGTCATCGCAATCACGGTGATCGCGATGGCAGTCATGGCTGTACTGAGCCTGCTGGCGGCGATCTCGGTCCGCAGCGCCGACGCGATGACTTCGACGCAGGCGGAGGCGATCGCGAGCGCGTATCTCGACGAAGCCTTGTCCAAGGCTTACCAGGATCCGGATGGCGTCGCCGAGGTCGGACGGACCAACTTCGACGATGTGCGCGACTACAACTTCGTCGACAACGGCGCGCGCGATGCCGCCGGCAATCTCGTACCCGGTCTCAATCAATACACGGTGCAGATCAGCGCCGTGGTCGCGGCGCTCGGCGCAATCCCCGATGCGATCCAAGTCGACGTGCGCGTGACGGCGCCGAACGGCACGGTCGCGCTGCTCACCGGCTTCAGGACCAACTACGGCGGCCAGGTGGTGCGGCAATGAACGCGCGCCAGGACGGATTCACGCTCATCGAGCTCGTCGTCGGGTTGACGGTCTCGGTCGTGGTCGTGGGATTCATCGCGACGTTCATCGCGGTGCCGGTCCAGTCGCACATGGCGCAGGCGCGACGCTCGGATCTCGCGGAGTCCGCGGAGGCCGTTGCGCATTGGATGTCGCAGGATGTTCGCGGCGCACTGCCGAACAGCGTGCGCGTGGCTACGGTCGGCGGCCGGCCGGTTGTTGAGATGATCGATATCCGTGCCACCACGATCTACGGCGACACGTTGGATTTCACCGCGCCGGACAGCCAGTTCGACGTCCTCGGCCAGCCGGGTGTCACGGCCACGCATGTGGTCATCGACAATCGCGGCGTCGCGGGGCAGAACGCTTACGCGCTCACCAACGTCATCGCACCGGCCGCAATCCTTGCCACCTCATCGAGCATCACGCTGACGCCGCCCTTTCGCTTCGCCAGTCAGTCCGCGCATCGACGAGCATTCCTGGTTTCGCCTGCGACCGCAGTGGTTCGCTACGAGTGCGACGTCGCGGCTCGCACGCTGCGTCGCTATGACAATCTGCCCATGACTGCGGCGGTCGGCGCGTTGCCGGCCGGAACGCCTTCGCGACTCATCGCGCGCGATGTCACTGCATGCACATTCACGCCGCGGCCTGGAACGGCCGATCACGGCGGACTGCTGCTGATCCGGGTCACGATCTCGCGCGTGACGAACGGCGCGACGGATACGCTGCGCGTGATGAAACAGCTCAAAGTGGAGGATGCGGCATGAACGCTGCGCCTCACGAGCATGGTGGCTTCGCGCTGATTGGCGCGCTCTTCGTATTGGTTGTGCTGGCAGCGCTGGGCGCGTTTGCGGTGCGCATCAATATGACGCAACAGCACGCGGCGGATCTGGACTTACAGCAGCTCCGCGCCGCGGCCGCGTTGAACTCGGGCGTCGAATACGCAGCCACGCGGCTGCTCGCTCCCGGTGGGAATTGCGGCAGCCTCGCGAACCTCAGCGTCAGCGGCTACGCCGTGACGTTCAACGCAATCCCTTGTGCGCAGGCCGCGTACGTAGTGAACGGCGCACCGGTAACCATCTATACGGTGACGGTCACGTCCTCGCGAGGCGTCTACGGCACTCCCGAGTTCGTCTCGCGCGCCGCTACGGTGCGAATCAGCTCCCTGTAGGCCGCGCTTCAGCCCGGCTCGGCTGCGCGTCTGCCTCGACCAGGCGCTTGCCGACGAACTGCCAGTTCGCGACGTTGTCGATCACGGCCTGCACGAACTTCGCTCGCTCGTGCTGGTAATCCAGGTAGTAGGCGTGCTCCCACAGATCGCAAGTCCAGAGAGCGGTCTGACCTGACGTCAGCGGATTGTCGGCGTCGTGGGTAGTCACGATCTCGAGCTTGCCGTCTTTAGCAACCAGCCACGCCCAGCCGCTGCCGAACTGCTCGACCGAGGCCTCGACGAAACGGTCGCGGAAAGTCTCCATCGAGCCGAAGCTGGCCGCGATGCGCTTCATTACGGGTTCGGGCGGCGTGCCGCCGCCGTTCGGCGCGAGCGATTCCCAGAAGAAGTCATGGTTCCACACCTGCGCGGCGTTGTTGAAGATCTTCCGGTCCTTGCCTTGGCCGCGCGCGGTCGCGCGTATGATCGATTCCAGGTCGGACGATTTCTCGAACTTCGTGCCGCGGATCAGCTCGTTGAGCTTCCTCACGTAAGCCGCGTGGTGCTTTTCATGATGATGCTCGAGCGTGCTCGTGGACATCGTCGGACCGAGGGATTCCTTCGGAAAAGGCAAAGGCTTGAGTTCGAATGCCATGGTGGCGCTCCGCACAATCGACGGGGATACAAAGCCAACGTCCGCGCTCGCGCGAAGTTCCGAGCAGAGTCAGGCTTCAGCCTGACTTGCTTTCGCCGACAGCTCGTCGAACGCGCGCTTAGCGTGCGCGTCGTGCCTGCGCGCATCGAGCATCGAGACTCCCCACGCCGTGACCAGCGCGAGCGGCATCGCGATCAGCGTCGGATAGTTCGAGCCGAACAACGCGTGCTTGTAGCCGAGCACGTCCACCCAGATCGCCGGGCCGGCGATCAGCATGCCGGTCGAGCCGATCAGGCCGACTGCGCCGCCGAGCAACGCGCCGCGCCGCGTGAGCCCGCGCCAATACAACGACAGCAGCAGCACCGGCAGATTCGCGCTCGCCGCGACACTGAACGCGAGGCTGACGAGAAAAGAGATGTTCGTCCCCTTGAACGCAATACCGAGCAACGCGGCGACCACCGTCACGGCGAGCGTCGCGACGCGAAACATACGCAGCTCCTGCGCCTCGGTCGCGGTCCCGCGCCGGAACACCTGCGCATAGAGATCGTGAGCGAGCGCGCCGGCACTCGCCATCGTCAGTCCGGCAACGACAGCGAGAATCGTCGCGAAGGTGACTGCCGAGACGATACCCATCAGCACATCGCCGCCCAGCAGTCGCGACAGGTGCACGACCGCCATGTTCGCGCCGCCGAGCAGGACACCGGCATCGTCGAAGAACTCCGGCTTGCCGTACAGGAACGCAATGGCCGCGTAGCTCAGCACGAACAGGACGATGAGGAAGACGACCGCGATCAACACCATTGCGACCACGATCGAGCGCCGCGCCTGGCGCGCGTCGGGCACAGTGAAAAAGCGCATCAGCACGTGCGGCAGGCCGCAAACGCCTAGCGACAGTGCGAGGCCGAGCGAGATCGTCGAGTACAGCGAATTCAGCGCGCCGGTCTTGTTCGTGGTGAACACCACGTTCATTTGCGCACGCGCGGTCGAATACAACGTGCCGAAGTCGTAGTCGACACGGCGGAGCGTCAGCACTGTCATCAACACGACGCCGACGATCAACACCACTGCCTTGGTGATCTGGACCCAAGTGGTCGCGAGCATCCCGCCGAACGCGACGTACAGCATCATGAGAGTCGCGACGACCACCACCGCGAGCGAGTACGGCACGCCGAGCAGGATCTCGATCAGCGCACCCGCACCGACCATTTGCGCGATCAGATAGAAGATCGTGACCACCAGCGCGGCGGCAGCCGTGAACGCACGCACGCTGCGCCCGGGAAAGCGCAGTGCCACGACCTCGGGGACCGTGTAGCGACCGAGATTGCGCAGCGGCTCCGCGATGAACAGCAACATGACGGTGAAGCCGAGCAGCGGCGCCACGATGTACAGCACAGCGTCGGAGTTGCCGGTGAATGCGAGACCGGCGACACCGAGGATCGTCGAGGCCGACATGAAATCGCCGGCGATCGCCAGACCGTTCTGCGTGCCGGTAATGGAGCTGCCCGCCGCATAGAACTCGGAGCGCGAATGCGTGCGGCGCGCGGCCCAGCGAGTGATCAGCAGCGTGCTGAGTATGACGATGATGAACAGCGCGATCGCGATGGGGCTGCGCATGCTCAGCGCCTTGCCCGCGCCCGCTCGATGCGCCGCCAGTAGCCGAAGGCAACGACGCTGCCGAGCGCCAGCGCGAAGTTGATGCCGACGCCCACCACGCTGAAACCCACATCGCGCAGCGGCGCCAGCGGATCGTGCTGTACGGCGCGGTTCAGCAACACCAGGAAGACCAGGAAAACAGCGCACGAGACGCCGGCCAGGAGCAGACACAGCCGCGCCCGTACGCGTGCCCGCTGCACGATCTCGCTCGATTCATCTGCCATGCAGTCGCCCCCATGCATTGCGCCAGCCGCGACCCGGATCAGTATTTCTGCAGGTTTATCTGGGCCTGCGACGCTCGCACCATGCTGCGACGGCACGCCGTCATGCATCCCCACCAGGACACCCGCACCGAATCCGCGATCTATTGGTCCGCCGTGAGCCTGATTGTGTGCGAAGGATTGTCCGTCGGCGCAGCGGCCGAACGATTAGGCATCGAAAACGTCCGCCTCCGCAACATCCTGCGCCGACGCCGGCGACGTCCCGCCGATGAGGCGGGTGTCACCAATCCCCGACACTCTTCGCTTCCGTGAAGTAGAGCCCGTCGCAGCGCACGAGCATTGGCATAATCGGCGCGCCAAAGGACGCACCGAATGCCAACCAGCAGCCGCCTGTTACTGATGATCCCGCTCGTCGCGCTCGGGCCGGCGCTTGCCGGTGCTGCGGAATCCACTGCGCCGGCCCCGGCTGCGACGCAGGCGTCGACCCCCGCGCCGAACAAGCTCCCCGACTGGGCGCCGAAACCGAAGCCGAACGTCATCGAAGACCGCCTGCGTCTCGAGGTCAACCTGCTCGGTGCCAGTGCCAAGACGAAGCTGCGGGTCGACGAGTCGCCCACGCTCCCCGGCACCGAGATCAACGCCGAGGACGATCTCGGTCTCGACGACTTCCAGCTCCTGCCGCAGGTCGAGCTCACGCTGCTGCCCGGCGAGCGTCACCTGATCCGCCTGAGCCGCTTCGCCATCGACCGCTCGGCGGCCACGCACCTCGAAAAGAACATCTCGTTCGACGACCAGGACTATCTGGTCGGTGAGCGCGTCGACAGCATCCTGAACCTGACGATGTTCGGCCTGACCTACGGCTACCGCTTCATCGTCGCGCCGCGCGGCGAGATCAGCGCCAGCTTCGGCATTCAGATCGCGGACGTCGAAGCGAATGCCGTGGTCCGCAGCCGCGTAGTGCGCGAGAGCGAGAACGGCATGGCGCCGCTGCCGTTGCTGGGCCTCGAAGGTCGCTACGACTTCTCGCCGCGCTGGTCGGCGGAAGCACGCGTGCAGTACCTGACGGTCAACGAGGAGAAGGTCAGCGGCTCGATCCTCGACGCGCGGCTGGGAGTGACCTGGCGCATGAATCCGTATCTGCTGTTCGGACTCGGCTATCGCACTTTCAACATCGACGTCGATTCCGCCGACGAGGACACGCCGGGCTTCGTCGACCTGACGGTCGCCGGGCCGCTACTGTTCGTTAGAGCCAGTCTGTAACGGCGGCGCCGCAGCCGCCGAGCGCGGCACGGCGTACAACAGATCGTCCGCGAACTTGCGGACGGCGTAACCCAACCACGAGGTGTCGTCCGTGTGCTCGCTACTGCCGGCGGGCGTGCGCAGGGTCTGCGATGGCGACTCGCCGAACAGCCGCTTGTAGTTGCGTGCGAACAGGCTGAAGTCCCAGACCCCGAAGCGTCCCGCGATGCTAGCCACGGTTTCGTGCGCAGGATCCCCGGCCAGGAGCGCCGCGCGAATCTCGCGCAGCTGACGCATCTTCAACAGCCGGATCGGACCGACGCCAAAATACTCGTTGAACGTGTTGCGCAGCGTGCGCTCGCTGACACCGGCGGCGCGACACAGATCGCTGGTGAACAGCGGCTGGCCGTCGTGAGCGCGAATCAGCTCCAGCGCCCGCGCGATCACCCGCTCGCGCGACAGATGCGGCCGGCCGATCGGGCGCAGCTGCAATCGCAGGCTGCGTTCGAGCGCGCGCACCGCGACCGCACTGATTTCCTGCTCGGCCATCTTCGCGGCCGCTGGATCCGACAGGTCGATCGTCGGGTTGCCGCAGCAGATGCGGCCGATGAGCCAGCGCAACTGCTCGAGGCGCAGCGGATCGGTGCGCGTGCAGGGCCCGTCGCTCGCGTGCAGCTTCTCGAGCAGTTCCGGCCCGATCGCGTGATGATCGACCGGCAGCGTGACGCCGGCCCAGCGCACGACTTCCTGGCCGGCGAACGTGAACGGCTGATTTTCCTTCAGCATGATGAAAGAGTTGGCGTCGAGCCGCTGGCCGTCGATGCGGATGAACTGCGGCCGGGTCATCGGGATGCCGAGCGTGAAACAGCCGCGCTGCCCGTCGCCGGCAAAAGTGGAAGACCCGCCAATCTGCAGGTGCTGCAGCGACAAGACGCCGGCCGGCACGAGGTCGATCCACCATTCGGTGGTCGAGCGCGCTGTCGGAACGAAACGGCCGGCGACGCCGGCTATGGAGTCGGCGAACTCGTCGAAATCGCGAAACACCAGTCGCGACATAGGTGCCCCCCTGGCTCCGGCCGCCTCAGAAACGCAACTGTGGCCGGCGTTCCGATGGGCGGCAATACGCATTGTTGCCGTTCAGCCAGCGCGAAACCCTTTATGTTTAGTGTCGCGCTGGCGGGTCGGCAGCCGGCGGCGAGCCCGCGCTCGGCTGGCTCTGCTTGTCAGTCGGCGTGTCGAAAGACTGCAGCATCACGATGCCGGGCTGGGACTGTGCATCGCTCTGCGGCGGCGCCTGCTGCTGTTGCTGCGCTGGCGGCTCGGCGCTGTAAATGGCAGCGACTTTGTGGAAGACACGCAGGAAGCCGTCGACTGCAACGACCGTCAGCAGTACCGGGATGCATGCGAGCGCAAAGATCGTCAGCCACTTGAGCGGCTGCGGCCGCCGCTTCTCACGATCGAGCTCGGCATCGCGATCGAGCGCCTGCTGCGCGCGTTGCTGAATGGCCCGCTGCAGCTCCGACTGCGGACGTTCGAACGGCAAGATGCGCGCGCCGTTACGCACCGACGGCGCGCCTTCCGTCTCGGGCAGGCGTTCTTCGGAGTGTTGAGTCATTCAGGTTCAGCGCTTCGGTGCGAAGGAACGATCGAAGTGTAACCCGACGTGCGGGCGATATGACCAGAAGACCGATCGTGTCCGGCACGGTTCCCTCGGCCCGACGCGCACAGCGCTAAGTTGCTGAAAATAAAGCTGGGCGCCTGTACTCAGAGCACGGACGGCGGCGCCTTGCGACGGCTCGCGCGCCGGACTGCCGCCAAGCTGCGCAAGCTGCTTGACGCTTGCGGACCTGCTGGCCAGAGTGCGGCAATGAACGTCAGAAATCTGCTCTACGTGCTCGCAGCATTGTTCGCCACGACTGCGATTTCTGCCGACAACAAGACGAAGAGCGACAAGGAGCCGCCGCCGCATGCCAGCTGTCTGAATCAATGCGCCAGTAACGAACAGCGCTGCGCGCGCGACGTGCGCCGTGCGCGCACCGATTGCCAGAAGGTCGCCGCCAACGGCGGACGCGACGTCTTCACCGGCCGACCGGCCACGAGCAACGGCAGTGCCAGCCGTTACGAATCGGACAACGGCATCGACTACGGAGCCTTCTGTTACTACTTCGCGAATCCGGACAGCAGTTGCGGCTCGGGTTATTACAGCAGCGCCTGTCAGCGGCGGCTGGCGTATCGCCACGGTATTTGTCTCGACCGGATGAGCAACGTCGCGCAACTGCGCTACGACTGCTACCGCACCGAGCGCGATGCGAACACTCAGTGCCGCGACGATTTGCGCGACTGCAAAGCCGCGTGCGAGTGAGCGTCAGACGCGCTCGATCACCATCGCGATGCCCTGCCCCACGCCGATGCACATCGTGCACAACGCGTAGCGCCCGCGAATCTTTTCGAGCTGGTTGAGCGCAGTCGTCGCGAGGCGGGCACCGCTCGCGCCGAGCGGATGCCCGATCGCAATGGCACCGCCGTTTGGATTCACGTGCTCCGCATCGTCGGCAAGCCCGAGCTGACGCGTTACAGCAAGCGCCTGGGCGGCGAATGCTTCGTTCAGCTCGATGACGTCGAGTTGCTCGAGCGACAGCTTCGCCAACGCGAGCACCTTGCGAGTCGCAGGCACCGGGCCGACTCCCATGATCCGCGGCGGCACACCGGCTGTCGCCGTCGCGATCACGCGAGCTCGCAGCCGCAAGCCATACTTCGACGCGGCCTCTTCGCTCGCCAGCAACAGCGCACAACTGCCGTCGTTGACGCCGGAAGCGTTGCCCGCCGTCACCGTGCCGTCGGGCCGCACGACGCCTTTGAGTTTGGCGAGTGCCTCCAGCGTCGTGTCCGCGCGAGGATGCTCGTCGGCCGCGAAGCTGAGCGGCTCGCCCTTCTTCTGCGGAATCGGCACCGGCACCAGCTCGGCTTCGAAAAACTTCGCCGCGTGCGAGCGTGCATAGCGTTGCTGACTGCGCAGCGCGAACTTGTCCTGGTCGGCACGCGCGACGCTGTACTCCTGCGCCACGTTCTCGGCGGTCTCCGGCATCGAATCGATGCCGTACTTCGCTTTCATCAGCGAGTTGACGAAGCGCCAGCCGATGGTGGTGTCTTCGATCTTCGCGGTGCGCGAGAAAGCGCTGTCCGCTTTGGCCATGACGAACGGAGCGCGCGTCATGCTCTCAACGCCACCAGCAATCACGAGCTCCGCTTCGCCGGCGCGAATCGACCGCGCGGCGAGATTGACGGCGTCGAGGCCTGAGCCGCACAGACGGTTGACGGTCGCGCCGGGTACGCTGTCCGGCAAGCCGGCCAGCAACGCCGCCATGCGCGCGACGTTGCGATTGTCTTCGCCGGCCTGATTGGCGCAGCCGAAATAGACGTCGTCGACCGCGGCCCAATCGACGCGCGGATTGCGTTGCATGAGCGCTTGCAGCGGGATCGCGCCGAGATCGTCAGGACGAATGCCGGCGAGAGCGCCGCCGTAGCGGCCTATGGGGGTGCGAATTGCGTCGCAGATGAAGACTTGGCGCATGGGAAAGAGAGTGACACAAGTCCCTGCTCTTTACAGCCTGCCTCATAGTCTGGGCGTGCCGTTCCCCGCGTGCGTCCTCTCATACAGCTCCTGACACTGCACGCAACGCACGGCCGTCGGCTCGGCCTGCAGACGCGCTTGCGGTATCTCCTGTCCGCAGCTCTCACAGACTCCGTAGCTGCCTTCGGAGAGGCGTGCCAGCGCGCCGTCGATCCTTCGCAGCTCGTCTGCATCGCGGTCGATCTCCGCGAGGTTCACGTCGACGATCAGGTTCGAGAACGAGTCGTCCTCCGTGTCGCGGGCTTGTTCGGCGATCCGCACGTGCGTCTCGTCGGCGGAGCGTTCGAGCGTCTGCTGGATCTCGCCGCGCAACTGCGCGGCACGCTCGCGCAAGCGAGCTTTCATCGCTGTCGATTGCTGCGGATTGAGGCTGGTCATGATGGGCTCTCGTAATTCTGTCGGCATGAGCTGAAACCCGTGGGCGAGCGCGCGGTTCCACTGGACAGTGAACTCGGGCCGTCCGTAGCATGCGACTAATGCGAACGAGCAACCTCCGCGGCATCCTCTCGATGCTCGCGGCCGTCACCACGTTCTCGGTGATGGATACGATATTGAAGCGGCTGTCGGAGGACTTC